>JBBSHF010000045.1:0-14537 GCA_038253355.1 Candidatus Limnocylindria bacterium
AACGCCGCCGCCGGGCGAGCGCGATCGGTCCGGATCGGCTCAGTCCAGGCCGGACGCGAGCGGGTGATCGTGGTCGGCGGCGGCATCATCGGGCTCGACGGTCTGGCCATGGCGAGCCTGGGGCTGCGTCGCCGACGGCGCTGGCGACGTCGCGTTGCGTTGGCGGCCGCGCCGCGGTATCCGTTCGCATGACCTTCGCCTGACGACGGCGTCGCGCTACCCTGTGCAGCAGCGTGCATCGGTCCATCGCCGCCGTCCTGGTCGGCACCTTCAGCCTTCGCTTCAGCACCGGCCTGACCGGGACGCTGCTGTTCTACTATCTCGCCGACCTGCCACGGCACGGCGGGCCGTCGGTGAGCGCCTTCGTGGTGGGCCTGCTGACGGCCGCCTATTTCGTGGCCGAGCTGATACTCTCACCGGGATTCGGCGTCCTTTCCGACCGCATGGGCGCGCATCGAGTCATGCAGTGGGGACCCATCTTCGGCGCGGTGGCGGTGGCGCTCACCGGCTTGACCACCAGCCTGCCGCTGCTGGGCCTGACGCGACTGCTCGAGGGGGCTGCCGGCGCGGCGAGCATTCCCTCGATCCTGGGCTACATCGCCCTGAGCACGTCGCATGACGAGCTACTCCGCGGACGCACCGTGGCCCGTTTCGAAGCGGCGACCCTGGCCGGAATCGGCCTGGGGGTGGTGGCCGCCGGCCTGCTCTACGATCTGATCGGGCGCAATGCCTTCTTCCTGAATGCCGGCATCTACGGCATCTCCTATCTCATCTATCGCTTCGGAGTGAGCGACCTGCGGCCCGCCGCCGTGCTCCTTCCGGGCAGTGACGAGGCTGCCGCGTTGGCCACAGTGCAGCCGCCGCGATTCAACTTCGCTCGCTATCGTGCCGTGCTGTCGAGCTCCAGCGTGTGGCTCCTTGCGCCGACCTGGATCGCGCTGAACGCGGTGATCGGCGCGTGGACCACCCAATCGGTCTTCCAGCTGGTGAAAGTGCCCGGACCCGGATTCGAGAACCAGCAACTGATGGGCGGCCTGGCGCCGAGCCAGGTGAGCGTCGGGATGGGCGTTGCGATGTTGGTCTTCTTCGGCGGCCTGTTCTATTGGGGAAACCGGTTCAAGCGATTTCGACGCACGACGATCATCGGAATTGGCATAGGGGGCGGCCTGCTGATGATGCTCGCCGTTTTCGGCCTGAACCATTCCCAGTCGTGGGGCCAACCCTTCCAGGTGCTGTTGGCGCTGCTGCTGGGTGCGGGTCTCTTCGTGCTGGCCGGTGCCACGCCGGCGGCGCTGGGCCTGCTGGCCGACATCAGCGAGAGCCACCCGTCCGATCGAGGCGTGATCATGGGCCTGTACTCGGTCTTCCTGGCGCTCGGGCAGATCATCGGTGCGTTGGTGAGCGGCAAGGCGGCGGAATGGCGCGGCATCGACGGCCTGCTGATGGCCAGCCTGGTGCTGCTGCTGATCGCATTGCTTCCCTTGAACCGTTTGCGGGCCTCGGAGCACCTGGTCGGCGTCTCGGAGCCGCCACGCTTGGGGGGACAGCCGCTGACGGAGGGGTAGCGTCCTGTGTCTGCCGGTTCCGATAGCCAGCCCACGGCTCTAACGGCCAGGAAGGGACAGACGCTAGAATCAGCGGCCCATGCGCCTCTCGGAGCTCTTCTTCACCACGCTGCGCGAAGCACCGAACGAGGTGGAGATGCCCTCCGCCCGGCTGCTGCAGCGCGCCGGCTACGTGCGCCAGCTGGGATCGGGGATCTACACCCTGTTGCCGCTCGGCTTTCGCGTGGCGCGCAAGATCGAGCAGATCATCCGCGAGGAGATCGATGGCATCGGCGGACAGGAGATGAGCATGCCCGTCGTACATCCCGCGGAGCTTTGGCGCGAGAGCGGGCGGTACGCGAAGATCGGCCCGGAGATGGTCCGCTTCAAGGATCGCGCGGGACGCGACATGGTGCTGGCCATGACCCACGAGGAGGTGGTCACCGACCTGCTGCGCGACATCGTGCAGAGCTACCGGCAGCTGCCGGTGATCGTGTACCACTTCCAGACCAAGTTCCGTGACGAGCCGCGCGCCCGCGGCGGCCTGATCCGCGTCCGCGAGTTCGTGATGAAGGACAGCTACTCCTGTGACCTCGACGAGGCCGGGCTGGATCGCAGCTATGAGCTGCATCGGGGCGCCTATGAGCGGATCTTCGCGCGGATCGGCCTGGAGACCATTGCCGTGGGAGCCGACGTGGGGATGATGGGCGGCAGCCTGGCCCACGAGTTCATGGCCCTCAACCCGCTGGGCGAGGACACGCTGGTACTGTGCCACAACTGCGACTACGCCGCGAACCAGCAGATCGCCACCGTGCGCCAGCCGGTGCCACCTCTCGAGGAGCAACGACCACTCGAAGAGGTCGACACTCCGGGCAAGAACACCATCGCGACCCTTGCTGCGCACCTCGGCGTGGGTGCGCAGCGGACGGCCAAGGCGGCCTTCTTCGCCGACCAGAATGGCCGCCTGATCACCGCCGTCGTGCGCGGCGACTTCGACGTCAACGAGACGAAGCTGGCCAACGCCGCGGGTGCAACCGAGCTGCGACCGGCGCGGCCGGAGGAAATCATGGCGGCGGGCATGCTGCCCGGCTACGCCTCCCCGATCGGTGCGCACGACACGCTGGTCGTGGTCGATGACCTGGCGGCGGCATCCACGAATCTGGTTGCCGGTGCGAACCGCGACGGAATCCACTATCGCAACGTCAACGTGCCGCGCGACTACACGCCCGACGTGGTCACCGACGTCGCTACCGCGCGTGCGCGGGACGCCTGCCCGCATTGCGGATCGCCGCTGCAACTGGCAAACGGGATCGAGGTCGGCAACATCTTCAAGCTGGGCACGGACTTCAGCGCGGCGCTGGGTGCGGCGTACCTTGGCGAAGACGGCGAGCGGCATCCCATCGTGATGGGCAGCTACGGGATCGGGATCGGTCGAAGCCTGGCGTGCGTGGTGGAGGCTCACCACGACGAGAAGGGTATCGTCTGGCCGGAGTCGGTCGCTCCCTACGCGGCGCACCTGGTCGTCATTGGTGGCTCGCGCGACGCAGACGTGACCGCTGCGGCCGACGGCCTTCATCAGCGGTTGACCGATGCCGGCGTCGAGGTGCTCTACGACGATCGCGACGAATCCCCCGGCGTGAAGTTCACCGACGCCGAGCTGCTGGGCATGCCGCTGATCATCACCATCTCGCCGCGATCGCTCGCTGCGGGTGGTGCCGAGGTGACGGTGCGTGCCAGCGGCGGGCGCTCGGTGCGGCCGATCGCCGAGCTCGAGGCCCAGCTCGTGACGTCGCGCTGATGTCACGCGCGCAGATGACCTCGGCCTGGTCGGCGACACGCTCATCTGGGAAACCTCCGGGCTGACCCTGCGGATCGAGGGCGCTCCCTCGCTCGACGCCGCGCGGCGAGTGACGACATCGCTGCGCTGACCTGCGGGGAACCGGCACGCGGCCGTCGGTGTAAGAGAGATGACCCGTCCGAATCCACGCAACTCGAGGATGCAAGCCATGAATCGTCGACTCCTTTCATTGGGCGCCGCCATCGCGCTGACGTTGCTCACGGCCGCATCGGTCGTCGCCAAAGGCCCCGGCGTCGAAGCGACGCTCGACCCCATGGGCCCACCGCCGCGCGCCGGCGATCCCACCCAGCTTGGCGTGACGCTGCGCGACCAGAACGGCAACCCGGTGGTTGCCAGCGCGGTGAGCTTCACACTCAGCCAGGTGAGCACACACCGGTCGGTCACGGCAGCGGCCGTGCCGAGCGGCGCAACAGGTCATTACGTCGCCAAGATGACTCTTCCCGCCATGGGCGGCTGGGTCGTCCACGTCGTCGCCACCGGTCCGCAGATGGAGACACGGTTCAACCTGGATGTCCTGCAGGTGCGGCAGGCAGCGGCCAGCGCGGCGGCTCCGCCCGCAACGGATGCCGGACTGCCGACGGCGATCTGGCTGCTCGCCATCGTGGCCCTGGGCATCGGGTGCGCCGCGGCAATCCTGGGTCGACGAACGGTCCGCCGGACAAGTGCGCGCATGCGCCGCCACAGCGCCGGCTGATTCGTGGCACGCCCCCTGCGGCGCAGGTCGGTGAACCAATCCACGAAGGAGATCAGCACATGGACCAGCGCACGGACTTCCGCGACGGCGACGACCTCGTCTGCCCAACCTGCAAGTGCGAGACGATGATCAAGCACATTGGTGACACGACGAAGGGATACGGGCAGCAGCAATACGTGTGCTCGTGCGGCACCACGATGCAGTTCGAGCATCCCGAGGCGCGACGGCCGCAGGCGGCGGGGACCGCGACCAGCTAGACGATATCTGCCACGCGGTCGCCCATGGTTTCCGGCGACACGGAACCGATGGGTGGCCGCGTCGCCGTTGCGCTATCTGCCCGTTGACGCCCTGCCGCGCCTCGCCAGGGCGTCAATCGTGACGGCGGCCAGCAGCACGGCACCGGTGACCATCAGCTTCACCGGCGACGGGAATGAGAGCAGATCCATCCCGTTGGAGATCGACTGGATGACCAGAATCCCGATGACTGCCGCCCAGATGGTGCCCCGGCCGCCAAAGAGACTCGCTCCGCCGATGACCGCGGCGGCGATCGCGTTCAGGAGCTCAACGCCACTCCCCGATGACTGGTTGACGGCGAGCAATCGCGAGGCGGCGAGCATTCCGCCCCAGGCGGCGAACAGCGACGCCAGGACGAAGACCACGACGCGCACGCGGTCGACCGGGATGCCTGATCGGAGCGCTGCCTCGGCATTGCCGCCAACGGCGTAGATCATCCGGCCGAAGCGGGTGCGGCTGACGACGTAATCCATGATCAGCACCAGCCCCAGCAGGAAGACCAGCGAGAGCGGCAACCCACGGTCGCCACCGAGCACGAGCACGGTCGCGGCGCTCAGGGCGGCAACCACCACGACGCGGATCCAGACCACCATCGCCGCCTCAGCCGGAAGCCCGCCGCTGAGCCGACGACGGCGGCCGACGATACCTGTCAGCGCAACGTACAACACGAACAGCGCAGCGATGATCCAGGCCGCGACGCCCTGGAAGAAGGTGCCCGCCAGCCCGACGACGAAGTCGTCGCGCATATTGATCGTCCCGGTGTCACCGAGCACGAACAGGAGCGCCCCCTGCCAGCCGATCAGTCCGGCCAGGGTCACGACGAATGACGGGATCTTGAAGCGCGTGATCCAGAAGCCATGAATCAGTCCGATCAGGACCCCGACGCCCAGGCCGATGGCGACGGCGAGCGGCCCAGGCAGGCCGGCCTTGGTATTCACCACGGCCATGACCGAGGCGGCGAGGCCGCTGACAATACCGACGGTCAGATCGATCTCGCCGAGCAGCAGGACGAACACGACGCCGACCGCGATGGTGCCAATCGCGGCCATCTGCAGCGCAAGGTTGACGAGGTTGACCGGCTTGAGGAAGTTTCCGCCCGAGGCGACCGCAAAGATCGCCCAGATGGCGATGATTCCCAGGACAACGGGCATCTGCCCAAGGTCACCGGACGCGATGCGGCGCCGATAGCCGGCAAACACGCCGCCAAGCCCTGGCTCATCGACTCCAAGGCGTGGGTCGCGCTCGAGGGTGGTCATTTCGTTACGTCCGCTGCCACGGACTGGTCGTCGGATCGAGCGGTTGGACCTATCGCGCCGGTCATATAGCCGACCAGCTCCTCATTGCCGACCTTTTCACGGTCGAACGTCCCGACGTAGCGGCCGAGACGCAGGACGGTGATGCGGTCGGCGACCTCGAAGACATCGCCGAGGTTATGGCTGATCAGAACGACCGCGTGCCCCTCCTCGCGTAGGCGGCGTACGAGGTCGAGCACTTCCCTGGTCTGGGCCACGCCGAGCGCCGCAGTCGGCTCATCGAGGAGCACGACCTTGTTGTCCCACAGGACTGAGCGGGCGACCGCCACCGATTGGCGCTGGCCACCCGAGAGGGCCTCGATGGGCGTGCGAACGCTCGGGATCTTGACGGCGAGCCGCCGCAGCGTCGCGATCGCCCGCCGCTCCATCGAGACCTCGTCCATGACCACCAATGGGCCCCAACGGCCCGTCGCCTCGCGGCCCAGAAACAGGTTGGCCACGACGTCGAGGTTGTCGCACAGAGCGAGGTCCTGGTAGACGGTCGCGATGCCCAGCGCGGTGGCATCGGTCGGCGCGTTGATCCTGACCTCGTTCCCCGCCCAGCGGATCGTTCCCGAGTCGATCGGATGGATCCCGGCGATGACCTTGACGAGCGTGGACTTTCCGGCGCCATTGTCGCCGACCAGGGCGACGACCTCGCCCGGCGAGACGTCGAAACGGACATCCGCGAGCGCCTGCACGGCGCCGAACGACTTGTGGATTCCGCTCAGCTCGAGCAGCGGCACCCGCTGGGCCACGGCCATGCACACCTCCACCATGAACGAAGAGCGGGGAGCGGCTGCTCCCCGCTCTTCACGATGAGACCGCCAGCAATGGACCTTGAGCTACTTGATGCCCGCCGTCGCACAGGCGGCAGCGAAGTCGCCGGTGCAGATAGCCGACACGGTGTAGAACTTGTCGGCGACAACCGAGTCGACAATCGACTTGGTTCCGGCGACCGCGCCATCGAGGGTGACCGGTACGACCGGGATGATCTGGGTGGGGATATCGGCGGTGCCGTTGTTCTCCTTGCCGGAGAACGTCGCGGTGTCGACCGACTTTCCGGTGGCCAGGTCACAGGCGGCTGCAGCAGCCGCCTCGGCGAGCGTCTTGATCGGCTTGTAGACCGTCATGAACTGCTCGCCGGAGATGATGCGCTGGATCCCGGCCAGCTCGGCGTCCTGGCCGGTGACCGGATGGGTCTTGGGATCCATGCCGTTGGCCTTCATGGCCGCGATCACCCCGCCGGCGCCACCGTCGTTGGCGACGTACACGGCATCGAAGCCGTCCTTTCCGAAGGATGCGATGGCGGCTTCGGTGATGGCCTGCGCTTCTTCCGGCTTCCAGTTCTGCATGGCGTCTTCCTTGACGACCTGGACTTTACCGTCGAGCACGCTGTGCGCGCCCTGCGCGAAGAGCTTCGCATTGTTGTCCTTGGGCGAGCCGTTGATCCACAGGATCTTGGCGTTGCTTTTGCCCATGGCCGTCAGCTTGTCCAGCAGCGCCTGGCCCTGCAGCTTGCCGACCGAGTTGCTGTCGAACTCGACGTAGTAGTCGGGCTTCGAGTTGCCCTTGATGAGACGGTCATAGCTGATGACCTTGACGTTCTTGCCAGTCGCCTCGGTCACGATGTGGCCCGCCGCATCGGCGTCGTTGGGGTCGAGGACCAGGACCGTCGCCCCATTCGTCATCGCCGATTCGGCCTGGTTCAGCTGGGTGGCGTCGTCGCCGCCGGCATTACTGTAGAGCAGCTGGGTGTTGGGGCAGACCTCCTTGAACTTGGCTTCGAAGAGCGGCTTGTCCGCCGCCTCGTAGCGGGCCGTCTGCTTCTCTGGCAGGAGGAGGGCGACCTTGCCACCTGCGCTGCCGGAGCCGGCGCTGCCGCTCGGCGCCGAGCTGCATGCCGTCGCCATGAGCATGACGGCGAACCCCGCCGCCGCGAACCGCACGAACTTACTGCGCATGAATGTCACTCCTCCAAACGGGGCTTCAACGCCCCGCACGAGCATCGGCCAGCCGGTTGATCCGGTCTCCTCGGGTCCGAAACGGCACGTTACTCCATCGGCGCAATGCCCACCGGCATCATCACGCCTGCTCGGTCGCGGGCAGAGCCATCGGTTGGTCAGAACGCACAACCGGCTGGTCCTCCCACCACAGGCGCGGCACCCCGACCAGCGGTGCGAGCCGCGCCAGCCACAGGGTCGGCACCGCCACGGTCGCCGCGGTGAACGCGAGCCAGTCCCATCGGCGCATGGCGGCCAGGCCGGTCAGCAACGCGGCGAGGACGAATCGCAGCACGAAATCACCAAGGGTCGACGGCACCAGCTTGAGGAGCTGGTTGCCCACGAACGGCGCCGTGTTGGCGCTGGCCGACTGCTGCCGCAGGGCGCCAACGAAGTCGCGCCACGCCAGCGGGTCCAGCAGAACGTGGACGGCGGTGATGCTCAACAGCGCCGCGACGCCGATGACCAGCGCCCGACGCGTGGCGGGGCGGCGCAGCCACAGGTAGGGCATCAGCAGCAGCGAGGCGTATTTCAGGCTGGCGGCAAAGGGCAGCCAGCCGGCGCCACGATGCGGCGGACGGAGCGCCAGGCGGCCAAGCGCCGCGATCGGCAGGGTCAGGTTGAGCGCCAGCAGCTCGACGCCCAGCGGCGGAAAGAGCAGGCTCCAGCCAACCGCGCGCCACGATCCGACCAGGTAGCGCACGCACAGCAGGCAGATCAGCCGATAGCCCCAGGTGACAACCATCTCCGGCAGCAGAGCGATCGGCGCCATCAGCACGGCAAAGGTGGGCGTGTACCGAAAGGCCCCGGGATCGCCGATGTTGACCGGCGCGTAAAGTCCTGTCCGCTCGAGCACGTGCCGACCCGCCAGGACGTAGGAGTGCGTGTCGTAGGCGACGCCACCGGTTCGCAGCGATTCGGAGATGAGGTGCGTTGCGAAGTACGTGAAGCCGATGAGGCTGACCAGCCAGCCCAGCGCCTGCAGTCCCAGCATGACGGTTGGCCATCGCCTCGGAATCTGGGCTGCGCGGGCACGAAGCGTCACGTGAGCCAGCATACGACCCGCTGGTCATGGCACGGGCTGCGACCGGGAGCACCGCGCGCTGACCGACAGCCAATCGAGGGTCACAGGATGTCGTGCTCGCGGGCGTCCATGGTGCGGTCGACACGAAACGGGTTGACGGCCGCTTCCGCTTCCCCGGTCAGCAGGTCGATCACGCGGCGACTGCCACCGGCGGAGGCCATGATCCCGTGGCCTGAGTAGCCACCGTTCACGAACAGGCCGGTCGGGCCGGCGGGACCCAGATACGGCCGCCGGTCCGGGGTGTACTCGTACTGCCCGGCCTGCAGGAACCAGTGCAGCGTGCCCTGCTGCCAGACCTCGTTCCAGAACGGTGTCACTCGCGCCAGGGCGTGGTCCGAGGTCGGATCGAGCAGACCGAAACCCCACGCGGGGTCAGTCGGCACCGCTTCGGTGGGCTCCGAGGCGCCTGCGCCAGCCTCAGTCCACAGCGCCAGGCAGCCACGCAGCGCGGGACGCCAGTGGGCCGCGGTCTCCTCCTCGATCGTCATCGGCGCATCAGGCGGGATCAGCGGCAGCTCGGGGACCACCATCTTCTGGCGACGCGTCGGCGCGATCGCCAGGGAGAGCCCGGCCAGCGACGCGACCACGCCGCTGAAGGGTCCCGCCGCGATCACGGCGGCATTGGCGCTCACCTCGCCGCGCGAGGTCTGCACGCCGATCAGGCGCGAGCCGTCATCGGTCAGGCGGAAGCCGGTCAGTTCGGTCTTCGTGCAGAAGACGGCCGAACCGTGACCGAGGGCGCCCGGCATGCGGGCGGTGCTCGCCGCGACGGCATAGCCAAGGGCCAGTCGCTTGACATCGAGCCAACCGTCGGCCGCGCGGTAGCGCGCACCCAGCACGCCCGCTGACAGGAACGGCCAGCGATGGCGCGCCTCGTCGCCGGTGAGCAGCTCGACGTCGGTGAGTCCCCACGCGTGCTGGCGCTCAACCAGCCGCCGCGAGCGCTCGATCGTCTCGGGTGTCAGCGAGCAGAACAGGTAGCCCTGGTGGCGCACGTCAAGGTCCCAGCCGTCGAGGCCGGTGCGCTCCGCGAAGTCGTCGAAGAGCTCGACGGCCTCGCGGACCATGGCGATCTCCTCTGGGTTATCGAACTGCAGGCGGAATGCGCCGGTCGAGGCCGGCGTGGTGAGCGTGGCGAGGGCCGGCCGGCGCTCGAGCACGACCACGTTGAGCCCGGCGCGCACCGCGAAGAAGGCCGTGGCGCAGCCGACGATGCCGCCGCCCACGATGACGACGTCAGCCGCGGCCGGCGGCGCGTCGAGGAATCGAACCGATGGTGTGGACATGCTCGAAGCGTACGGCAGCCCGGGGCCGCCCGCGGCGTCTCACACCACGCTGGCGTACTCGCGCGGCAGCGTCCGATCGCTCGTCACCAGGTAGCGGTCGTCCCGGCCGTCGAGCAGACCCGGCCAGTCAACGGTCGCCGCCAGCCGCTCACCGATGCCCCGGAGCGCGTCAAGGCGGCCGACCTCCTCGAGCCCGATGTCACGAGCAAGCTCGACATCGATGCGGTGGAAGCGCACCTCGGCGTAGTGGCGATGCACGAGCTCGGTCTGCTGCTCGGTCGGCGAGCGGAGCAGCTCGGAGAGGAGCCAGCCCAGCCATGACCCGAGCCAGGTCGGCCGCGGGCGGCGCAGCACACGTCCGGTACCGAGGCTGACCACCACGGTGGAGGCGGGCTTATACGCATCGGTGAACTCGAAGGCCTCGACGCAGGCCTGGTAGACCGGGTTGCCGGCCACGCCCATCCCGCCGTCGATCAGCTCGCCCACGCCGGGCACCGGCCATGGTGGGAAGTAGGTCGGCGCCGCGGCCGAGGCAGTGACCACGTCGGCCAGCAGCTGGTCGCCGGCACGGCACGAGTTCGCCGGGTTGTCGCGCACGAAGTACCACGGCATGCCGTCCGACAGGCGCTTGGTGCTGATCAGGACGTCGACCGGCACGTCGTTCAGCCGCCAGCCGCCGGCTTCCGGCCCGAGCTCGTCGCGGATGAGCCGATGCAGGGCGGTGGTGTCGAACATCGAGCCGCTGAGCACGCGCCGCAGCGTGCTGATCAGCGGGAGCCGTCGCAGCAGCCGCGGAGCGCGCTCGGCGAACAGGTGCACCATCGTCTCGGCCGGGATGCCGGCCACCACGCCGGCGGCCAGGATCGCGCCGCTCGAGGTGCCGGCCACGAAATCGAACGTCTCGCGCGTCAGGCGGCCGCTCTGACGCTCGAGCGCGGCGAGCACGACGGCCGGGATAATCCCGCGCACGCCGCCGCCATCGATCGAGAGGATTCGTCGCATGTGTCCATTATCCTGGAAGGTTGACACGACAGCAGTCGGTCGCGGAGCCGACGGTCAGCGCGCGGCGATGACCGTCGCGATGCCCGCCCCGCGGGCGCGACCGATCGCCGGCCCGGCGAGCAGCAGCGTGCTGCCCAGCGCCACGCCCAGGGGATCGAGTGCGCCCCGGTCAGCCTTCGGCCGAGGTGCCCAGCATCAGCGGCGCGCCGAGCCGATGCTCGTAGCGCGGCCGGAAGCGCGCCTCGTTGTACATGGTCGCGACGTCAACGCTGCGCGGACCGAGTGACGAGTCGGGTAGCCCAGCGTGGGCGTACTTGCCGTCACGCACCGCCGCCATGCGGCCGGCCACGCCATCGGCCAGCAGGTCCATCGCCACGTTGGCGAAGGTGATCGCCACCATCTGGTCGACCGCGTCGGGATCACCGGAGCGCAGGTCATAGGTCAGGTCGCTGTTCACCGTCTCGACGCCGGTCCGCTGCCGCAGCTCGGCAGCCAGGGCATAGCCCACGTCGGCCTTGTGGCGATGACCGTAGGCATCGGCCTCACCAACCTCGCCGAGCGCACCGCCGCGCCAGATGGCGCCCTCGGAGGCAATCACGAAGGCATAGGTCGATGGGTTGAGCGAACGGTCGTCGAGCAGCACCTCCGCCAAATGCTCGAGGTCGAACGGCGCCTCGGGGATGACGCAGCGCGCGCTGGTCACGTACGCCGCGTACCACGCGGTGTAGCCCGAGTTGCGGCCGAAGATGCGGAAGACGCCCAGCCGCTCGTGCGAACCCAGGGTCGTGCGCTGCCGGTTGATCAGCTCCTTGGCGCGCGTCACCGCCGTCGAGAAGCCGATGCAGTACTCGGTGCCCTGCACGTCGTTGTCCATCGTCTTGGGGATCGCCACCAGCGGCACGCCCTCGGCCCCCAGCCGATGCGCATAGCCAAGCGTGTCGTCACCGCCGATCGCCACCAGCGCCTCGATGCCCAGCCGCTCGATGTTATCGAGCACCAGCGGGGTGAGGTCGTACGTGCCGTCAGGGGTCAGAAAGTCGCTGCGCTGCGCATCGGTCAGGAAGTCGGGCAGCCGATCAGCCGGCATGCGGCCCGGATTGGTGCGCGAGGTGTGCAGCACCGTGCCACCGGTACGATCGATCGTGCGCGTGTTGCGCCGGTCGAGCGGCCAGATGTAGGCCCCATCGGGGCCATCGGTCCATTGCAGATGCGTCAGTCCGCGCCAACCGCGGCGGATGCCAAGCACCTCCCAGTCCATCTCGCTGGACCGATACACCACGCTCTTGATCACCGAGTTGAGACCGGGGACGTCGCCGCCCCCGGTGAGGATGCCGATGCGTTTGGTGGTCATGCACTCCCCATCCTGCAGGACCGATGCAAGTGGTTACCTGGCGCCGAGCGCGGTTGTGCCCGAGCTCAAAATGAGGCATAATGAGCGGCCCATGACAACGACCCGAGAACGTCGCTACATCACTTGGCGCCTGCCGGATCGTCAATTCTCCAAGGTTCACCTGATGGCGGACTCCGAGTTGACGCTGTGCGGCCGAACCCCACCGCGCGCGACGGGCGCACCGCAGCCGCCGATCCCCGACGTCTCGCTCTGTCCGGCCTGCATCGCCAACGAGGCCTGACCCTCTCCTAGAGGTCGCTCGTCGTACTCAACGCGACATCCCGAACGTAGTGGATGTCGCGTTTCCATGCCTGCGCCAGGATAGCGTGAAAGCGAGCGCGAGCGCGCCCGTGCGGCAGGTCGACCGACGGCAGCCACGCACTACTCGTCTCGCCGCCGAAGTCGTGGCTCTCGAACGCCCCGCCAAAACGCCCGCCGGCCGCATCCAGCCGGCCCACCCCGATGACGATCTCCTCGCTGAGACCGCCGTGCACGCTGACCTCGACATCGACGCGCAGCTCCAGGCGAAGCTCCTGGATCTCGATGGGCTGCCGCGTCTCGAGTGACAGCCGGCCACGAAACGGTGCGCCCAGGCAGAGCGGCACCGGGTCGAAGCCGATCTGCGCCGGGAACGCGTCCACGTTCGCCGGCGCGTCGGCGAAGAGCGGGTACTGGCCGAGATCGATGACGCCAGCCCGCAGCAGTGCCATCGGCTGAGCAACGCGGACCGGCTGCTTGATGCCGGCATCGATTCCGCGCGGCACATCGACCTTCACCTCGAGCGTCCAGTCGCAACGCAGCTCGTTGCCCTCGAAGGTCGCGGGTCCAAGGTCCGGCACCGCCAGGTCAAAGGCCCACTCCACCTGCTGACCGCGCCGAAAGGTCATCGGCCCGGCGAGCGTGGCCTCCGTTCGGCTCAGCTCCTCGTGGGCCGTGCGAATCACGGTCCGGGTCGTCGGACCGCTGGAGCCCGCGGTCGTCTCGGTAGCCCGGTAGCGGTACGTCTCCAGGCCGATGAGCGCGGCGACGACCCCACGACTGCCGCGATCGCCGTCCGGCGTGTGACGCACGGTGACCCGCGCACTCCGCGACGGAAGCAGGACGGGCGGCTCGACTTCGACCACCCAGTCGCCCCCGCGGACCTCCGACCGTCGCTCGATCACCCCTCACCCTCTGTTCGGCGGGCACACAAAAACGTCCCGAAGGAACTGCGCCCGACCCGACGGCCACAAGGACCACCGTGCCGGTACCGGAACGCTTGATGCAATCTCTTGATCCGGTATTCGCCGCCCCTTCGGGACGACCAAAGGATAGGCCGATGCCGCCGCGCGGCGCAAGAGCGGTTATCCCCGAACTTCCACCTGACCCGCCAACTAATCCACAGCGCTTCCCCAGACCGATGCGGTGCGACAGCGGCGCGACAGCGGCGACTGCGGCGCGACAGCGGCGACTGCGGCGCGCCTGCGGCGCCTGCGGATGCCCGGGCCGCTCGCCCAACGTTCACGCCTTTACCCGCATTGATCTCTCCCCGCGAAGGCCGCGCGCTGGAATGGGCCGATCCGGGCCCCTTATTTCACGAATCGACTCGCAACGACGCGGAATGATCCCGTGCGGGACCGTTAAGCGCCCGGATCGGCGATTCCCGGCGGTCCACCGCAGATAAGGGTCCGATGCGGGACCGTTATGGGGTTCACCCGGTGGAGTGGCCCTGATCCGATCGCCCTGGCGACCGTCGTCGGATGCCGAGGCATCGGTCATGGACGGATACCAGCGATCGCCGCAGGGAGCTGCCATTAGTGAGATTCCCATAGAAGTTTGAGACAGCGGTTACCTGAGCGAACTTCCCGGGGGACGTCACGTAACCAGCCGGCGGCTGTAACGACCAAGCAAGGACCGCTTTCGGCGTCTGGTTGGCCGAATCGCCAGGGGGTGCGCGCATCGGCCATCAACACTGCCGTCTGGGGCGTCTGCTTGGCGGTTACAGCCAGCACCTGGCTATGGTGCCGCCGAACCGGGCTTGGGGCACGGACTGCTGAGCCGCCGTGTCAAATCTCCCGGAGAACTTCAGTAAGCCGGTCGCTGATCCGGCG
>JBBSHF010000046.1:0-14499 GCA_038253355.1 Candidatus Limnocylindria bacterium
ACGTCGGCTCGATCAACTCGCTGCAGCTCGACATCCAGCCCTTCGAGTGGCTCGACTGCGTGGATGCCGGCGACGCGCCCGTGGTGCCGGCCAACCTGGAGCGCGGTCACGAGGTCATCCGGCGCAAGGTGGCCGAGGTGGCCGCCAGCGGCGCGCTGCCGATCCTGCTCGGCGGCGATCATTCGATCACCTTTCCCTCCGCCACCGCGGTCGCCGCAGGCGCCACGCCGCGACGGATGGGGATCGTCCATTTCGACGCCCACGCCGACGCTGCCAACTCGACCTGGGGCGTGCTCGCCTCCCACGGGACGCCGATGCGGCGGCTCATCGAGTCCGGCGCCGTCGAGGGCCGCAACTTCGTGCAGGTCGGGCTGCGCGGCTACTGGCCGCCGGCCGAGACGATGGCCTGGATGGCTGAGCACGGCCTGCGCTGGCACCTCATGACCGAGATCGAGGAGCGCGGCAGCGAGGCGGTGGTGGCCGACGCCATCGCCGAGGCGCTCGACGGGCCGGAGGTGATCTACCTGTCGGTCGACATCGACGTGCTGGATCCGGGCATGGCGCCCGGAACGGGCACGCCCGAGCCCGGCGGTCTGCTCACCCGCGAGCTGCTGCGCGCCATTCGCCAGGTGGTCGGCCGGGTCGAGCTGGTCGGGATGGACGTGGTCGAGGTGGCGCCCGCCTACGACGTCTCGGAGGTGACCGCTGCCGCCGCGCATCGCTGCGTGCTGGAGGCGATCAGCGCCCTGGCCAATCGACGCCGCGCGCAGGGGGGCAAGCCGCGGCCGACCGTCCGCTGAACTAGCTGACCGTGAAGGGTGCCTCCGCGGCCGGCGCGCCGTTGCGGCTGACGCGCAGCTTGTAGTGGCCCGCCGTCAGGCCGCTGAATGAGAACGTCAGCCAGCCGTTGCAGGCCTGCCCACAGTTGATCTTGCTCAGCTCGAGGCTGGCGTCCTGCAGCGCGCCGCCGGTCTTATCGACGAGCGTGACTCCCACGACGTCATCGCCGGTGCCCTTTGTGAAGCCGGCCCAGACCCAGACCGTCCCGCCGGTTACCGTTGCGCCGCTCTCCTTGCAACCATCACGGTTCATCTGCTTGGTGGCACACGGCTGCACGCTGGCGGTGAATCCATCGGGGAAGGTGCCGGGCGGGCCGCCGCTGGCCGCCGCCGAGCTGGTTGGACCAGCGCTCGCCCGAGTCGTCGGGCTGGCGGTCTGCTCCACGACGGTCGCCGTGGGCGTCGGCGACGCCTGACCCACGCCGGGGCTGCGGCCCAGCATGCCCGCGAGCAGCACACCACCGAAGAGTGCCACCAGGCCCAGACCAATGATCCCCACGATCAGCAACGGGCTCGTCCCGCTGCTGGCGGGCTCGTCTCGATAGTAGGGCTGCGCGTCGTCGTAGTCGTAGTCGTAGGCGTAGGCGTTGTCGCCGACGTGCTCGTCCTCCGGTTCGGGCTGCACGGCGACAGGGGCGGCCGGAGCCGGCGTGCCGGACGAACGCTCCGGCCCGACTGGCCTGGGCGGCGACGCAGCGTGCTGCTGCGGCTCGACCGGCCAGGGCGGCTCCGGTCCCGGTTCGAACCGATACGGTGCGGCCCCTGGCAGCTTCGGGGCCTCACGCGGCCAGCGACGTGCGGCGGGGTCGGCGGGCAAAGGCCTGGCGGGCAAAGATCCGGCGGGCAGCGCCTCGCTCTGGGGGCCCAGGTTATCGACGCGCGACTCGGCCTCGGCGGCATCCGCTGGGCCGTGCAGGGCCAGCTCGTCCTCCGGTTCGGGCTCGAACGGTTGGGCGAAGGCGCCCGCTGCGGCGACGCCCTCGGCAGCCGACGTGCCGCGACGGTACGGGCCGTCTACGGGCCGGCGGCGGAGCCGCTCCTCGAGCTCGTCGCGATCCAGCCCACGCGGCCGCGCCAGTGCGCTGGACGGAATGGGCTGGCCGCATTGCGTGCAGAATGACGCTGGCGGGGTCGAGCTGTGGCAGGTCGGGCAGCGGATCTGGCCGGGCTTGGGTGTTGACATCGGGCGACATTGTGCGCGCCACGGCCGATCGGCGCCAGCCGACCACGGCGGACGACAGTGCCTGCCCTACGCGCCCGGCCGCTTCCATTCGCTGCCGTCGGCGAAGCGCTCGCGCTTCCAGATCGGCAGGCGCTGCTTGATCTCCTCGATCACGTAGCGGTTGGCGTCGTAGGCCACTCCCCGATGCGCGGCCGACGTGACGATCACCACCGCCGCCTGGCCGATCGGCACGACCCCGGTGCGATGTACGACCGCCACGCTCGCGCCGAACCGTTGCTCGGCCTCCGCGGCGATCTGCCGCAGCATGGCCTGCGCCATCTCGGGGAAAACCTCGTACTCCAGCTCGACCACCTCGCGGCCATCGTCGGCGCGGTTGCGGGCACGTCCCACGAAGGTGACCAGCGCCCCGTCGCCGGGGCCGGCCAGTGCATCCTCCAGGACCGACAGGTCGATGGGCGCGTCGGTCAGGCCGACCAGCTCGACGGCTTGTGCGCCACCCGAGACCGGAGGCAGGAAGGCGACCTCGTCGCCATCGGTCAGGTGATCATCCCAGCCAGCGTAGGCGCCGTTTCGCGCGGCCCGCACGAACGATCGATGTGGCACCAGCCCGGCATGGCGTGCGGCCAACCCCTCCCAGGCATCGGTCACCCGGGCGTCATCCGGCAGGTCGAGCTCGGTGCTGCCAGCGCTCAGCTCGCGCAACGAGGCAAATGTTCGAATCGTGACGTGCATGGATGCTAGACCGGGACGCCGGTCAGGTAGGTGATGCTGGCGCCGGCGATCGATCCGGCCATGACCAGCGCCAGACCGATGTACAGCAGGCCGGTGCTGGCCTGCAGCGATGCGGCTCGGCTGGCCAGTATGGCCAGCACCACGATGACCATGGGCAGCAGGATTCCGACACCCAGGCGCAGCCAGGTCAGCCAGGCGATCGGTCCACCCAATGGACCGCCGCTGATACCGACCACGGCCACGCCGAAGGCCACGGCCTGCAGCAGCAGCGTGGCCAGCAGCAGAAACATCATGCGCCTCAGCGGCTGCGGCGAAAGCTTGGGCGTGACCAGATACCAGTGGCCCAGCAGCATGGCGGCGTTCACCGCCCCGAGCGCGAGCGCCGCGAGAATCAGCTGGGTGGTGAAGAGCGGCGCGCTCAGCGTTCCGCCCGCGGCAGCCAGCGTGGCCATGGCCGCCACGCCAAGGAGCCCAGCGGCGATCGCCAGGCCGCTGCGCGGAAGCTGCGCCAGCGACGCCGCGAGATACGCCGCCACCACGACCGTGCAGGCCACGATCAGGATGCGACGAAGGGGGGCGGTCGCATCGGCCACCGTTCCCGGCGAAAGGTTCAGCTCGGAGAGCAGCAGGATGACCACGAACGCGGCGAGCAGCCAGGCCATGAACAGCCGGTAGCCGCGCGTGGTGCCGCCGAGCAGCTCGGTCAGGCCCACCACCAGCAGCGTCCCCGCCGAGAGCGCGGCCCAGAAGATCCAGTTGACGAATGGCAGAGCCTCGATCGACACCGTTGCGAGGATACCCGATGGCCTGGTTACCGGTCGCTTACCGGTCGCTTACTGTTACCTTCTGCTGCGCTTGGCGACGCTTGCATCGGTATCGGACTTGCGGAAAGGATTCGCGATGACATGGTCCTACCCGCCCATCAGGGATTACGGCGTGATCGGCGACTGCCGCACCTTGGCACTCGTCTCGCGCAGCGGCTCCATCGATTGGTGGTGCCAGCCGCGGTTCGACGCGCCGTCGCTCTTCGGCCGCATCCTCGATCGCGAAAAGGGCGGCTCGTTCCACCTGGAGGCGGAGGACCTGCAGCCGTGCGGGCGGCGATACCTGCGCGACAGCGCGGTGCTCGAGACGAGCCTCCAGATGCAGGGCGGCAGCGTGATCGTCACCGACTTCCTGGCGATCGTCGGCAAGGATGACCACGACCTGGGCCCGACGCCGTTTGCGCGCCAGAAGCTCGTGCGCCTGGTCCGATGCGATCGTGGACGCGTCAGGCTGACCGTCCATTGCGTGCCGCGTCCCGGCTATGGGTCGGCGCGGCCCCGCCTGCAGCTTGCGGGTCCACCCGAGGCGCGACGTCGATCGCTCTTCCTCTCGACGCCGGGTGACCGGCGCCACATGACGCTGAACTCCACCGTTGACTGGGGCCCGATCAGGAACGCCCAGGGCCGGATCGAGGTGACGCTCGGGGTCGACGACGAGGTCGGCCTGGTGATCGATTACGGCCCCGGCGATCTGCGGGGCGAAGGCGTGACAATGGAGGCCGGTCGCCAGCGTGAGAGCGAGCAACGCCTGTGCACGGTCAAGGAGCTGCACGGCTGGCGCGAGGAGACGCTCCACTTCTGGCGGGAGTGGAGCGCGGTGAGCCACTACGACGGCCCGTATCGCAAGCTGGTGCGACGCAGCGCCATCACGCTCAAGCTGCTCACGTACCATCCGACCGGCGCCATCGTTGCGGCGGGCACCACCTCGCTGCCCGAGGAAATCGGCGGCGAGCGCAACTGGGATTACCGATTCACCTGGTTGCGCGACGCCAGCTTCACGCTCTACGCGCTCCACACGCTCGGCTATCGCAGCGAGTCGGACGCGTTCATGACGTGGCTGACGAAGGCCTGCGCCGAGCGCGCCGACCCGTTGGTCCTGTACCGCGTGGACGGCTCGCGCCCCAGCCGTGAACGCATCCTCAGTGACCTCGAGGGGTACCGCGCATCGAGCCCGGTGCGCATCGGTAATGAGGCCGCCTGGCAGCGCCAGCTCGACATCTACGGCGAGGTCCTGGACGCCGCCTATCTCGATCTGAAATCGGGCAATCAGCTGACCGATGAGGAGTGGGAGCTGTTCGCCGGCTTCGCAGACCTGGCCGCCGCACGATGGCGCCGCCCCGACACCTCGATCTGGGAGGTGCGCGGAGGGCGACGCGACTTCACCTACTCCAAGGTGATGTGCTGGGTGGCGCTCGACCGCGCCCGACGCCTGGCCGAGCTCCTCGGCAAGGCCAAGGCCGAAGCGCAGCGGCTGGCGCGCTGGCACAAGGAGGCAGCTGCCATCCGCAGGGCCGTGCTCACCCATGGACGGCGGGCCGACGGCGCCTTCGTGCAGTATTTCGGCAGCGAACGGATCGACGCATCCGCGCTGCTCTTTCCGCTGGTCGGCTTCATCAAGTCGACGGCCCCGTCGGCCGAGGCCACCTTGCGGGCGGTCCTCGATCGGTTGGAGTACAAGGGGCTGGTCAAGCGCTACGAGGAGGATGTCGCCGTCGAGGGGATCGTTGGCAAGGAGGCCTATTTCCTGGTCTGCAGCTACTGGCTGTGCGACAACCTGGCACTCCGCGGCGAGCTGGACGAGGCGCGCCGCCGCTTCGAGGAGATCTCGGCGCACGCCAACGACCTGGGTCTCTTCAGCGAGGAGTGGGATCCGCTGCAGGAGCTCGCGCTGGGCAACTTCCCGCAGGCGTTCACCCACATCGCCCTGATCGGCACGGCGCACAACCTGGAGCGTGCCGCACAGGGGCGCATGCATGGCAGCGTCCGCGGTGAGGCGCCATCGGACGAATAGAGGGATGCGGATGCGCGCGCTGCGCGCGGTGCGCGCGGTGCGCGCGGTGCACCTTGCACCTCATTCACCGATGAATGTACGGGCGCATGAGGACCGGCTCCCGCGCGGCTGGCCGTCTCTCAAGAATGGGAACACCCGTGAATGCGCGATTACGCCTCCGCACAGTCTTCTGTGAATACGGACCCTTCTACGAATACGCGTTCCGCCCCGCACTGCAGGTCGCTCATGCTCGGGCGAGGCTCCCGACCAGGCCGATCTCGACGTAGCCGTTGACCACGCGCGTCGGAAACGTCTCGACCGGATCCGTGGCCGGCGGGACGACCGCCTCGCCGCTGCGCACGTCGAAACAACCGCCGTGCCACGCGCAGACCAGCACGCCGTCGCGCGGATCGAAGCCTGCTTCGCTCAACGGGAAGTCACGGTGCGAGCAGTTGTTCTGCACCGCGAAGAACTCACCGTGGTGGCGAACCAGGACGATGGGCGTGCCATCGATCTCGACCGGCAGCAGCTCACCGTCGCGCAGCTCGTCGGCGGGCAGCACCCGCGCGAAAAGCGTGGCGGCGAGTGTCATTGGCGTGAGCTCAGAGCGGGCGCGCGATGGCCAGCAACCGCGGCTCGGTCATGTCGTGGATCGACCAGCGCAGCCCCTCTCGCCCGAGGCCGGAATCCTTCACGCCGCCGTACGGCATGGCATCGGTCCGCCAGGTGGGGATGTCGTTGACGATGATGCCGCCAACCTCCAGCTCGTCCCAGGCCCTGAGCGTGCGTTCCAGGTCGTTGGTGAAGACGCCGCACTGCAGACCGAACTGACTGTCGTTGATCTGGCGCAGCCCCTCGTCGAACGTGGAGATCGGAAAGAGGTTGACCACCGGGGCGAAGACCTCCTCGCCGCAGACCCGCGCATTGGCCGGCACGTCGACCAGCACGGTCGGCGGGTAGAACTGGCCGTCCGGCTGGCCGCCGACGAGGGCCCGCGCCCCGCTCTGCAGCGCCTCGGTCACCCATTGATGGGTACGCGCCACGGCAGCCGCGTCGACCATCGGTCCAAGGTCGGTCGCCGGATCGGCCGGATCGCCCATCTTCACCCCGCACACCGCCTCGACGAAGCGCCGCTCGAACTCGTCGTAGATCTCGCGCACGACGTAGATGCGCTGCACGCTGATGCACACCTGGCCGGCATAGGCGAAAGCACCGAAGACGAGGCGCTTGACCGCCCAATCCAGGTCGGCCGATGCGTCGACCAGCGCCCCGGCGTTGCCGCCGAGCTCGAGGACCACCTTCTTCTTGCCAGCACCGGCCTTCATCTTCCAGCCCACGCTGGGGCTGCCGGTGAAAGAGAGCAGCTTGAAGCGGTCGTCGCCGACCATCCGCTCTCCGGTCGGCCGGTCCATGGGCAGGATGCTGACGGCGCCCTGCGGCAGGTCCGTCTCGGCCAGGTACTGCGCCACGCGCAGCATGACCAGCGGGTCGCGCGACGGCGGCTTGAGCACGATGCTGCAGCCGGCCGCGATGGCCGGCGCAACCTTGTGCGCGGCGAGGTTCAGCGGGAAGTTGAACGGGCTGATGCCAGCCACTGGGCCAATGGCGTAGCGGCGCACCAGGCCCTGCCGCCCGCGGTTGGCGGCAGTCCAGTCGAGTGGCAGCCACTCACCATTGATGCGCAGCGCCTCCTCAGCCGCCGTGCGGAAGGTGAGCGCGCCGCGCGCGACCTCGCCGCGGGCATCGCGGATCGGCTTGCCCGACTCGCGCATCAGCAGATCGGCGAGCGCGTCGGCGTCGCGCTCGATGCAGGCGGCCACGTGGGCCAGCGCGTCGCGCCGCTGGTAGCTCGGCAGGCGTCGAGTCTGAGCAAAGGCACTGACCGCGGCGGCGGTGGCGCGCTCGAGCTCATCGGCGCCGGCCTGGAAGGTGGTCGCCACCAGCTCGCCGTTCGCCGGGTTGCGAACCTCGAGCGGCGTCCCCGCCTCGACGAACTCGCCGGCGAGGTAGATCGGGACGGTCGCATTGCGCGCCTGTGTGGTCATCGGTCTGCTGATTCTACGCGGCTCGGCGGAAGCAAAACGGAGGCTTGCCAGGCCGTTGCCAGATTCCGCTCACGGCGTGGTCGCTTGAGGCGCGAATCACCAGTAATGGGCCGATGCGGGCCCCTTATTCGGGCCCGAGCCCCGGGGACCACCGATAACGGGCCGCTCCGGACCCATTACGCGCGAAAGGACCGACTTCAGAGGCGCCCTCGGCACATAAGGTGCCTGTGACGGCACCTTATGCCCGCGCACCGCTAATGAGCCGATGCGAGCTCCTTATCCGGTCCCAGGGCCCCGGCCCCCCGGGCCCGACAGGAAACCGGACGAACGCATGACGCCGGTCCGGCTACCATCAAGGCCAGCATGAACCCGTTCTTCCTCGGCCTTGAGCTCGGGGCGGCCATCTTCTTCCTGATCGCGGTCCTGGCCGCCAGCCGCCGCGGCCGCCTGCCCTTCCTCGAGCTGGTGAGCGCCGCGATCTTCGGCGTCCTGCTCGAAGAGGGCGACCAGCTCATCTTCGGCACGTACCACTATGCCGCCGACTTCATCCTGACCGTCGACCGGGCACCCATCGTCATCGGTCTGACCTGGGCGTTGATCATCGCCGGCGCCATGCGCATCACCGACGGGCTCGGCGTGCGCCGCCGCTATGCGCCATTCGTGGACGCCGTGCTGGCCATCAGCCTCGACCTCGCCTTCGACGCTATCGCCATCCGCATGGGCCTGTGGACCTGGCGGGGCATCGGTCCGAACGAGGCCTGGTTCGGCGTGCCGGCCGGCAACTTCTACGCCTGGCTGTTCGTGACCCTGGGCTTCAGCCTGCTGACCCGATGGCTGCGCGACTCGACCGCAGGGCGCCCCGCGCGCGAATGGCTGCAGCTGGCGGTCCCCTTCCCCGCCTTCGTGGTGCTGCTCATCGGGCTCGTGCCGTTCACCATCCTGCAGCCGCTGCTCGAGCCGGGGCGCGGCCAGGGACTCGGCCTCTTCGCGGTCACGCTCATCATCTTCGCGGGCATCGCCGCTTACGGCGTCTGGGGCCCGGACCGAATCCTGCCCAACGGCGCAGGCACCGCCATCCTTGACCTGCGCCTCGCCTTCGCCAGCCGCGTGGCGATCCACGTCGTCTTCCTGACCGCGCTGCTGGTGATGGGCCTGCAGACCAGCGCACCGATGCTCCTCATCGTCTGCCTGCTGCTGCTCAGCGCCGAGATGCCGCTCGCCTGGCTGGTGAATGCCCGCCTGAAGACCGATGCCGTCGCCGCGCGGTCGATCACCGAGACAGCGGTCGCATGACCGATTGGCGCGCCGCGACCGACGAGTGCGTCGAGCACCTGCGCGCCCTGATCCGCATCCCGAGCGTCAACCCGCCGGGCGGCGAAACCGCCGCCGCCGAGTACTGCGCCGATGTGCTGCGCGCGGCCGGTGCGGCTGCCGAGGTTCTCGAGGCGGGACCGGGACGCGGCTCCTGTTTCGCGCGGCTGCCGGCGACCGTGGACGATCCGTTGCCGCCGCTGATCCTGCTCAGCCACCTGGACGTGGTGCCGGTCGACCGCGACTCCTGGGCCCATGACCCCTTCGGCGCGGAGCTGATCGACGGCGTGGTGTGGGGGCGTGGCGCCGTCGACATGAAGGACATGGTCGCCATGGAGCTGTCGGTCATGCTGGAGCTGCAGCGCTCCGGGCTCGCGCTGCACCGCGACGTGATTTTCGCCGCGCTGGCCGACGAGGAGGCGGGCGGCCGCTTCGGCGCCCTGCACTGGGTCACTGAACGACCGGACCTGTTCGGATCTGGCGGTGCGTACGCCGCTGCCGCCATCAACGAGGTTGGCGGTTACTCCATCACGCTCGGCGGGCGCCGCTTCTACACGGTCCAGGTCGCCGAGAAGGGCATCCTGTGGACCCGCCTGCGCTCGAGCGGCACGCCCGGCCACGGTTCGATGCCCCACGACGACAATGCCGCTGTCAAGCTGGCCGCGGCGGTCACGCGGCTGGCCGAGGAGCCACGCCCCGCGCGCATCACCGGGATCGTGCACGACTTCCTCGAGACGCTGGGCCTGGCCGAGGTCGCCGCAACGGCGGCGAGCGACCCCCTGGCAGCACGCACCGCCCTGGAGCGCCTGGTGGACGATCCGGTGCTGCGACGCTCGCTCGACGCGATGCTGCGCGACACCGTCTCGCCGAACATGATCCACGTCGGGCAGAAGATGAATGTCATCCCCGGCGTGGGCGAGGCCGAGGTCGACGTGCGCACGCTGCCCGGGACTGACCAGCAGGCCTTCCTGGCACAGCTGCAGGCGACCGCCGGCGAGGGCGTGGAGGTCGAGGCGGTGCTGGCCATGCCATCGGTCGAATGGCCGGCCGATGCACAGATCGTGACGTTCATGCGCGAGGCGCTGCTGCACGCGGACCCGCAGGCGACGCCTGCACCAATGATGATCACGCCGGGCACCGATGCCAAGGCGCTGGCGCTGCTGGGCATCCCAACCTACGGCTTTGCGCCGCTGCGCCTGGCCCCCGATATGCCGTTTCTCTCCCTCTTTCATGGGAATGACGAGCGCGTGCCGGTCAGCGCCATCGACTTCGGCCTGCCGATCCTCTACGAGGTGGTCGAGCGCTTCGTGGCTGGGCAGTGAGCTTGTCCCGGACCCGCGCAAATGGGCTGTTCGGACCCGCCCCGCTATACTCGAGGGGATATCAGCTAGTCCGCAGACAATGACCGACCATACCGATCCTTCCACCACGCCGCCACGCGTGCACGCCTTCGTCTTCCCCGGCCAGGGGTCTCAATACGTGGGCATGGGCCAGGCGCTGATCGAGCACTCCCCCGTCGCCGCGACCACGCTCGAGCGAGCCGATGCAACCCTCGGCTTCCCGCTGTCGCGCCTCATCCTCGAGGGACCTGCCGAGCAGCTCGACCTGACGGTGAACGCCCAGCCGGCGATCCTGGCCACCAGCGTCGCCTTCCTGGAGGCGATGCGTGACGAGGCCCGCCAGGCCGGCATCGAGCTGCAGCCGCGCTCCATGGCCGGCCACTCGGCCGGCCAGTACGCCGCCGCCGTGGCTGCCGATGCGATCGACTTCCCCGATGCGCTTCGTCTCGTCCGCCAGCGCGGCCGGATCATGCAGGAGCGTGGGGTCAAGGGGGGGATGGGCGCCGTCATCGGCCTGACCGATGAGCAGGTCAACGAGATCGTGCTGCAGGCGCGCGTGCACGGCGAGATCAGCGTCGCCAACAGCAACGCGCCCGGCCAGATCGTCCTGTCCGGCGTGATCCCCGCGCTCGTCTTCGCCCTCGAGATGAGCAAGACGGTTGGCGCCCGGCGCGCCGTGCGCCTGGCGGTCAGCGTGGCGAGCCATTCCCCGCTGATGCAGCGCGCGCGTGACGAGTTCAGCGGCATCCTGGCCAAGGTCCCGTTCCGCGAGCCGAGCGTGCCGATGCTGGGCAACGTGCACGCCAGCGTGATCCATACCGCCGAGGGCCTGCGCACCGAGCTGTCCGAGCACCTCGTGCATGGCGTGCAGTGGACCGAGACGGTGCGGCGCATGGTTGCCGACGGCGTCACCGACTTCGTCGAGGTCGGTCCGGGACGCGTGCTCACCGGGCTCGTCAAGCGCATCAGCCCGCTGTCGCACGCCCACGCCACCGACGCGCCGCGGGCCGACGGCTCAATCTGGCTGCCAACCACCGCTGAGGGCGACGGGTGAGCCAGCGCCGGGTGGTGATCACCGGGCTCGGCGTCGTCTCACCGGTCGGGATCGGCCTCGACGCCACCTGGCAGGCGCTGGTGGCCGGTCGCTCCGGCATCGCCGACATCACCCTCTTCGATACGACCGATTACCCCATCCACGTCGCCGGCGAGGTGAAGAACTTCGACGCCACGCAGTACATGGAGGGGCGCGATGTGCGCCGCCATGACCGCAACACGCATTTCGCCGTCGCGGCCTCCGGCGAGGCACTGCGCAATGCCGGCCTGCTGGCTGACGACCGCCTGACCGATGTCGACCCGGATCGCTTCGGCATGGTATTCGGCACCGGGATCGGCGGCATCGGGATGATGAGCGACGGGATCAAGACGCTGCTCGAGCGCGGTCCGTCGCGCATCAGCCCGTTTCTGCTGCCGCACATGCTCCCCGATTCCGCATCGGGCCAGGTCGCCATCGAGTACGGCCTGCGCGGGCCGAATATGGCCGTAGTCAGCGCCTGCGCCACCGGCGGCCACGCCATCGGTGAAGCGATGGAGGCGATCGTGCGCGGCCAGGCCGACCTCATGCTCGGCGCCGGCACAGAGGCGGTGGTGGTACCCCTGGCGCTGGCCGGCTTCAGCCAGATGAAGGCGCTCGGCACGCCCATCAACCCCGACACCGGCGAGTACGACCCGACCCAGGCCTCACGGCCCTTCGATGCGACGCGCAACGGCTTCGTGGTCAGCGAGGGCAGCGCCGTCCTCGTCCTCGAAGAGCTCGATCACGCGCTGGCGCGCGGCGCGCGACCCATCGCCGAGGTCATCGGCTACGGGTCGGCTGCCGACGCGTTCCACATGGCCGCACCGGCAGAGCAGGGCGAGGGCAACCAGCGCGCCATGCGCGCGGCCCTGCAGCGCGCCGGCATCGGTCCCGAGGAGGTTGACTACATCAACCCGCACGGCACCAGCACGCCGCTCAACGACCGATACGAGACGATGGCCATCGAAGCCGTCTTCGGCGAGCACGCACGGCACATCGCGGTCTCGTCCAGCAAATCGATGACCGGCCACCTGATGGGTGCCGCCGGCGCGCTCGAGGCGCTGGTCTGCGCCAAGGTGATCGAGTCCGGTTGCATCCCACCGACCATCAACCTGCGCCACCCCGATCCCGAGCTGACGCTTGATTACGTCCCCAACGTCGCGCGCCAGGCCGATGTCCGCGTCGCGCTCTCGAACTCGATGGGCCTCGGCGGTCACAACTCGACCGTCATCCTGCGCCGCTTCGATGAGCGCTGATCCGGGGCGACGCGCGGTCGTCACCGGCATCGGCGCCATCACGCCCATCGGCAACGACGCGGAAACCTACTGGGCCAACCTGCTCGCCGGCGTCAGCGGCGTCGGTGCGATCACTCAGTACGACGCCTCCGCCGAGGAGGTACGCATCGCGGCCGAGGTGAAGGGCTTTGACCCGAGGGACTTCATGGACTTCAAGCAAGCGCGCCGCATGAGCCGCTTCAGCCAGCTGGCGCTGGCCGCCGCGGCCCAGGCCATCGAGTCCTCCGGGCTGCAGATCAGCGACGCGAACCGTGACGACATCGCGGTCGTGCTCAACACCGGCGGCGGCGGGATCGGTGAGGTGGCGACCGGCGAGCAGGTCTTCCTGGAGCAGGGCGGCAAGCGGGTCAGCCCGTTCATGGTGCCGATGCTCTCCCCGTCCATGGCCGCCTGCCAGATCAGCATCCAGCACAACCTGCACGGCCCGGTGGTGACCAGCGTGGCGGCCTGCGCCTCGGGAGTGCAGGCCTTCATCGAGGCGCAGCGCATGATCGAGCACGGCGACGCGCAAGTGGTGATCGCCGGGGGGACCGAGAGCGCTATCCTGCCGGTGGCGTTCGCGGCGCTGGCGAACATGGGCGCGCTGTCGAAGCGCAACGACGAGCCGCAGCGCGCCTCGCGCCCCTTCGAGGCGAATCGCGACGGATTCGTCTTCGGGGAGGGCGCCGCGGTGCTGATCGTCGAGTCGGCCGAGCACGCGGAGGCGCGTGGCGCCCCGATCATCGCCGAGATCGCGGGCGGGGCGCTCACCGCGGATGCGTTCCATATCAGCGCACCGGAACCGTCGGGGAATGGCGCCGCTCGGGCCATGCAACGCGCGCTGCGTGACGCCGGCATGGAGCCCCAGGAGATCGACTACGTGGCCGCCCACGGCACCTCGACCCCGCTCAATGACGTGACCGAGACGAAAGCAATTCGCGCCGCGTTCGGCGACCACGCCGATCGGCTGGCGGTGAGCAGCAACAAGAGCATGATCGGCCACACGCTCGGCGCCGCGGGCGCGATGAGCGGACTGTGCGCCGCGCTGGCGATCCGCGACGGAATCGTGCCGCCCACCATCAACTACGAGACGCCCGACCCGGCCTGCGACCTCGACTACGTGCCGAACACGGCGCGGCGCATGACGGTCAACGCGGCGACGGTCAACGGCTTTGGTTTCGGCGGCCAGAACGCGGTGGCGGTCTTCCGCAGGTACGGATAGCCGCCGGACCATCGGTCTGTGGCCGGAGCTGCCGGGGATCGCCATCATCCGGCGCAGATGACCGAGATCAATGGCCTGCGTCTGGCCTACCGCGGATTCGTCACCGGCCTCGCCGGAAGCTACATCTGGCTCGCGCTGGCGATGGCCGCTGCGGGCCTGCTGGTCGGCGACCCGCTTGCCCCGCTGCGCCCCATTGCCGGCGCGGTTTCGCCCATGGCGACCTCATCCGAGCTCGCCTTCGTGGTCGGCCTGATGGTCGTCCAGGCGGGCGGCGGGTTAGTCGGCATCTGCTTCGCGTACTTTTTCGCCCGATTCTTCACGGTCCGCAGCACCCTGCTGGCAGCGGCGCCCGTGTTCACGCTCCTCGCCGGTGCGCTGCTGCACGCCGGGCTGTCGAGCCTGGTGAGCGTGCCCTCGACCATCGTTCCGGTCTTCGTCATCGCGTGGCTCGGCTTCGGCCTGCTGCTCGGCACAGGTGTGCCGGTGCGCGGCGAGGTGCTCCGACGCGCTCAGTCGCCGGTGACGTAGAGCTCCGGCTCGTGCCGCGGTCCGCGTCCGGGTAGCGAGGCCAGCCAATCGCGCAGCGCGGACTCGGCGGTGCTGAAGGCGAGCTCATCCCACGGAATCTCATCGGGCCCGAAGGCCCGCACCTCGGACGTCTCGGCGC
>JBBSHF010000047.1:0-14378 GCA_038253355.1 Candidatus Limnocylindria bacterium
ACCGCCTCGCCCGGGTGGGCTCAGGTAGCCTGCAGATGCGGGCATGGAGGAGAATCCCCGATGAACAAGGTGATGCTGGTCGGCCGCTTGACGCGCGACCCAGAGCTGCGGACGCTGCCCTCGGGCAAGCCGGTCGCCAACTTCGTGGTCGCGACCAACGAGTACCGCGGCAATGGTGCCAGCGAGCGGACCGAATATCACAACCTGGTCGCCTGGGAGCGGCTGGCGGAGATCTGCGGCCAGTTCCTGGGAAAGGGACAACTGGTCGACGTCGAGGGACGGCTGCAGACACGCCAGTGGGACGATGAAGGTGGCCTGCGCCACTGGAAGACTGAGGTCGTGGTCAACACCCTCGAGATGCTCTCGGGACGTGGCAAGAAGGACTACGTCCGCGAGGCGCAGAGCGCGGCGACCGAGTCGACCGAGTCGAGCAACGGAGCGCTGGCCGCCCAGGCAGCGGTGGCCAATGAGCCGCAGGAGGCCGTCGTCGCGATGTGATGGTCGGGCGGCCGGATGGTGGAGGCGTTATCCGCTGCTGCAGCCCGTACCGATTTGATGAGCGCCGCGCACGGCGCTTGGACAACTGAATAGCGGTCGCGTCCCCCACTTGCATGGGCGCGGCCGCGTCAACCTCCGGTTCGAGTCGGTCAAGGAGCGCCGGGCCCGGCTATATACTTGCCGTCGCATGAGCGAGGAATACCCCTACAACGGGCGCCTGAGCCGCTGGGAGGAGATTGCCGAGGGCCTGGCCATCGTCGCCGTGCAGGCGCTCGAGGAGCCCTTCAGCTTCCAGCCCGGCCAGTACGGCACGCTTGGGCTGCTGGGGCCCGCCGGGAAGCTGGTGCAGCGCCCGATGTCGATCTCGTCATCGGCTGATGACACCTCGGAGTACGAGTTCTTCATCCGCCTGGTGCCGGACGGCGGCTTCACGCCGCTGCTCTGGGAGCTCACGGTCGGTGACCTCATCAACCTCAAGGGTCCAAAGGGCCGTTTCCTGCTGCAGGCCGACGGCCAGCGGTGCCTGTTCGTCGCCTCGGGAACCGGACTGGCGCCGTTCATGAGCATGATCGAGACGCTGCGTCATCGGGGTCAGTCACGGGAGATCTACCTCCTGCACGGCGTCAGCTACGACCACGATCTGGCCTGGCGCGAGCAGCTCGAGGCGCTCGAGGCGGAGGGTGGCTTTCCGCTGCGCTACGCCGCCACGGTGTCGCGCCCGCGGCAGAGCCCGAGCTGGAGCGGAATGACCGGTCGGGTCGAGTCGGTCCTGGCCGGCCACCTGGAGCGACACGGCCTGACGGCTGCAGACACGACGATCTACCTGTGCGGCAATCCGGAGATGATCAGCGCCGTCGACGCACTGGCGCTCGAGCGCGGCTTCGTTCCCGAGCAGGTGCGCAAGGAGCTCTACTGGCCCAAGGGCCGCACCCACTGAGCGCCATGACCGCCTCGGACGACAGGTTCTATCTGACCACCGCGATCTTCTACCCGAGCTCGGCGCCGCCCCTGCACTCGCTGTTCGAGGCGATCGGGGCCGATGCGCTGGTTCGCTACCATCGGTTGCTGGGGGACGAGACGAGATTTCTGACCGGCATGGACGAGCATTCGGCGCAGGTCGAGCGGCTGGCAGCCGACCACCAGTCCGACCCGCAGCCGCTGGTCGACGGATGGGCCGCCAACTGGCGGGCCGAGTTCGATCGGTTCGGCATCAGCTACGACCGCTTCATCCGCACCACCGATCCGGACCACGTGGCCGCATCGATCGAGATGGTGCGCCGCGCGCAGGCCAACGGCGACATCTACAAGGGCACCTACTCTGGCTGGTACTGCACCGGCGACAACGAGTTCAAGACCGATGTGCAGATCGTCGACGGCCGTTGCCCGGACCATCCGACCCTGGAGCTGCAGTGGCTCGAGGAGGAGAACTACTTCTTCCGGCTGTCGGCCTACCAGGAACGCCTCGAGCAGCTGTATCGCGACGACCCGAGCTTCTGTGAGCCGGAGCACTTCCGCAACGAGGTCCTCGCCTGGCTGCGCGAGGGGCTCCGCGACTTCTCGATCAGCCGCGCCGGCACGAAATGGGGGATTCCCTTCCCCGACGACCCGGATCACCGCATCTACGTCTGGTTCGACGCCCTGACCAACTATCTGACGGGGGCAGGCTTCCCCGACGACCGCGACATGTTCGCCCACTGGTGGCCGGCCGATGAGCACGTCATCGGCATGAACATCACCCGCTTCCATTGCCTGTACTGGCCGGCGATGCTGATGAGCGCCGGCCTGCCGCTGCCGAAGCAGGTCTTCGCCCATGGGTTCATGACCCTGCGCGGCGAGAAGATGAGCAAATCGCGCGGCAACGTCGTCCATGCGCAGGACGCCGTGGCGCTCTTCGGCGTCGACGGCGTGCGCTATCTGGTGCTGCGCGAGATCCCGTTCGATCGCGGCGGCGACATGACGATCGAAGGGCTGGTGCGTCGCTACAACGCCGATCTGGCCAATGATCTGGGCAACCTGCTCAACCGCGCCGTCTCGATGAGCGCGCGCTATCTCGACAGCCAGCTGCCGCCGCTTTCGGGTGCCACGCGCCCGGCCGACGCGGAGCTCCGCGATGCCGCCCATCGCGCGGTGACCGCGTACCACGCCGCCATGAAGCAGCTCCATTTCGACGAGGCGCTGGGCGCGGTGATCGAGCTCACCCGCGCCGGGAACGGCTACGCCGAATCGCAGGCACCCTGGAGCCTGAGCAAGGCCGGGGAGACAGAGCGCGTCGGCCAGGTGCTCGCCGTGATGGCCGAGGCGTGCCGCATCCTGGCGCACCTGATGGCACCCTTCACGCCCGCCGCGGCGCGGGCGATGCACAACCAGCTGGGCGTTCCGGCGCCGTACGACGAGCGCGGCGCCGGCGGGCCGGGGGTCACTGCGCTGCTGGCCTGGGGGGCCGCAGCCGATGGCCAGATCACGCGCAGCGCACAACCCCTCTTCCCGCGCGTCGAGCTGCCCGCCGACCAGCCGGCGACCGAGGCCGCGCGGCCCTGACTCGATCCCGCGCACCTGAGCACCTGGCGGGCTTGACCGACTCGCATTGCCATCTGCAGCACGCCGCGTTCGACGCCGACCGTGCGGCGGTGCTGGAACGAGCGCGCGCGGCGGGGATCGAGCGCATCCTGGTTCCTGGCTGGGACCTCGCCTCGAGCGAGGCGGCCATCTCGCTGGTCCTCGATCATCGGGACCTGCTCGACGCCGCCGTGGGCGTCCACCCGCACCACGTCGCAGTCGCCACGACCGAGGAATGGCGGCGCCTCGCGGAGCTGGCAGCGCACCCGGCGGTCGGCGCGATCGGCGAGATCGGACTCGACTTCTTCCGCAACCTCTCGCCGCCGGCGGTGCAGCGTGAGGCCTTCGAGCGGCAGCTCGACCTGGCCGCATCGGTCGGCAAGCCGGTGCTGATCCATGACCGTGACGCGCACGAGGAGGTGACCGCGGCGTTGCTTGCCCGGCCGCACAGCGGACGGGCCGTCCGCGGCGTCCTGCACTGCTTCTCCGGCGACGCGTCCATGGCCCTGCGGCTGGCCGATGCCGGCTACCTGATCTCGTTCGCCCTGCCGGTCAGCTTCTCGTCGGCGCACGGGCCTCGGGCCGCGGTCCAGGCGCTTCGCGACGGCACCTTCCTGGTCGAGACCGATGCGCCCTGGCTGGCGCCGGGCGGCGGCGGAGCGCGCAACGAGCCGACGACCGTGCTGCGGGTCGCCACCGAGCTTGCACGGTTGCGAGCCACGACGCCGCAGGTGGTGACGCGGCAGGCCGGTTCGGCGTATCGGCGCCTGCTTGCAGGGCGAGTGGCATAGCGGTTGCAAGGGGAAAGCGCACTACGCTCGCGCAAGCGTGCGCGGCTTGAGCCATTGAAGGAGGGTTCTCTTCCATGGGACAGGTCAACGTCAACACCCCGGGCGACGGCGACGGCAGAGGCAGTGGAGCTGGGTTCCTGGTCGGGATCCTGGTGGCGATCGTGGTCATCATCCTGCTCGTCTACTTCCTCGTCTTCAACAAGCCGAGTGGCGGTACGATCACGCCGACGAACACGGTGCCGAGCGCGGTGGTGCTGCACCTCTACGGCTAGCACCCGGCGCGATCGCGTCTGAACGCCCGTGGCCATTGATGGTCACGGGCGTCGCGCTGCCCCGAGCAGATTGGTTGACACGTTCGTGCGAGCAGGGGTACCATGTTGGCACTCTCATCGGTCGAGTGCCAGCTGGCCAAGTGGACCAGTCCCGGCGCTCCCGCGAAGAGCAAATGCATCGGTTTTCATCAAGGAGGCATCACGCACATATGGCCACCACGGTCAGCGGAACCGCGACGAAGCTCAAGCCCCTGGGCGATCGGCTCGTCGTCAAGCCCATGCCGCGCGACGAGATGACGAAGAGCGGCATCGTCCTGCCGGATACCGCCAAGGAGCGCCCGCAGGAGGGCACGATCACCGCGGTCGGGCCCGGCCGTACGCTCGACGACGGCAAGCGCGAGGAGATGGACGTCAAGGTCGGACAGAAGATCCTCTTCCAGAAGTATGCCGGCACCGAGTTCAAGCTGGACGACGAGGACCTACTGATCCTGTCGCAGAAGGACATCCTGGCGGTCCTCGAGTAACGCTCGACCCGACTGTAGTCAAGACCGATGCCGCCGCGAAACCGTGGCGGCTCATGAGGAGGAAGATCCACTCTTATGGCGAAGCAGCTCCTGTTTGACGAGGAGGCGCGACGCGCGCTGAAGCGCGGAGTCGACAAGATGGCCGATTCGGTCAAGGTGACCATCGGCCCGCGCGGTCGCTACGCGCTCCTGGACAAGAAGTTCGGATCGCCGACGATCACCAACGACGGCGTCACCATCGCGCGCGACATCGAGCTCGAGGATCCCTACGAGAACATGGGAGCCCAGCTGCTCGAGGAGGTCGCGACCAAGACCAACGATGTGGCCGGCGACGGCACCACGACCTCGATCGTGCTCGCCCAGGCGATCATCGCCGAGGGCCTCAAGAACGTCACCGCCGGCGCGAACCCGATGGGTCTCAAGCGCGGCATCGACAAGGGCGTCAGCGCCATCGTCGACGAGATCAAGCGGCTCTCCAAGCCGGTCCAGACCACCGATGACATCGCGCACATCGCATCGATCAGCGCCCGCGACCCGGAGATCGGCCAGATGATCGCCGAGGTCATGGAGAAGGTCGGCAAGGACGGCGTGGTCACCGTCGAGGAGAGCCAGGGGCTCAAGCTCGACAAGGAGTACGTGGAGGGCATGCAGCTCGACCGCGGCTACGTCAGCGCCTACATGGTCACCTCGAACGACGCCGGCCGCATGGAGGCCGTCCTCGATCAGCCGTACGTGCTCGTCACCGACAAGAAGATCAGCGCCGTGGCTGACATCCTGCCGACCCTCGAGAAGACCGTCTCGACCGGCAAGCCGCTTCTGATCGTCGCCGAAGATGTCGACGGTGAGGCCCTCGCGACCCTGGTGGTCAACAAGCTGCGCGGGACGGTCAACGTGCTCGCCGTCAAGGCTCCAGGCTTCGGTGACCGCCGCAAGGCGATGCTCGAGGACATTGCCACCCTGACCGGCGCTCACGTCATCAGCGAAGAGGTCGGCCGCAAGCTCGACAGCGTGCAGCTCGAGGATCTGGGCCAGGCTCGGCGCGTGACCGCCACCAAGGACAACACCACGATCGTCGAGGGCAAGGGCTCCGACGGTGCGATCAAGGCGCGCATTGGCCAGATCAAGCTTCAGATCGAGGACACCACGTCTGACTTCGACCGCGAGAAGCTCCAGGAGCGCCTGGCCAAGCTCTCCGGCGGCGTGGCCGTGCTCAAGGTCGGTGCCGCCACCGAGGTCGAGCTCAAGGAGAAGAAGCACCGCATCGAGGACGCGCTGTCGGCCGCCCGCGCGGGCGTTGAGGAGGGCATGGTCGCCGGCGGCGGCTCGGTCCTGGTCCACGCGCTGCCGGCGCTCGACAAGCTCGAGGTGCTCAACGACGAGAAGATCGGCGTCAACATCCTGCGTCGCGCGCTCGAGGAGCCGCTGCGCCAGATCGCGATCAACGCCGGCATGGAGGGATCGGTTGTCGTCGAGGCCGTCCGCAAGCTGCCCGCCGGCAGTGGCTTCGATGCGGCCAAGGGCGAGTACGGCGACATGTTCAAGGCCGGCATCATCGATCCGGCCAAGGTCACCCGCTCTGCGCTGGAGAACGCGGCTTCGGTCTCCGGCCTGCTGCTGACCACCCAGACGGTCGTCACCGATCTCCCCGAGAAGGAGAAGGCGGGCGCCATGCCCGGTGGCATGGGCGGAGGCATGGACTACTAGCCCGCTCAGCCTGTACCGATGCGAAGGCCCCGGCAGCGCGCCGGGGCCTTCGTCGTGTCCGCAGGACCGACGGGGCGCGGCGGGGCGCGGCGGGACGCTGCGGGGCGGGTAATGATGCGCCGGTGCATCACCTGGCGCGGTTTGAGCCGCCCTGGCTGCGTGTGATGCGTCCGACGCATCACTGGTTGCCGGAGCAGGCACATCGGCGCGAGCTGATGCATGGGGCGCATCCATGCGGTTTACGCGGGATTGGTATCGCTATCGAATGACCAGATCGCTCATGGCGGACGCCTTCGCCCAGCACGCGTGAGCGACGCTGCAACTGATCGAGACGTGCCGCGCGCGGGACCTTGACTGCGTCGAATGTGTGGAGGACTATCGCCTCCGATCGCTCGCCGCGTGTCCGAGGAGGAGGCATGCAGTCGTTGTTGGCCGGTAGGCAAGCACGACGTCGGTTCGCACCGTCAGGCGGGTCGGACCACGAATACCGCGGGTGGTGTCGCCGCCGATGGGATCGGCGGCATGGGCTTCGTGACCTGTTACGTCTACTTCACCGATATCCGGTCAGGCCCACGTCGGCTTGCCGGGCGTGCTGAAGACAGCCTGAGTGTTGCGCTGACCGTGCATCTCGATCAGCCGCTGGGGAACCGGGAGGTCACCGACGGGCAGGGTGTCCCAGTGACGCGCATGCGGTGCTTCGATCAGCCATGCTCGGCAGCTTCGGCGCGGTGCGTCCGGCCTCATCCTGACTCTTGCGACTCCCAGCGCGCATTGCGCGCCCCGTCGGCCGACTTGGCAGATGTCGGGTGGCGGTCGCGTTGACTCCGGCCGGCTCCTCCCGCGCGCCCGACGTGGCAGATGTCGGTGTCAGTCGCGCTACCTCCCTCGAGCAGTCTGACCCGCGGAACGGTCGAGCGTGAAGCGGCTTTGATTGGGCCTGCGGACCCGCTCCCGAGGCGGATACCGCGCCTGTGAGCGGGCTTGGCACCGTCGAATACGTTCCGGCCCGTCCCAATGCCAACCGCGCGCGTCAATCGGCAAGAGCCCGGCGGCCGGGTAGAATCGCTGGACCGATGCCCCCTGAGACGAGCGCACTACCCCTGACCCTGCTCACACCGCAGGAGATCATCGCCCGCCTGAACCCGCCGCAGGCCGAGGCGGTGAGCCACCTGCACGGTCCGCTGCTCATCCTGGCGGGCGCCGGGAGCGGCAAGACCCGGGTCCTGGCTCACCGCGTCGCCTACCTGGTGGCCAGCGGCGTCAAGCCGTGGCAGATCGTGGCCGTGACCTTCACCAACAAGGCGGCCAACGAGATGCGCGAGCGCATCGCCGGGCTCATCGGCCTGGCGAACGCGAAGGACGCGACGATCGGGACGTTCCATGCCATCTGTGCCCGCATCCTGCGGAGAGAGGGCCAGCACATCGGTCTGGCGAGGTCGTTCACGATCTACGACCGGGCCGACCAGGTGGCGCTGGTCAAGGGCGTCCTGCGCCGGCTCGACCTCGACGAGAAGCGCTTCGCGCCAGCGGGGATGCTGGCCTACGTCGGCCAACGCAAGGACGAGCTGGCCGATCCGGCGACGGCCAAGCGCCAGGCGGCGAACTACTACGAAGAGACCGCGGCGCGCGTGTACGACGCCTACCAGCGGCAGCTGGCCGAGGACGACGCGGTTGATTTCGACGACCTGCTGATGCGCACCGTCTTCCTGTTCGAGCAGCATCCCGACGTGCTGGAGCGCTACCAGCGCCGCTGGCAGCAGATCATGGTCGACGAGTACCAGGACACCAACCGCGCCCAGTACCTGCTCTGCCAGCACCTCGCCGCGAAGCACAAGAACCTGGCGGTGGTGGGCGACGACGACCAGTCGATCTACTCCTGGCGCGGCGCCGACCTGCGCAACATCATGGACTTCGAGCGCGACTATCCCGACGCCAAGGTGGTCAAGCTCGAGCAGAACTACCGCTCCACGCAGAACATCCTGGAGGCGGCGCACGCGGTCGTCAGCCGCAATGCCGGACGCAAGGAGAAGAAGCTGTGGACCGATAAGGGGGTCGGCACCCAGATCGAGGTGTTCGACGCCTACAACGAATACGAGGAGGCCGAGTTCGTCGCGCGCCAGGTCGAGAAGCTGGTCGGCTCCGCTGGACCGATGGGCGGGCTGCTCACCCGTCGCGCGGACGACGAGGACGGCGCGCTGCGCTACGGCGAGATCGCGGTCACGTATCGGATCAACGCCCAGTCCCGTGTGCTCGAAGAGGCGTTCATGCGCTTCGGGATCCCGTATCAGCTGGTCGGCGGCACCCGCTTCTACGAGCGGCGCGAGGTAAAGGACGTGCTGGCCTACGTCCGCCTGGCGCGCAACAGCGCCGATCGCGTGGCGCTGGAGCGGATCGTCAACGTGCCGGCGCGGGGGATCGGTGAGAAGACGATCGAGGAGCTGCGCTCCGTCGCCGCAGCCCGGGGAGTGACGCTGTGGGCCGCAGTCGAGGCGGCGGGGGAGAACCCCAACCTGGCGCCGCGCGCCCGAGCGTCCCTGAACGCGTTCACCGAGCTGATGCGCGGGCTGATGACCCTGGCGCAGGCCGAGCCGCCGTCAGCCGTCTTCGACGCCGTTGGCGACCGATCCGGGTTGCGCGAGACGATCCTCGATGGCAGCGAGCAGGGCGAGGAACGCTGGCAGAACGTCGTCGAGCTGCGCAACCACGCCGCCGAGTTCGACGAGATCGCGGCGCCCGAGGGCCTGTCGCGCTTCCTCGAGGAGGTGGCGCTGGTCAGCGACCAGGACACGCTGGAGGACCGCCCTGAACGCGTGACGCTCATCACGCTGCACGCCGCCAAGGGGCTCGAGTTCCCGGTCGTCTTCATCGTGGGACTCGAGGAGGGGCTGCTGCCGCACAAGCGCGCCCTGGAGGATGATCGCGAGCTGGAGGAGGAGCGACGCCTGGCGTACGTCGGCATGACCCGCGCCAAGGACCGCCTGTACCTGCTGCACGCCCATCACCGCTCGACCTACGGCGTCGGCGCGGCCTCGGAGCCGAGCCGCTTCCTGGCCGAGCTGCCCGAGGAGCTGCTGGGCGCCTCGGCCGATGAGGGTTCGCCGTTCCGTCGCGGCGGATCGCAGCGACGCGGCATCGACGACGCCAACTGGCTGCCCGGCGGCTACCGCTCGCCGCGCCGCCGGGTCAATGAGCCGCTGCGTCCCATCAGCTTGCCGGACATGGCCGCGCCACCCGCGCCGCGGGTGGGCCGACGCCTCGATGCCGAGCGCGAGCGGGTGGCTGCCGCGCGCTACGAGGGCGGCGCCGCGGTCGACCTGGGGCGTGGCACCTTCGACGCCCCCGGACCCGCCGGAGCAGCCGTCCCAGCGGGCGTCGGCCAGCTCGCCTGGCGCCCCGGCGATCACGTTCGGCATCGGCGCTTCGGCGAGGGCATCATTGTCTCCAGCCAGCTGGTGAAGGGCGACGAGGAAGTGACCGTGGCATTCGTGGGCCAGGGCGTAAAGCGGCTGATCGCCGTCTACGCCGGGCTCGAGCGCTCGTGAGGGAACGGCCTGACCGATGACCACCGACGGCCACGACCACACCACGCCGCAGCACCTCGCCGCCGCGCTGACCGATGCGCGCCGCGCCTTCCTGGAAGCGCTGGGCGACGTCGCGCCCGAGCTGCTCACCACGCCAGGCCTCGCCGGCGAGTGGTCGGCGCGTGAGTTGGTGGCGCACCTGGGATATTGGACCGGCCACGCTGCGGAGGCGCTGCATTTCGCGCAGGAGGGTCGCGCCGACGAGTTCGGCGCGGGCGACCTGGACGTGGACGAGCGCAACGCGGTGGTTGCTCGAGTCGCCCTCGAGACGGACCTGGGCACCGTGCGCAAGCGCGAGGAGGCGGCCTTCCACGCGTTGACCGAGCTGCTGACCCGCCTCGATCCGGCGCTGCTCGCCGAGAACGTGGCCTACGGCGACACGCTCGAGCAGGTGATCCGCGACGACGGCCCCGATCACTACCGGGAGCACGCCATCGACATCCGCGCCTGGTTCAGCGGCGCCGACGAACCCGATGACGACGACGACCCCGAACCCGACGAGTCGTGAGCGACGCGGCCCAGGCGGCGCGGGTGGCCGAGCTGCGCAGCATCCTCGATGAGGCGAATCACCGCTACCACGTGCTCGATGCACCGACCATGGAGGACGTCGAGTACGACCGCCTGCTGCGCGAGCTGAACGAGCTCGAAGCGGAGCATCCCGAGCTCATCTCGCCCGAATCGCCGACGCAGCGCGTCGGCGCGGCGCCGTCATCGGCCTTTGCTTCGGTCAGGCATGACGTCCCGATGCTGTCGCTCGGCAACGTCTTCGGCCATGACGAGCTGCGCGACTTCGACGCTCGGGTGCGGCGTGGCCTTGGCCGCGCGGAGGCCGCTGCGCCGGTCACCTACGTCTGCGAGCTGAAGATCGACGGCCTGGCGATGAGCCTGCGCTACGCCGGACGCAGCTTCGAGCGTGGCGCGACGCGCGGCGACGGCATGACCGGCGAGGACGTCACGGCCAACCTGCGTACCGTGCGAGCCATTCCCCTGCGGCTGCGTCGCGACCCGCCCGGTAGCGTGCTCGAGGTGCGTGGCGAGGTCTACATGCCGCGCGGCGCATTCGCCCATCTGAACGAGCAGCGCGAACGCGACGGCCAGGCGCTGTATGCCAACGCGCGCAACACCGCCGCGGGATCGGTGCGCCAGATCGATCCGCGGGTGACCGCCTCGCGACGGCTATCGGTGTGGTGCTATCAGCTCGTCGGGGCGCACGGTCTGGCCAGCCACACGGAGTCGCTCGACCTGCTGCGCGAGCTCGGCTTCCCGGTGAACCCGAACGTGCGACGCGTGGCTGGCATCGAGGACGTGATCGCGTACGTCGACGAGTGGGCGGATGGTCGTCGCGATCTCGACTACGAGACCGATGGGATCGTCATCAAGGTCGACTCGCTCGACGAGCAGGCGCGCCTGGGCTTCGTCGCCCGGGCACCGCGCTGGGCAACCGCCTACAAATTCCCGGCGCAGCAGGTCACGACGAGGCTCGAGGCGATCGAGGTGTACGTGGGGCGCACCGGCGCGCTGACCCCGGTGGCGCACCTGACCCCGGTGCAGGTCGGCGGGACGACCGTGCGCAACGCCACGCTGCATAACATCGACGAGATCCGGCGCCGGGACCTGCGCGTCGGCGACACGATCGTGCTGCAGCGCGCCGGCGACGTGATCCCCGAGGTGGTCAGCGCCGTGGCGGACGCCCGCGACGGGTCCGAGGTCGTGTGGGAGATGCCGTCGCACTGCCCGGCGTGTGGCACCCCCGCGGTGCACGAAGAGGGCGAGGTCGTGTGGCGCTGCCCGAACCCATGGTGCCCGGCGCAGCGCCTGGGTGGCCTGCAGCATTTCGCGGGACGCGGCGGGATGGACATCGAAGGGCTCGGCTACAAAGTGATGGCGCAGCTCGTCGAGCGCGAGCTCGTGCGCGAGCCGGCCGACATCTATCGGCTCACCCTTGAAACGCTCGAAGGCGTGGACCGATTCGCGCGCAAGTCGGCGGAGAACCTGCTCGCCTCGATCAATGGCTCACGCCAGCAGCAGATGGGTCGCATCCTCAACGCACTGGGCATCCGCCACGTCGGCTTCCAGACAGCGCGCGACCTGGCCTCCTGGCTCACGTGCGAGGTGCTCCACGAGTCATCCGAGACCGATGCGGACTGGACGCGCCGCGCAGTCGACCGGCTGCGCGCCGCCAGCGTCGAGGAGCTCACGGCGGTATCGGGCATCGGGCAGGTGGTGGCGGAGGGGATCGGCCGCTACTTCGCGGACGAGCACACGCGTGACACCCTGTGGCACCTGGTCGAGGCCGGCGTCGTCGCCGAGGCACCCGCGCCGGGTACCACTCCGCTCGAAGGGCCGCTGGCCGGAAAGACGCTGGTCGTCACCGGAACGCTGCCCACCTTTAGCCGCGAGGAGGCGGAGGAGGCGATCCGCGCGGCGGGGGGGCACGCGGCGTCATCGGTCAGCGCCAAGACGGATTACCTGGTTGCCGGCGAGAAGGCGGGCAGCAAGCTCGCCCGAGCGGAGTCGCTCCGCGTGAGAATCCTCGACGAGGAGGGGTTCCGGCGGCTGCTCGAAGCGGGGGAGACGGCGTGAGCTCCTCGCTCGCCGCCCTCGCCGCCCTCGCGCAACGGCTGCGGGACTTGCACCACGAAGAAGCGCCGCTCATCCTGCCCAACGCCTGGGACGTGGCGAGCGCCGTCATGGTCGAGCGCGTCGGGGCGAAGGCGGTCGCGACGTCCAGCAGCGCGATGGCCGCGTCACTCGGGTACCCGGACGGCGAAGTGATGCCGGCCGACGACATGTTCGCGGCGATCGGCCGCATCGCTGCAGCGGTATCCCTGCCGGTCACCGCCGACATCGAGGGCGGATACGGGCTGAGCGCCGGCGAGATCGTCGAGCGGCTCATCGCCGCGGGAGCGGTGGGCATGAATATCGAGGACACCGACCGGACCGATGGAGCTGAAGCCCTCGTCTCGGCCGACCGCCAGGCCGAGCGCATCGCCGCCATTCGGGCGGCGGCGGACGCGGCCGGTGTGCCACTGGTGATCAACGCGCGGATCGATATCTTCCTGCGCGGCGACGGCACGGCCACGGAGCGCATGGCCGAGGCGATTGACCGCGGTCGCCGCTACCTGTCGGCCGGCGCCGACGCCATCTTTCCGATCTGGCTGACCGATGCCGAGCTGATCGGCCAGATCGTCCACCAGGCTGCGGCACCGGTGAACGTGCTGCTGCGCCCCGGGGCACCCAGCATCGCGGAGCTGAGCGCGCTCGGAGTGCGGCGCATCAGCGTCGGCGGCGGACTGGCGCGGCACGCGCTGCTCGTCGCCGAGTCCGTCGCGCGGCAATTGTTGGCGGGCGACTCCACGGCCTTCGCCGACGTCGGCGAGGGGTAGCTGTGAGGGTCGTGTCGGCCCACTGGTGGGGCGAGCGCCTAATGTGCCGTCAGCGGCCCCTTATTCACCGCTGGCGCTGCCGAGGTTCGTTTCCTCGCCCGTAAGGCGCCCGCAGCGGCCCCTTGGCCATGATTCCCGTCCGTGATCGCGGATAAGGGGTCAGCAGCGGCGCCGCAGGGCGTGGCTCCGTCCCACGCCGGGCATAAGGAGGCCGGGAACGGCCCATTACTGCTGTGACGGTGGTGCGCCGGGATGTGGCGCCGTCAGTCGCCCGCCGGTCAGCCACCTCGACCTTCAGTCTCCCTCGGCCAGGAACCCCTCCACCAGCTCGTCGTAGCCGGTGAACGAGGAGCGGACCGTGTGGCCGCAGTCGGGATCGACCTCCAGCCGCGCCCCGGGGATGGCCGAGGCCACCAGTTGCGTCGACGCCAACGGCACGATTTGATCCTGCCCGCCTGCCAGGACGAGGGTGGGTGCGCTGATCTCACCCAGCCGCGAGGTCACGAAGGACGACGGATCCAGCGTGGCCTTCAGCTCACCGATGAAGCGCTCCGGGGTGGCGGGCTTCGGCTGGAAGCGCGCCGCGACCGCGAACGCCTCTGCCGACACGGACCCCGCCGGTTTCATCTGCACCGCCAGGCGGGCGAAGAACTCGCCCCACCGGCCGGCCTCACCAAGCGCGATCCATTGCCGCATGCGCTCGTCCATGGCTGAATCGGGCGCCGTCTCCGATGCAACCGAGGCGAGGATAAGCCGCGCGACGAGCTCGGGATGATCCACGGCCAGCCACAGCGAGATGCGTCCGCCGCCGGATTCGGCCTCGATCGCCACCGGACGGCCCAGCTCGCCCACGGCCACCGACACGGCATCGGCGATCACGCGCGGATGCATGATCCGTTCCGGCTCGCCGGCGTCCCGCGGATCCGCCGGCAACGGCCGGCCCAGCACGACCACCGTGCGCGCGCGAGCGCGGCCGCTCCATCGGCGCAGGAGGATCGAGTCGGTCCCTGCCAGCGGCCGCAGGCCAGTCTCGACGCCACCCAGCACCAGCAGCGGCACGCCAGGC
>JBBSHF010000048.1:0-14259 GCA_038253355.1 Candidatus Limnocylindria bacterium
CCGCTGCCGTCGACCGCGCGCACGCGCAGCGCATAGGTCCCCGTGCGCGTCGGCCGCCAGGCGTAGTGCCAGAAGCGCCAGATCCCGGCGCGCACCTCGCCCTGTGGCGGGTCGAGCGTCGAGGCGACCCATGCCGCGTCCTCGCCGATCTGGAGCTCCACGCGCTGGATGCCGCGATCGCCGGCGAAGGCAATCCCGGCCAGCTGAATCGGCGCGCCGCGCAGGGGAACTTCCGAGCTCGACGCGGGAGCATCCAACCGCGACATGGTCTTGATCAGCGCCTGCTTGGTCCAGCCGCGCCGCTCCCAGTAGCCGTCGTACGGCTGGTCGACCGCCTCGATCCCGGAGAGCCACTTGGGCCCCTTCATGCCGTACACCCCGGGCAGGAGCAGGCGCAGCGGAAAGCCGTGCTTCTCGGGGAGCTGGGCGCCGTTCATCTCGAAGGCGAGCAGGACCCGTTCATCGGCCGCCATGGCGAGCGGAATCGACTCGGAGTAGCCGTCCTCCGAGGTGAGCTTGAGCTCGACGACGGCGCCGGTCGGCCGCGCACGCGCCAACACGGAGGCCAGCGGCACCCCGCGCCAGAGTGCCGTGCTGATGAGATTGCCGCCGACCTCGTTGCTGATGCATTCGAGCGTCTGCAGCTGCTCGATGGTACCCAGGACGCGAAGAGCGTCGAGCGTCAGCTGCATCGGCTGCGCGACCAGGCCGCCGACCTTCAGTCGCCAGGCGGCGACGTCGACTGACGGGTCGATCAGATTCTTGCTGACCACGTAGAACTCGGGGTTCGGCGTGATCGGCGCCGGCAGCGCACCGGCGATCAACCGGCCCCGCCCGGCCAGCAGCCGCGCGACCAGCCCGCCGGCGACGAGCAGCACGCCCAGCACGGCGGCCCATTGCAGGAGCTTGCGACGGTTCTCATCGGCCTCCGGATCCGGCTCCGCCGCGGGGTCGTAGGCGTTGGCGAAGATACCGATGTAGACCAGCGCTGCAGGAATCCCCGCAAGCGCGGTGTCGGGGTAGCCCAGCACCAGTGGCAGGCCGATGCCCAGCACCGCCACCAGGCCGGCCGCTGCGCCGATGGCCCTGGCGCGGTCACGGGTGCGTGCCGCCAGCCAGCCGATCACTGCGCCGCCGACCAGCACGCCAATCGCCACGGCCAGCACCAGGCCGGGCTTGGCCAGCGTGCCGAAGATGGACAGCACCGCGTCGAACAGGGCGACCGGAACGACGATGGTGATCGCTTCGGCGACCCGCTCCACGCCGGTCGGCACGCCAGTCAGCAGCCGGATGACGATCGCCGCGGCGAGTGCGGCCGCGGCCCCGCCGAAGCCGGCCCACGCGCCGAACGGCGTGCGCCCGGAGCCCCCGCGATGGCCGGAGCCGGGTGTGCTGGATCGGTCAGTCATACTTGAATCACGATGAAGACGGTGGGTGCGCATTTCGACGACTGGGCGCCGAGCTATGACGCGCAGATCCGGGAGATGGTGCCGCGCTACGAGGAGATCCACGATACCTTGATCTCCCTGCTGCGGCTGCGGCCGCCGCGGCGCGTGCTCGACCTGGGCGCCGGGACCGGCTACACGCTGCTGCGCGTGCTGCAGGCGTTCGACGACGCGCACGTGGTGGGGCTCGACGTCTCCGGCGAGATGCTGTCGCGCGCGGAGCAGCGCCTGTCCGAATTCCACGACCGGCTGGAGCTCGGCCGCTCGGACATGATCGATCCGCGGATCGATGGCGAATACGACGCGATCGTCTCAGTGCTGGCCGTGCACCACCTCTACCCCGACCAGAAGCGGCACCTCTTCGGGCAGCTCTGGGAGCACGTTGCGCCGGGCGGCATCTTCATCATCGCCGACTACTTCCGACATGCCTCGAACCGGCTGCTGGAGCTGTACCAGACGCCGCTCGAGCCCGACCCGCACGAGGCCAGCCACGACCATCCGGACACGACTGCGGAGCACCTTGCCTGGCTGACCGCGGCCGGGTTCGACGCGGTCGACGTGGTCTGGAAGTACGAGGACGCCGGGGTCCTCGTCGCCTGGAAGGCCGATCGCCAGCCTGACCGTCGTCAGTTGGCCCGCGCGCCGTCCGCCTCCAGGGCGAGCAGCGCCTCTTTGCGCCACACTCCGCCGCCGTAGCCACCCAGGCCGCCGCTGCTGGTGATCACGCGGTGGCACGGGATGACGATGGCGATCCGGTTCATTCCGTTGGCCCGTCCGACCGCCCGCGCGGCGCCGCGCCGCCCGAGCGCGACCGCCAGGCCGTCGTAGCTGCGCGTCTCGCCGGCGGGGATGGCGCGCAGCGCGCTCCAGACGCTTCGTTCGAAGGCGGAACCCGGCGCCACGACCGGCACCTCGAAGTCCCGCCGCCGGCCGGCGAAGTAGTCGTCCAGCTCTCGCTGCAGCCGTTCGAGGTGCGCGTGGCGGCCTCCCACGATGCGTCCCAGGCGCCGCTCGACGATCTTGAGCTGGCTCGGCAGCATGCGACGATCGGTGAACTCCAGCAGGCAGACACCGGCGTCCGTGGCGCCCGCGAGCATCAGACCGAGCGGCGTGTCGAGGGTCGCTGCGACGACCAGTGCGTCGCCCAGCGGCCGGCAGCGGAGACACGGCCGAAAGCCATCAGCCAGCGCGGCCTCAGGCGCGTCGTAGTGGCGGACGTGGTCCCGGCGCGGCGCGGGCGCCGGACAGCCGGGTCGGCAGAAGATGCGCGTGCTGGTGACGGCGACGTAGGGCTTCATATGGGTTCAACGCTGCCGTGCGCCGGAACGTGAGATCAGCTCGGTGACCCGCCTTCGGCAGGGAGTTCGCCAGCGAAGAGTGGGAGCAGCAGGACGGCGCACGCGGCGGCCCCTGCTGCCGCGCCGATCTGCACGCTGGCGCTGAAGTCGTATGTGCGCGCGGCCACGCGGCGCGTCAAGGTTCAGGCGTTGGCTGCCTGCTCCTGTCGCCACAGGAGGTTGACGGTGAACGGCGCGCTGCCGAGCAGACGGTCGCCGCTGCGCAGCTCGACGCGATGCCGGCCGAGCTCCTTGACCTCGAGCCCGTTCAGGTCGGCCACGATGTTGGCCGTCGTCGCCGATGGCGGCACCTCGATCTGCAGGCGCGGCGGATTGCCGAGGATCGGCTCGCCTTGCGGCGAGAGAACCTGCAGCTGCAGGTCGTGTCCGCCGGCCTCCGCCTCAAGGATGGCGACCACGAACATGCGGCCGTGAACCGCCGGCAGGTGCGCGACGTTGATCTGGCTGAAAATGCCGATCGCGCTGATCTTGCCGTCCTGGGCGGTCATGGCGTAGTCGCACAGCAGCAGCGAGTGGAGCTCGAGGCTGGCCATGAGTCTCAGGCTACACCGAGCGGCATCGGTCAGTCTCCTTGCTGCGCATAGAGGTCCGGGTCAAGGAGCCAGGCGATTTCGCCACCGCCGGGCTCGGGCACGCCGTAGAACTCGAGGCACGCCACTCCACCGGGACGCATGCGCACCGACGACGCGCCGCTGAGCAGCTCCATGGTGCTTGACAGATCCGGCTCGTGGCCAACGAACATCATGCGTCCCGCATCGTCGCGCTCGGCGAGGGCCCGGGCGAAGTCGCTCCACTCGGCGCCGGGGGAGAGCCGCTCGTCGGGGATCGGCTCATCGATGAGCCCCAGGCCCTCCACGAACAGGCTGGCGGTCTGCGCGGCGCGGCGCAGCGGCGACGTGAGCACGACGTCGGGCCGGAGGTTGAGCCGCTGCCAGAGCGGCGCGGCATTGCGCAGCTGGGCGACGCCCGCCTCGGTCAGCGCTCGTGCATCGTCAGGCACCCCTTCGCGCGGCTCCTGTGCCCGACCGTGGCGCAGGAAGTAGAGGATCACCCCGACGTCGCGCCGCCGCGCGAGCCGACGTGGCCGCGGGTGAGGCCGTGCCCTTCGCTCACCGGTGTCACCCTCAGGGTGCCGGGCACGCCGTCGAGCGTCTTCGGCAGCGAGAGGCTGAGCACGCCGTTGCCGAAGCTCAGGTTGGCACGCCGCGCGTCCACCGAGCGCGGCAGCGTGACGGTACGTTCGTATGGCCCATACGACCACTCGCGCAGCAGGTAGTCGACCTGCTCCTGGCCGGGCCCGCGCTGGACGGCACGCAGGGTCATCTGCCCGTCGTTGGTGATCTCGACCGAGATGTCCTCCGGCTCAACGCCGGGCATCGGCGCGATGACCAGCAGCTCGCGGTCGTTCTCGAACAGGTTGATGGGGATGGCGGTTGGATCGGTCATTCGTCGTCCTTCAGGGCGCGGGTGTGCTGCGTGGCGGCCGCAATCCACCGGCCAATTGATTCGGTCTAGTCCGGGAAGGCCTCCGGACCTCGCTCGGAGAGCTCACGCGCGTGCTCCGCGCCATCGGTCGGTGGCAGCCAGGAGTAGGGGTAGGCGTCATCCTCCATGGAGGTCGCCTGTTTCGTCAGGTGCAGGGGGTGAAAGGTGTCGATCATGACCGCCAGCTCTTCGGTCGACTCCTTGCCGATACTGGCCTCGACCGTCCCCGGATGCGGCCCGTGCGGGATCCCCGCCGGGTGGACGGTGAACGAGCTGACGTCCACCCCGCGACGGCTCATGAAATTGCCGGCGACGTAGTAGATCACCTCGTCCGAGTTGATGTTGGAATGGTTGTAGGGCGCCGGGATCGAGAGCGGGTGATAGTCGAACTTGCGCGGCACGAAGCTGCAGACCACGAAGTTGCGCGGCTGGAAGGTGAGGTGCACCGGCGGCGGCTGGTGGATGCGCCCGGTGATCGGCTCGAAATCGCCGATGTTGAAGGCAAACGGGTAGAGGTAGCCGTCCCAGCCGACCAGGTCGAACGGATGATGGTGGTAATCGTAGGCGGTGACCCGGCCGCGGGTCTTGACCTCGACGGTGAACTCGCCCTCCTCGAGGTTCGCCGCCATCTGAGCCGGCGGGCGGATGTCGCGCTCGCAGTACGGCGAGAACTCGAGCAGCTGTCCGAAGTCGTTGCGATAGCGCCGCGGCGGCTCGATGTTCGACGGGCACTCCAGCCAGAGCATGCGCTGCGCGTCGTCTCCGGGCTGCAGGCGATAGGTCGTGCCGATGGGGATGACCAGGTAGTCGCCGGGGCCGTATTCGATGGTTCCGAAAACGGTGTCGAGGGTGCCATGGCCCTGGTGCACGAAGTACATCTCGTCACATTCGCCGTTGCGGTAGAAGTGCTCCATCCGCCTGTCGGGCAGCACCACACCGAAGGTCACATCGGCGTTGTAGAAGAGAGGAAGACGGCCTTCGATCGCCGTGCCGCCTGGCTTCAGCTGTCCGGTGTTGACCAGGTGGTGCCGATGTGGCCCGTTCTCGTCCTCGTCGGAGCGCTCGATCCGGACGTCGCGCACCTTCTCGATCCGATGCGTCTGGGTTGGGGGCGTGTGGTGGTAGAGCAGGCTCTCGCGGCCGGAGAATCCTTCGACCCCGAAGAGCTCCTCGGCGTACAGCGATCCGTCAGGCTTGCGGAACTGGGTGTGACGCTTGTGCGGGATCTCGCCGCGCTGAACGTAGAACATGGCCGTTCCATTCTATGGCTGACCAGCGCGCTTCAGATCAATCTGTCGCGCAGACGACAGAGCGGTCGTCGTCGCCGCGCTACCGGGTCTTGCATGCGTGGCGCAATGTGTGGCAAAACCGCCGTCGGCGCGGATAGCAAACAGGAGGCACGCAGGCGAAATGGACGAGCAGAAGGGACAGGAAGCCACCGACAAGCTCACGGTGGACTTCGGGGACACGCAGGGACACGCCTACGTGGCTCCCGAGGATGCGCACCGCATCCTCGAAGCATTGAGCCAGAAGCCGGAGGGCGATCGCCTGGGGATCCGGTTCGCGCTGGGCGAGGACGACGACGTGGAGGGGCACCTGCAGAGTCAGTTCGTGACGGTCCTGGCAGGCCCGATCGACGACGACACCGAGGGTCACGCCATCAGCCTGCACTTCCCGACCACGCATGACGCCGATGCATTCCGTCGGCGGCTGCTTGCCACTGGGGTCATCACCGGCGCGTTGATCATCGGCGGAGTTGGGATCGCCCTGCAGCCGGGCGTGAATGGCTCGGTGATCAGTTCGGTGAGCCGGCCAGCGCAGGTTACCCAGATGCAGCAGGCGGCGCAGCACCAGCGTGAGCAGAAGCTCATGGACGTCGCTCCGGCCGGCCCGGCGAGCGTCAGCCTGGCGCCCACCGGTCGCAGCGCGGCTCTGCAGGAAGAGGCGCAGCTGAACCGGGAGCAGGCGCTGTCGGCCGCGGATGAGACGACGGCCGGTCCGGCCAACGAGGTGCCGCACGGCGGATTCATCCGCTAGCGGCGATCAGTTCAGAACCGGGGACCGCAGGCTGCGGCCCCCGGTTTTCATGCCTTGGGCGGTTCGGGCTGAGCAGCCGAGTCGGTCGGTCCGGTCGCGGCAGCGGCGGTCTCCGGAGCGGGCGGAGCGGGCGTGGCGTTGTCGGCGAGCGCCGCCAGGATCGCCTTGACCTCGAAGGGCGTGAGTCCGGGGTGCTTCGCCAGCAGGAGCGCCACCAATCCGGCGATGTGCGGTGCCGCGAAGCTGTTGCCCGTGGCCACCGTCTGGCCGCCATCCTTCCAGGCGACCGGCACGTCGACTCCCCAGGCGCCGAACTCGACGGGCGGCGACGGATTGTAATAGTAGCGCCAGGGATCCGGCTCGCCGTGGGCCGCAACCGAGATGACCGAGCTGAAGAGCGATGGGTAGCTCGGGCCCGGGACGTTGTTGGCGGCGCTGACCAGCACGACGTTCTTGAAATAGGCCTCGTCGGCCAGCTCGTGGAAGAGGCCGTAGAGCGACTCGCTCTTCGACGAGAGACTCAGGTTGATGGCCTGCACGCCGCGGTTGACGGCCCAATCCAGCCCTGCGGCGAACGCGATGCCCTTGCCCTTCAGATCCGCGCCGAGCACTCGGATCGAGACGATCTCCACCTCCGGCGCCAGCCCGACGATGATGCCCGCGCACGCCGTCCCGTGGCCGAACAGGTCACCGCTGGCGTCGTCCGGCACGACCTTGGCCTCGCCGTCGATGATCTCGACGGCCATGCTCTCGATGAGGCGGCCGCCAACGGCCGGATGGTCGCGCTCCACTCCGCTGTCGATGATCGCCACCGTTGCGCCGTGCCCGCTGGCGCCGGCCCAGGCCCACTCGCGGTCGACCGCCCCGATCCCCGGTGCGCGGATGACCCGGCCAGCGGCTCCGGCCGCGAACGGCTCTGACCAGGCGGGAAGCTCCTCGTCGTTCATCGGTCTGTGGCGGCGCGCGTCAGCGTCGACGCGGGCGCGTGGCTCGGTCGGCGATCACCTGCAGGATCGCGGCGACCAGCTCCAGCTCCCGCTCGCCCCGGTCCCGCAGACGGCTCACCTGGTCGACGAGCGCCCAGAACGGCTGCTCAGCGCCGTGGTCGAGGTCGCGCGTGGCCGCGGAGACGATGGCCTCCACGCCTTCGGCGGAGAGCTCGCCGTTGAGCTGGCGCAGCGACGCGGAGAGCAGCGCGGGCAGGTCCCGCTGCAGCCGCGTGGCGCCGATGGCGGTGGCTGCCTGCTCGGCGAAGACCGCCAGCAGCTCCATGTCACGCAGGGAAAAGGTCGGCGAGCCGCGCTTGTCGAGCACCTGCAGCACGCCGATGGTGCCGTCCTGCTCGGGAAGCGGCACCGCGGCAATCGAGCGCGGCACGTAGCCGGTGCGCTCTGCCGCACTGCGATTGAAGCGCGGGTCGGAGGCAACGTCCGACAGGGCGAGGGCCTGGCCGGTGGAGAAGACATAGCCGGCGATGCCTTGGGTGGGTGGGACGCTCATGCCAATGGCCCCCGCGCCCTGCGGTCCCGCGGCGACCCGGAATTCGAGCCGGTCCGGGTCGCGTTCGAAGAGGGCGATCGAGGCGGCCTCGGCGTCGAACAGGCGCACCGTGGCGTCGACGATGGATTGCAGCAGCCGCTGCTCGGCCTCCGGCTGGAAGCGGCGCGCGACAGCCGAACGCCGCGCTGCTGACTGGAGGATCAGCAGCGCGGCCTCCGCGCTCGGGAGTTGTCTACCCGTGTCGCCCACGGGTCGGATCGGTTCCTTGCGCGCTCCTAGCGCTCGTGGCTCCGCAGCTGGCTGTGGCCGCTGACATCATCGTCGGAGTCATCGATGCTCTTGACGTTGAAGCCTCGCTCCTGGCCTCCGCGGGGGAAGGAGCCACGCTCCTGGCCGCGAAGCTGGCCGTGCCCGCTGACGTCTTCCTCGTCGTCCATGCCGCGCTCCTGGCCGCGCAGCTGCCCGCGCAGCTGGCCGTGCCCGCTGACGTCGTCACTGGAGTCGTCGGCACCGCGCTCCTGGCCGCGCAGCTGCCCGCGCAACTGGCCGTGCCCGCTGACGTCGTCACTGGAGTCGTCGGCACCGCGCTCCTGGCCACGCAGCTGGCCGCGCAGCTGGCCGTGCCCGCTGACGTCGTCCTCGTCCGCGCGGTCGACGTCCTGTTCGCTCTTCTGATTGTCAGTCATGTCAGTTGGTCCTCCAAGACCTCTCTCGATTTGCTGATCCGGCCCTGGATTGGACCGATCCGTTGGCGATACGCTACGCCCCCTCATCAAGGATGCCGAAGCGTTTGGGCGACATGCCCGGTGTCGAATGACCGACACCTTGTCAGCGTTCTGCGCGTTGTGCAAGACCCTCAAGGTCCAGAATCACCAGCTGATCGTGTTCGATTCGGATCAATCGGGCATCCACCAGGCTGCTCAACAGCTTGTTCACGCTCTGTCGCGTGCCCCCGATCATCGACGCCAGGTCGGACTGAGTGTACGGCCAGTCCAGCTCGACCGGTCCAGAAGCCGATGTCTCTGCGAGCTCTGCGGTACTCAGGCTGGCGTTGGCGAGGCTCACCAGCCGATGCGCCAGTCGTCCGGCGAGGTCCAGGAAGTGCAGCTCCTCGACGTGCACGGTCAGCCGCCGCAGCTCACCGGCCAGAGCGGTGAGGAGCGCATCGCGCAGGCCGGGACGGCCGTCGAGCAGAACCAGGAAAGCGTCGCGCGGCAGCGACCAGGTCTCGGCTCCGTCGACCGCCGTGGCGGTCGCGGAGCGCGGCTCGCCGTCGAGCAGCGCCAGCTCACCGAAGAAATCTCCCTCGCGCAGCGTGGCGATGATCGCCTCGTCGCCCTCCGTCGACGGCAGCAGAATCTTCACGCTGCCCGACGTGATGACGTGCAGCGAGTCGCCCGGATCGCCCTGGTGGAAGATCACCTCGTTGCGCCGGAATTGGCGCTGGCGCAGGCGTCCCGCCACGGCGTTGAGCGAATCGGCGTCGCAGTGGCGGAAGAGCGGGCAGTTGCGCAGCCCTGCCAGTGCGCGCTCGTCATGGTTGAGGGTCATGGCCGCCTCAGCCCGATGACGGCGCCGCGGCGCCGCGATGCAGGTCGAGCAGCCGCGAGGTCAGGCCCGGCCCCGAGCCGACGAGCTCCAGGAAGTCGGCGCCGTCGAGGCTGAGCAGCGTGCCAGCCGTGGAGGCAGTCACCGTCGCCGTGCGCGGTACGCCGGACAGGACGCCGATCTCACCGAAGACCTCGCCCTGCTTCATGCGCCTCAGCTCAGCCGGCTCGTCTGCTCCAGCCTGCCGCTGCGTCACCACGAACTCTCCTTCGGCGATCACGTACAGGCGGTCCGGCGCCTCTCCCTGGCTGATGATCACCTCGTCGGTAACCACTTCGCGAATCTGGGTGCGCTGTGCCGCCAGCTCCAGGCGGGGCGGCGGCAGGCCGCTGAAGATGGGAACGTGGAGCAGCCGCGCGCGCATGGGGTCGAGCGTGCTTACCTGGATCGCCGCGCTGCCGAGCAGCGCCACGCCGAGCAGCACGGCCGCCGCCATGGCGATCCCCGCTCCGGCGAAGACCGGCACGATGCCGAAGGCGCCGTACGCAAGTGGCATGAGCAACGCACCGGCGGCATACGCGGAGACGGTGACCGTGTGCATCATCCCGTAGGCGCGACCGCGGATCTCGTCGGGCACGGTTCGCTGGAAGAGCGTGGTGGCCACGACCTCCATCAGCAGGTCGCCGGCGGAGGCGATCGCCATGGCCAGCAGCGCAGGCAGCAGCGCTCCCGACTGGCCGAGCAGCACCAGGCCGATGGCCAGCACCAGTCCGCCGGCAACCAGCGGCGGCCCGAGCCGTCGCCGCAGCACGAGCACGCCGGAGCCGATTGCGCCAATCAGCCCGCCGATCCCCACCGCGGCGTTGAGGTAGCCGGTCGCCGCGTCTCCCTGGCGCAGCACGTCGATCGCGATTACCACGGTGAGCACGCCCAGGCCGCCAAAGACGAAGCCGCCGACCGCGTTGATCGTGACCAGGCCGCTCAGCGGCCGGATCAGCTCGCGCAGCTTGGGCAGCAGTGGCATGGCCGGTTTGGGGGCGAGCGACGATCCGTGCGCCTCGGCATCGGTCATGGGCGTCGAGGGGCCACTCGTTGGCAGCCGCCACAGGATCACGGCCACGAATCCGAATGATGCCGCGTTGAGCAGGAAGGCCAGGGTCAATCCGCCGGTGGCGATGAGCAGCCCCGCCAGCGCTGGACCGATGACGAAGCCAAGATTGTCCAGACTGGCCCATGCGCTGTTCGCGGGGCCAAGCTCGCTCTCGTCGCGCGCGAGTGACGGCAGGAAGGCGGCGATCGCCGGGCCGAAGAAGCTCGAGAAGGTGGCCGACAGCAGGGTGAGCGCCACGATGAGCAGCAGCGGAGCATCGAAGGCGACCAGCGCCGCCAGCGCGATCATCACCACGCCGCGCGCGATATCGGTCGTCAGCAGGACCAGGCGCCGGTCGAATCGGTCGACCACCATGCCGGCCGGCACCGAGAGCAGGACATAGGGCAGCACGCGCGCGGCTCCAACCAGGCCAAGCAGGGCCGGCGAGTTCGAACGCTGGTAGACCACCACCAGCAGCGCGACGAGGTAGAGCCAGTCGCCGATCGCCGAGATGAACTCACCGGCCAGCAGCCGCGTCAGTGCGGAGTTGGAGAGCACGCGACGGTAGGCGTTCAGGGTTCCCATGGTCGGTGGTGTGAACCTCTCGGGGTGGCCATGGCGACGAGCGGCGCGAGTGTACGCCACGCCCGCGCGCGCGAGCAGTGCATCGGTACACTCCGCGCCCATGCCAAAGCAGATCCCGGTCGTCTATTCGGACGTGCACCTGGCGCACGACGGGCTGATCGAGCTGCTCGCGGGTCGCGCAATCGGGTGCCATGAATCGCCGGCTCGCGCGCTGGCCATCCTCGACGCGCTGCAGCGGGACAGCCGCTTCGCGGTGCAGTTGCCCATACAGCACGGGCTGGAACCAATCTTGGCGGTCCACCACGCCGACCTGGTTGATCTGTTGGAACACGTCTGGACCGATGCGCTCGCCTCCGGCGAGACCAACGGGTCCGCTGCGCTCATCCCCGACACCTTCGTCGTGTCGGCCTATGCCGGACCGATGGCGCTCCGCGGGCTTCCCGCCTCGCGCGCCGATCAGCTGGGTGCCTACTGCTTCGATACGGCGACGCCGATCGTGGCCGGCACGTATGCCGCGGCGCGCTCCGCGGTGGACGTGGCGCTCAGTGCGGCACAGCTGGTCCTTGACGGTGCGCCGCTTTCGTACGGCCTGTGCCGGCCGCCGGGCCATCACGCCGGGCGGGCCCTGTTCGGCGGGTATTGCTATTTCAACAATGCCGCAGTCGTCGCCGAGTGGCTGGCCTCACGACATGCGAAGGTCGCGATCCTGGACATCGACTATCACCATGGCAACGGCACGCAGCAGCTCTTCTGGGAGCGTTCCGACGTGCTCTACGTTTCGCTGCACGCCGATCCCGCCGGCGCGTATCCCTACTTCAGCGGCTACGCCTCCGAGGTCGGCGCCGGCGCGGGGGTCGGCTTCACGCGCAATGTTCCGCTGCCAGCAGGTACCGATCTCGCCACATACCGCTCGGCGCTGAAGGTTGCCCTGGAGCTGATCGACGACTTCGCTCCCGATGCGCCACTCGTTGTCTCGCTGGGCTTCGACACGCATGTCGACGATCCGATCGGCGGCTTTGCGCTGCGCAGCATCGACTTTGCGCAGCTGGGCGCCATGATCGGAGGTCTCGGGCGGCCGGTGATCGCGCTGCAGGAGGGCGGCTACGCGGTCGAGGCGCTGGGCGCCAGCGCCACCGGCATGCTGACTGGCCTCCAGGAAGCGCTCAGCCGGCGCTGAGGATCTCGGCGAAGAGCCGCGGATCAACATTGCCGCCGGAGAGGATCACCACGCGGGCGTCGTCGTCCGCTGGCTGCGCCACGCGGCCCGAAAGGTGTGCTGCCATGGCCGCGGCGCCGGACGGCTCGATCACCAGCCGCGCTCGCGCGGCCAGCTGGCGCATGGCGTCGGTCAGCTCATCCTCGCTGACGGTCACGATCTCGTCGACGAAGCGGCGCAGGTGCTCGAAGGGCAGCTGGCCGAGCGACTGGGTGCGCAGCCCGTCCGCCATGGTGCGTGCCGTCATCTCCGACGGCCAGCGCACCAGCTCGCCGCGCCGCAGTGACTCCGCGGCATCGGCCGCCAGCTCGGGCTCGACGCCGATGATCCTCGCTCGCGGTGCCATCCGCGCGACCGCCGCGGCGATCCCCGCCAGCAGCCCGCCACCGCTCGTCGGTATCAGCACGCTGCTGACGTTCGGCAGGTCCTGCACGATCTCGAGGCCCGCCGTTCCCTGGCCGGCGATAACGGCGGGATCGTCATACGGCGGGATCACGGTGTAGCCGTGCTCGGCGGCGAGCTGCCGCGCGATCTGCTCGCGCTCGTCGGACGAGGGTGTCTCGCACCACACCACCTCGGCGCCATCGCGGCGCACGCCCTCGACCTTGATCGGCGGCGCGTCGGACGGCATGACGATCACCGCAGGCGCCCCGAGCAGGCGCGCGGCGCGCGCCACCGCCTGCCCATGGTTGCCCGATGAGTACGTGATCACGCCGCTGCTGCGTTCGGCATCGGTCAGGGAGGCGAGCTTGTTGTAGGCGCCGCGCATCTTGAAGGCGCCAACCGGCTGCAGGCTCTCCGGCTTGAGCCAGGTGCGCTCATCCCAGGCCAGAAGCGGGGTGCGAACCGCGACGCCGTGGATGCGGGCCGCCGCGGCTCGAATGTCGGCGAGCGAAACGAGGCCGGCCAGGCGATCGAGCTGGTCGGCGTGCTCCTCGAGATGGCCGACCAGGAAGCGCTCGACGATCTGGTGCATCGTCATCTCGCCGATCCGCGAGTGGAGCCCGCGCGCCCGCCAGGCATCCGCGGGCAGTGCTTCGAGCGCTCCGCAGGCCTCGGCGATCTGCTCGGTGATCCGGCGCAGCAGCACGTCGGTCGGCTGGCCCCGGTCCCGCTCGATGACTGCGATCCGCCGCGGGTCTGCCTTGGTCCGGCCGAATGGCATCGCGGCTGAGCTGTGCGCGTCGGCGATCTTGCGCACCTCGGCCAACCAGAAGGGCGCGAACTCGGCGAGGTGGGCCCATACCTGGCCGGCATCCCAGCGTTCCTCACCGCCCGGATCGGGCTCGGTCAGGCCACCCGGCACGCCTGCGGCGGCATGGCCTCGCAGCCGTCGCTCGACCGATGCCAGGCGCGCCGCGTACTCGTTCATCGCCGCTCCACGACCGGGTTGGCCAGGCTTCCCAGCCGCTCGATGCGCAGGGTCACCTCGTCACCGGGCTGCAGGTAGCGGCCCAGCGTCTGCTCGCGGATCTCGAGCAGGCAGCCGGTCCCCACCGTGCCGCTGCCGAGCAGGTCGCCGGGCCGCAGCCGTACGTCGGCGCTGGCCCGCTCAACCATCTGGCCGAAGCTGAACTGCGCGTTTGACCACGTTCCCCGGCTCGTCTCCTGCCCGTTGACGGCCGCGGTCATGGCCAGGTCGTAGCCGTTCCCCTCCCGCGCATCGGTCAATTCGTCGGGAGTGACCAGCCATGGACCGATGCTGCTGGCGAAATCCTTGCCCTTGGCCGGTCCCAGGCGCACCGTGGTCTCCTCGCGCTGCAGGTCCCGCGCGCTCCAGTCGTTGAAGATCATGTAACCGCCGATGGCCTCCTCGCCGCTCTGCGCGTCCAGATTGCGCACCGGCGTGTCGATCAGGGCAGCGACCTCCAGCTCGTAGTCGAGCTCGACGCTGCCCTTCGGCCCCCAGATCGGGTCGCCGGGGCCGCGGATCTCGCTCACGTTGCTGAAGTAGAAGATCGGGAGCCGGTACCAGGCCTCGGGAACCGGGTTGCC
>JBBSHF010000049.1:0-14033 GCA_038253355.1 Candidatus Limnocylindria bacterium
CGCCGTTGCACGACGACCAGTACCAGGCCAAGTGAGATCAGGGAGATCCCACCCAGTACGCCCGCTTCACGCCGGACGAATTCCGCATACCGTGAGCCCGGGACGGCGTACGCCACCACGGTCATCCCGGGAACTTCGCCACCCGATATGGGACCATCTCCGTGGACTTGGTAATAGTCCTCGAAGGTGGTGATCTCGCCGGTGACGTCATCGCGGTAGCCCATGTCGTACGCCTGCGAAGCACCCAACTGGGCTGCGCCCAGCGAGAGAGGTATCGCCTCGGCGCGCATCAACTGGTCGGTGAACATGAACAGCCCGATGAAGATCGCCAAGCAGATTGCGGCGGATGCCAGGATCGCCGGCAGGGTGCGACCCATGAGCGCACCGATGGCGGACCCGATCAACAGCACGGCAACGCCACGAACAACGAGTAACGGCCCGCGCATGCCGTAACTGCCGAACCCCGGATCGGCGCCGTCAAACGCGGGGTACGCACGTGCAAGCGCATCACCAGCCTGGCCAATGATCAACGCCACCACGCCGACGACCACGATCATCGGCACGAGGCGGCGCATCAGCCAACGAAGGCGCGAGCCACTCAGCGTCCACGCCGTGCTGGCCGTTCCCTTCTCCACTTCAGCAGCGACGAGTGGAACGCCCAGCACCAGCCCCAGGAGAAACGGGGCGGCGCCGGCCGCCAGACCCAGAAAGCCTCCGATCGTCACGAATCCGTCGATGATCGGTTGGAACTCGCGGCAATGAGCATCCGCTACCTGAGCGGCCAGCGCGTTCGCTTCGCGAATGCACGCGAGTTCAGCGGAACGGGTATCGCTCATCTGAGCGGCGACCCACAGCGTCGCGACGACCGTCGCAGCGGCTGCCACGATCAACAATCTCAGCTCAAACCGATGCAACGCATAGGACAAGCGGAACCAGGTCAGCATCGGTCAGTACGGCCTGCGCCGATCGAGCATGAGCTGTATCACATTGAGATTCGCGACGGCTGCGAAGTCGATTCGTACCGGGGCGCGCCGGGCTCGCTTGCCGTGCCGGCAACTAACGGCCACCGAAGGGCGGCTCGTTGGTCGTGGGTTGCTCAGCCAGCAACCAGCGGCCAAGTTCGGGGTCGTTCGCATGCCTACTTGGCCGATAGTTTCCCGCGCGCCAATGGCGCACGCGCAACCCAGCAGCCAGAAAGACGGGAACCGGCGCGGGACAGGCACATCAGTACGGCCTGCGCCGTTGCACAACGAGGAACGCCAGGCCGCCGAGGAGCAGCGCCAACCCGCCGAGGATGGCCGACTCGCGCAGGACGAAGCTCGGATAGAGCTCTCCGGGAACGATCAGAGCCTGGATGCTGCCGACCGGATCGGTGGCGATGCCGTTCGCATCGGCGGTGTAGACCATCCCATCGCCCTGGATCGCAATGCTCATGGCGCCATCGGGATACAGCTCCGTCCAAGTGACGAGCCGGCCATCCGGCAGCTGGATCCGCTCGCCGAGTTGCTTGCCGCCGCCAATGTCCACGCCGTAGGAGGTGGGAGTCGCATCGGCCTCCAGCCATTGGTCCATGCCGAAACTGACGGCGGTGAAGATTGCGACTGTCGCGAAGATGGCCACCAGCAGCGCCGGCAGTTGCCGTCCGAACATTGCGCCGATCGCCAGGCCGATGCCCAGCGACAGCAGGCCGCGCATCACGATCAGGCCGCCACGGCGCCCGTACCAGGTGAAATCAGCAGCGAGGTTGCGATCGGGCTGGATTGCCGGGGCCATGAGGTCGCTGGCGACGGCGATGGCCGCCAACAGACCGATGACGACGAGCGCCACGAACGCGATTCGCGGCGCCAGCCAGCCGATCCGCGAGCGAGCCAGCGTCCAGGCGACGCTGGCCGTGCCGTGATCGACCTCGCGGGCGACGAGCGGCACGCCGAGCACCAGGCCCATGCCGAACGGCGCGGCGTAGCTGCCGTACAACAGCCGGCTTCCCAGGTCGGCCAGGCCGCTGAACTGCTCGCTGAGGCGCTGGCACGCGGCGCCACCGCCGTCGGCTCCGAAGCAGGTGGGATCGACGGCGACCACGGCGCGCGCCTGCAGGGCGACCCATAGCATCAACGCAACGAGGATGGCCGAACCCGCAATGACCAGCAGCAGCTCCCAGCGCTGCAGCGCAAACGAGAGCCTCGCCCAGCTCGAGACGCGGCTCATGCGGCGGCCTGGCCGGGAACGACCCGGGCCGAGGCCAGGTAGCCCATCACCACCTCCTCGAGGTTGGCGGCCCGCAGTCCATCCTCAGGAAGTGGCTGGCTCAGCCGAACCAGCGTCAGCGGCTCGCTCGTCGGTCCGGCGAAGGTCGCGACAGGAGCCCCACCGGCGATCGGTTCGTCTCCGGCGGCGCTGATGCGGTGCGAGGCGAGCGCATCGGCCACGGTCGAGTGCAGGAGCACTCGCCCGACGCCGAGCACCACCAACCGGTCGCACGCCTGCTCGACGTCCGTGACGATGTGCGAGGAGAGGAGCGCGGTCGCGCCGTCGGTGCGGACGGCATCGGTCAGGACATGCAGGAACTCGCGTCGCGCCAGCGGATCCAGACTCGCCAGTGGCTCGTCCAGCAGCAGGATCTCGGCACGCGTGCCTAGAGCCAACGCCAGCGCGACCTGCGCCTGCTGGCCACCCGAAAGCTGACGCGCCGGGGCCGACAGCGGGATGCCGAGCTGGTCCAGCCGGCCCGCGGCGGTCGCCCGGTCGAAGCCGGGGCGCAGCTGCACCGCCATGGCGAGATGGTCATCGACGCTCAGCGCGTCGTACAGGGACGGCGACTGCGGCACGTAGCCCAGGTGCGCCAACGCACCGGAGCGATCTTTCCAGGGATCGATGCCGGCCACCGTCACGCCGCCGCGCGTGGGGCGCTCGAAGCCGACCCAGGTCTTGATCAGGGTCGACTTGCCGGCCGCGTTGGGGCCGACCAGCGCGGTGATGCCGCCCTGTGGAATGGCGAGGTCGATTCCCCCCAGGGCCCAGACCCCGCGCCGGTAACGCTTGGCCAGCGCCCGGGCCTCGAGCACCGGCTCGGTCTGGCTCACTTCGCCTGGCCGATGATCAGCGAGAGCGCCCCAACCAGGCCGGCGAGAGCAACGAACGGGACCGCGATGAGCATCGAGCGGAACGTGCGCATGCATCGTCCTCCTTTTCTGCGGCCAGCCTGTGGGGTCCATGGAGAGCGAACAAGCGATGACTTCCCTTCCCAGCGTTGCGGGATATCCCGCAACCGGCGGCTGGCCCACCTCTGCTACCGTCCCATACATGCGCCTACGGATGCTCGACCTGGCCGCATTGGGGCTCGCCGCGATCACCCTGCTGCTCGGCGCCAGCGCCTGGCTCAGCGGCGGCATCGACCTTGGTCTCACCCTGACCGATGCCGGCGGCAAGGTTGTGGTGGACAGCGTGGTGCCGGACGGCCTGGCGATGCGCGCGGGGATCGTCCGGGGCAGCGAAGTGCTGGCGCTCCAGCCGCTCTCGGACGCCGAGCTGCGTCCGACCGAGCTCGTGTACAACCCCGACGCGACCGCGCCGCTCGATACCGGCCGCCCAGCGCTGCAACAACCCAAAGCTACCCTCGAGGAACCGCAGATCGAGTACGTCAGCGCCGGTGAGGTCTTCCGCGACGACCAGGGTCGTCTGGTGGGCTGGGGCGGCCCGGATCTGTATCGCGACGCCGCAACCTTCGAGCTGGGCTCGAGCATCGGCCTGCTGTTGATCGGCGCGCTGCTCGGCCTGATCGTCTGGGGAGGCGTGGCGCGCGGCGGTGCGGGTGATGCCTGGCGCTGCTCGGCGATCCCGCTGGCGGCGGCGGTCGCGGTCCCGCTCATGGCCGTCCCGTTGCAGCTCACCGGCACGCCGTTCGGGCTCATCGCCGCATTCGTGCTGCCGGCACTCGCGCTGCTGCCCTTCGCATACCTGCTGTGCGGGCGGCAGCCCGCGGCACGTCGCGGCGGCTGGTTCATGGGCGCCTGGCTGCTGGCAGCGGCAATCCTCTACCTGACCCTTGCACGCCAGGTGGGCAGCGCCCCCGAGCCGATGTCAGCGCTGCGCTACCTCCTGCTGCCGACGATCGTCCTCGTTCCCGCGGTCGCGGCGATCTTCTCGTCGCGCGGGCAGAGCGAGCTGGCCGGCCAGAACACGAGCCCCACGGCACGCTCCGAGATTGCGACCATGGGCCTGACTCCCGTCCTCGCGCTCGCGGTGTGGCTACCCGGCACGCACGGCGCTTTCCTCTTGCCGTTCCTGCTCTGGCTGGTAATCGTGGCCTTGGCGCGGCACTTCACGGTCGCGCCGTTGCTGCGCTTCGTGCAGCGCACCCAGCGTCAGCGCGACCTCGTGGTCGCCGCCACCGAGGCCGAGCGGGCGCGCCTGGCCGCCGACCTGCACGATGACGCGCTGCAGGAGCTGATCTCGCTGGTGCGACGGCTCGACGCCTCCGGCGACACCGCCGGTGCCGAGCTGGCACGCCACGTCGCCGAGCGGCTGCGCGCCATCTGCTCCGACCTGCGCCTTCCGCTGCTCGACGACCTGGGCGCCGGCGCCGCGCTGGAGTGGCTCGTGACGCGCGTGGAGCCGATCGCCGGCGGCCGGGTCCACCTCGAGCGGATCGACACGTCGCGCCCTCCGGCCAACGTTGAGCTCGCCGTCTTCCGCGTCGCACAGGAGGCGGTCTCGAACGCGGTCCGCCACGGCCGCACGCCCATCACCGTGCGCTACCAGGTGACCGATGCCGGCCGCGTCTCCCTGTCTGTCGAGGACGCCGGCCCGGGGATCGATGCTCAGCAGGCCGAAGCGGCGCAGCAGGCCGGGCACTTTGGGCTGGCCAACATGCAGCAGCGTGCCGAGCAGATCGGCGCGCTGCTCGACGTGCGCCGCTGGCCGGGCGGCGGAACCCACGTCGCCATGGAGTGGCGGCCACGGTGACCCATCGTCCGATTCGCGTGGCGGTCGTCGACGATCATCCAGTCGTTCGCGAGGGTACCGCCGCGCTCATCGGTCAGGAGGCCGACATGGAGATCGTCGGCTTGGCCGAGAGCCTCGAGCAGGCCGCTGCGATCCTGGACGCGAGTGTGGTCGACGTGCTGCTGCTCGACCTGCGGCTGGGTGCCGACTTCGGCTTTCGCCTCTTCGAGCAGCGGCCCGCAGCCGACCGAGCGGCGGTCGTGGTGCTCACCTCCTACGACTACCCGCAGTACGTCGACGCGGCGCTGCGCCTGGGCGCCGCCGGCTACGTGCTGAAGACCGCGCCGATCGCCGAGCTCTTGGTTGCAGTGCGCAGCGCGGCCGCCGGTGGGATGCATTTCGGCGTGCGGCCCCGCGATGCGTCACCGCCGATGAGCCGACGTGAGCGCGACGTGGTGCGCCTGGTCAGCGACGGCTTGAGCAACGACGAGATCGCCACGCGCCTGGGCATCTCGCCCAAGACCGTCGAGTCGCACCTGCGGCGCCTCTTCGAGCGACACGGCCTCGCCTCGCGCACCGAGCTGGCCACGCGGGCGCTGCGCGACGGCTGGCTGGACCTGCCCACTGGTTGACCTTGCCCCGCTCCCAGCGGGAGGAATTCATCAAAGAATGTGCGCGGGCACGGCAGCCTCCTGCGGTGGTCGCCCATTCACACGAGCGGTCGGCTCCCGCACCAGACAGCCTTGATGCGGGCGCACATCCACACAGGAATGGACTGCCGCGGAATGGACTGCCGCGAGGTCCGGTCCACGGCGCGCATCGGTATACTCGGACGGACATGGCCGACGATTCGATCATCACCAAGGTCCAGCTGCAGACCCCGCAGATCGAGAGCGATCGCGACCTGCTGCGTGACGAGGATCTGCTCAACGAGGAGCACCTGCGACGCATGGACCAGGTGCTCCTGCGCCGCAACCTCGATCACGCGCGGATCACCAGCCGCAAGCTGTCACTCGAGATGCAGCAGTACGTTCACCTCTACACGCCGGAGGCGAACGAGCTGCGCCGGCGCATCGAGAAATACCTCGTCAACGAACGCATGATCGAGCGAGAGATGGCTCGCCGCCACACGTACTAGGCGGCGCTCACCGAAGGTCCAGGGCGTCGAATGTGGATAGTCGACGTCCGCGGTTGTCCCGCGTGTGGATAACTTTTTGAGACCGATGCGGACTCGCCAACAAGCCCTGCTGAAGCCCGTTCGAAGCTCGGAATGCCACGGCCGCGGTCAGCCGCCACGTTCATCGATCGGCCGCGGCGAGATGGGTTGGCGGGCTAGGCCGGAGTGGCGAGAACCTGCCGCACCCAGGCCGCGAGTCGCGGCATCTCGAACAGCGAGAACGTCAGGCCACGAGCGGCAAGCTGGTCGGAATCCCACCCTTTGAACTCTCGATGAGCAGCGACAGCGCACATTTCGTCGTAGATCTCGGGCCAGCCGATCGCGCGGCGATGGTGGCAGAAACGGATGAATGCGACGACTTCGGGTGGTGGGGCATCGATCGGCGCATCGGTAGGGAGAGGTCGTGCGGGCACGGCGTTCGACCGCTCGGACATGGAAGGGAACCCTCCGCAGGTGATCTTGAGTGGATGAGGACTGACTGGTTGGGCGCCGCCGGACAGAAAGCAGAATAGGCGTCGCGGACGATCCTAGGAGCCCCCGCGGGACCAATGAAAGGGGTATGTCCACCAAATTGTCCACATTCTTTTCCACCACGCTCGGCAAGAGCCGAGGATGCCTCTAAAGTCCGTCCCTTCGCGCGTAATGGGTCCGCAGCGGCCCGTTATCGGTGGTCCACGTCACCTCGGGCCCGGATAAGGAGCCCGCATCGGCCCATTAGCGGTGCGCGGGCGTAAGGTGCCGTCACAGGCGCCTTATGTGCCGAAGACGCCCCTGAGGTCGCTCCTTTCGCGCGTAATGGGTCCGGAGCGGCCCGTTATCGGTGGTCCACGGGGCTCGGGCCCGAATAAGGGGCCCGCATCGGCCCATTACTGGTGCGCGATGGCAGACGAACCACTCCTGGCCAACGGCGACGACTTCGCACACCGAGCCGATCAGGTGGGGTACGGCCGTCGACGGTGGAACCGCCGGGCAGGACCATAGACTGGCGCCATGCGCATACTCTTCAGCTGCGTCGTGGGGCCACGGCCACTTTCATCCGCTCGTGCCGCTCGCCCGGGAGATGCTGTCGGCGGGTCACGAGGTCGCGTTCGCCACCGATCCCGGGTTTCTGCCCGTACGTCGTTTCGTCCGGCTTCGAGGCCCATCCTGCGGGGCTGAACCAGCCGGAGGCGCTGGCCCGCTTCCTCGCGACTGTCCCCGAATGGGAGCGCGTCCGACCGGAGGAGCGCCCGAACCTCATGTTTCCGGGCATGTTCGCCAGGACCAGGGCTCGTCCGATGCTCGACGACCTGATCCCGCTGCGCGAGACGCGGCAACCTGACCTTCTGATCCACGACACGAACGAGATGGCGGGCCCCATGCCGCCAAGGTCGCGGGCATCCCACACGCCGTCCATTCCTTCGGCGTCATCCGTCCAGAGCATCTGACCGCGCTGGCCACCGAGGAGCTGGAGCCGGTCTGTCGCGACCTCCGTCCAGATATCGGCGATGCTCGCTAGGCAGAGGGTGACGCGTCTCGGAACGACCCGTCCACTGCCAGCGCAGCGCCCGACGCCATGCGCGGCCAGTAATGCTGGACCCAGATTCGCGCGGCGAGCTCACGCTTGCTGTGCACCCCGACCTTGTCGAAGACGCCCTTGAGATGCTGCTGAACTGTAAGGGGTGAGATGCCCAGGGCGGCGGCGATGCGGTTGGTCGGGTGACCCAGCAGCACGAGTTTGGTGATCTGGCTTTCGCGGCCAGTCAGGGCATAGGCTTCCAGCAGCAAGGGCATCAGCTCGTGGGGCCGAGCGGGCTCCAGGACGACGCCGATCTGGCCTGGGCCCGGCGCCCCCGAGAGCCTGGTGGCGTGCACGACCAGCCAGCGGCCGGAGCGACAGGGTACCCGCGCCCTCGGCAGCGCAGCGGCGTAGGCTGCGTCTCGCTCGAGCCGCAGGAGCTCGGTCACGACGGCCAGCACTGGATCGGGCAGCACATCCGGGCCGGGCGGGTGCTTGCAGACGATATCAGCAAGGAGCCGTTCCGCGACCGGGCTGACCGAACCGACGCTCAGATCGTCGTTGATCACCAGGATGCCGGGGCCGTCGTCATCGGAACCTCCTGCGACTGCGTCGAACAGGAGCGCCGTACGCAGGCCCGCCGCCAGGTGCACGGCGAGCCGATCGAGGAAGGTGGCCTCGGCTTGGTCGAAGGGATACCCCGGATCACGGTGCAGGGCCAGGTAGCCCCAGCATGCGCCATCCACCAGCAGGGAGGCCCAAAGGTCCTCGCCGATGCCCGCCGGCCCGAAGATCTCGCGGTAGCGGGCACTGCGCTCGAGGTGGCCGCCGGTGGCTTCGCTGAGCGCTCCCACATGGGCCGGCCCGCGGGCCAGATCGACGAACTTGGTGAAGTCGGGCTCGGTGTACTCGATCTCGAAGAAGCGCTGGGTGCGCCCAGGCGGAATGTCCCGCCCGTCCGCACCGGTCACCAGACCGGTGGCCGGATCGGCGGTTGGCCAGCACCACGCGTCGAATGGAACGACGCGTCGCAGCTGGGCCATGACCTCGGCCCGGAAGGTGCTCGAGTCAAGGCCGGCGTGGCATAGCCGCACGATCTGTCGGCGCGCGTCCTCGGTGCGCCAATCGCTTCTCATCACGCGGGAGTGTAGGCCGATCGGCCTCACGGAGGATTACCACATTCATGGTATGGGCCGATGAAGTCTTGCAGTCCAGGGTGTGTCGGCCAAGCACCCCATAAGGAGGCACGACCATGGGCCACAAGCTGTTCGATTGTCGGGACCTGCCGGGCGAATGCACGCTCGCCATCTCGGGCGAAGAGGAGGAGGTCGTGCGCGCCCAGGAGTTGCACGCGGTGGCTGCGCACGACGCGAAAGACGGCGAGCAGCTCCGACGGTGGATCCGGTCGCTCCTCAGGGATGAACCGGCGGTGTCCGCATCGGTGTCGGAGATCCCAGCATGACCGTCCCCGCTCGAGCCCTCTGGCGCGGCCCGGCCGAAGGCGAGGCAGTCTGGCTGCTGGGCGGCCTGTACCGCTATCGGGCGGTCGGCGACGAGACAGCGGACGCCTACTCGCTCTTCGAGGTCAGCGGGCCGAGCGGCTTCGCGTCGCCCGTCCACGTTCACGGACACGAGACCGAGGGGTTCTACGTGGTCGAGGGCGAGGTCACCCTGTTCATCGGCGATCGGGAGCTCGCGGGCATACCCGGGTCGTTCGCGCTTGCTCCGGCGAACCTGCCGCACACCTTCCGCCTCGACTCGCCCGACGCCAAGCTGCTGCTGCTGATTACGCCTGGCAACGCCGGCCACGAGGCGCTCTTCCGCGAGATGGGCCAGCCGACAGAAGGTTCCATGCCATCTTCCCCGGCCGTGCCGGACTTCGCGGTGCTCGCGGAGATCGCCGCCCGGCACGGGACGACGATTCTCGGTCCGCCGCCGGCTCAGGCCAGCGCCGACCGGTAGGCGGGAGGCGGACCAACGCACCCCGGTCGCGCTGGCCCACAGCGACCAACGGGCGCGCCACATCGTGGCGCAACCTTCCGCCAGGACACCGAGACAAATCGCGTTAGCGTCGGAGGAGCTGTTGCTGCAACGTGGTGGCTAGCCAGGCCTCGAATTCGTCGGACGTCCAGCCCTGGAGGTCGACGAATTCGCGGTAGACCTGCGGCAGAGTCAGCGCATCGAGAATCGCCGTTGCCCGAGCCTCGGCGACGCCGGGGGTGAGGTCTCCCGCGAGCGAGCGAGCGAGTTGGCCAAGGCCACGGCGCCGGATCGCCAGCACCTGGTCAACCTCGCCCCGCAGGGTCTTGTCGGTCGCAGCCGCGTCCTCGTGGATCGCGACGATGTCGTGACCGTGCTCCCAGCGCTGCCGGATGGAGCGCGCAAAGAGCTCGAGCTTGCGCTCCGCGCTCGGCTCTTGGATCGCGTGCTCGAAGAGCGCTTCCGCCTCTGGCTGGCGCAGCACGACCCCGCGTAACGAGCGCAGGATGCCGGCCTTTGAGCCGTATACGGCATAGACCGTCTGCACGGCAACACCCGCCTCCGACGCCACCGCCGTCAACGTGGTCGCCCCATAGCCGCTCGTCGCGAAGAGGCGGCGTGCCGCCTCCGCGATTCGGCGGCGGGTGACCTCTGCCCGTTCGGCCCGCAGACTGAGCTTCGGCCCCTCCTTGACATTCGCCATGCACATAGAGTATCGCTCTATCTGAATAGAGCGTCGCTCTATCTGAGCAGGTGAGGATCGCATGGCAACTGCAGAGAACGTCGCACAGATGCGCAAGCTCCTCGAGGTCGGCTTCGCGCAGGCCGACCTCAGCGTCGTGGAGGACGTGATGGCACCCGAGTTCGTGGAGCATCAACGCGGGCTCAAGCCCGGCCTGGAAGGCGTCAAGGAAACGATCCGGACCCTCCACACCTGGTTCTCGGACTTCGAGTTAACGATCGAGGAACTCACCTATGACGAGGACACGGTCTGGACGCGCAACCGGGCGCGGGGCGTGAACACGGGTTCGATCATGGGCCATCCGCCGACCGGCAAGCCGATCGAGATCGATGTCATCGACATCGCCCGCTTCGAGCACGGCAAGATCGTCGAGCACTGGGGCGTGCCTGACCAACTCGGCATGCTGCTCCAGCTAGGGCTGCTGCCGCGGCGCGAGCCGGTGCCAACGAGCTGACAAGAGGCGAGTCTCGTTCGTCCGGTGGATGCTTCTCCGGGCTCATATCGCGTCGCGCGTCTACGCTCCGCTTAGATGCCAGGCGACAAACGAGCGTCACTACACCAGCGTCGGCTGCCCCGCCCCCATCGCTGCCACGCCGAAAAGCCGCTTGGCAACCTGGACTGCGCTCGTCATCGGGATCGACGGATACGCGGCGCGGACCGCGGGCCCGTCGATCGTCATGTCGCGCCTGTCCATCACGAGCGCCGCACCGATCTGCTCGGCGCGCATCGGAGAGATCGGCCGAAGCGCAGTTGACAGGAACCGCATCATGGCCCGCGGCGTGTGCGACACCCGCCCCGATCGGCCCGACGCCGTCCGGCTGATCTCGACGAGTTCGTCGAGTGTCAGGTTCTCGGGTCCCGGCACTTCAATGACGCGACCGCGGAACGCCAGATCGGCCACGGCCAGGTCGATGAAGCGTGCGACATCGAGCGCCGAGACGAAGTTGATCGGGTTGCGGCCGCCGCCGAACACCAGGGTCTTGCCGTTCGCAACCAGGGGGCCGCCGATCAGGCCGAGCCAGGTCTCGAGGTACGCGCTCGGGCGGATGATCGTCCAGGCGACGCCGCTGCCGCGGACCGCCTCCTCCGCGGCGAACTTGGCGCGGAACAGCGCGATCGGGTGATCGGCCGAGGCCTGGACGACCGACAGCAGCACGAGCTGCTCGGCCCCGGCGGCGGCCGATGCCGAGGCGAGGACGCGGTTGCCCTCCATGTCCACCGCGCGGGTCCCGGCCGGCGACCCGAAGCCGCAGATCGCCGAGATCACCACGCGGGCGCCTTCGACGGCGCGCCGCGCATCGTCCGGGCGTGTCACGTCGCCCACCACGATCTCGATGCCGGTCAGCTTCCGGGCGGCGGCCGCGGCATCACGTGTCACGACGCGAACCGGCTCGTCGCGGGCGGCCAAGAGCGGCACGAGCAGCGGGCCGAGCGTGCCCGTCGCGCCCGCCACGACGATCATCGCAGGTGCTCCGGCGCGACCGCGATGGCTCCTCGGACGGCGGCCTCGATCCGGACGCCGTCGTCGACGACCGGCTCCATGTAGAAGCGCGCCCAGGCAATGCGGCCGCCCTCGACGCCGACGATCGTCGTCCCGCGCATCAGGTGCAGGGCGCCGTCGCGTCGGGTGCCCGTCCATTCCCATTCGGCCCAGACCGTATTCCCGTCCGCGGCGTGGCGAAGAAGCTCCGAATGGAGGTCCGGCACCCCAGCGAGGATTTGTGCCCAGTTGCGCCGGACCTGCTCGCCGCCCCGGAAGTTGCGCGACGGGTGGAGCGGTATCTCGCTCAGATAGTCGGCGCTGAAGCAATCGACGAGCGCATCGAGGTCGTGGGCGTTCGTCGCGGCCTGGAGCCGCTGCACGACCGCCAGGGGCTCGGTCGCGGCCTGCGGGTGGGTGATCATGGTGGCGTGCCTCCAAAGTGCTCACCGCGCCGGCCTGTTGTCCAGACTCTCAGCGTAATGACTATACTGGTAGTCTGATGAAGAGCGAGGCAGCTGTCAAGCGCTCCTACCGCTCGCCGCTCCGGAGCGCGCAGGCGCACCAGACCCGACGGTTGATCGTCGCCGCGGCGGCGCGCCTGTTCGTCGAGGGCGGCTACGGGGCGACCTCGATCGACGCGATCGCCGAGGCGGCGGGCGTCAGTCGCGCGACCGTCTTCACCGCCGTCGGCAGCAAGCCAGCATTGCTCAAGACCGCCTACGACGTCGCGCTCGTTGGCGACGACGCCCCCATCGCACTGCCCGATCGACCCGACGCGCGGGCGATCCGCGCCGAGCCCGACCCGCAACGCTACCTCGAGCGCTACGCAGGGTTCGTGACAGCGCTGGGCGGTCGGGTCGCCGCAATCTACGAGGCAGTCCGTGGTGCGGCGTCGGCGGAGCACGAGGTCCGGCCCGTATGGGACAAGATCCAGCAGGAGCGACGGATCGGGGCGGCGCACGTCGTCGCCGACACCGCTTCGAAGGGCCCGCTCAGGGACGGGATCGACGAGCGGACAGCCGCGGATGTCGTCTGGGTGCTCAGCGATCCGGGCCTCTACCACATGCTTGTCAACGTCCGCGGGTGGCCGCCAGGACGCTTCCGCGCCTGGCTCGCCGCGTCACTCCAGCGCGAGCTCCTGGGTAACCGATAGCCGGCGCATAATCGCCGCGCCGATGGCAAGGTCGGACGATCTCGTCCTGAGGCGCGACCCCGCGCTGGCTCGTGGCCCTTCTCTATTCGCCAAGGCACTCCAGGCCTTTTACCGGGATGCGTTCGGCTGGGAGGTCGTTCCCGCCGGCCCGAGCTATGCGATGGTTCACCCGCAGGTCGGCAGCGGAATCAACGGTGGTGTCGGCGTCGCCCCCGAAGGCGGCGGCAGCCGAGTCACGGTCTCCATCGAGGTCGACGATAGCCGGCTCTCGCCCTGAGGCTGGCGCCCTCTGGCGGCCAGGAGCGCTACCATGATTGGCTCGGCCACCAGCAAGTCGTACCGTCAAAGCCCCAGAAGAGAGGTGGGCATCGTGCCGTGGCCCTTCGGGCGGCGCAGCCGGCCAGCGGTCACCGTGAAACTCGACCCGATCCGCATCATCCTTGCGGACGCGGACCTGTCGGGCTCGATGAGACCCACGGCGGAACGTATGACCGACATCCTGCAGCGCGGGACGGCGCTCTCGTTCCTGCCGGCCGGCAGTGATCCCAGCGAATGGGTCGAGTTCACGCCAGAGCAGATCTTGCTCATCGTGCCACCGCTGCATTCCAGCCCGCGCAGGATGCGCGCCGAGCGCCACCAGCAGGAGGTCTTCATCCGCATCGGCGAGTATGCGGTTACCGGCACGGCGCACCTACGGCGCGGCCAGGGACAGGACCTCTACCTGCGCGCCACGCATCCGTTCCTGCCGCTCACCGATGCCACATTCGCGCGTGCAGATCAGGCCGATCCCGAACGGGTCGAAACGCTCATCGTGAACCTCAAGTGGGTTGAGGAATTCGGTGAGCGCTGAGCGAGAGAGGTCGCCAGCTGCTGTACGCTCGTGCCAATGGCAACGTGGCTGATGACTGTCGTGCGGCGCTTCAGGATGCGCGAGCGCCGATGGATCCCGGATCTGTGGGAACGTCAGCGGCATCGCGAGATCACCCGCGTACGGCTTCCTCACGGCGCCGCACCACCAACCGACGCGAGCGAGGCGGCGGAGGGGACTGCGACGCAGCC
>JBBSHF010000050.1:0-13989 GCA_038253355.1 Candidatus Limnocylindria bacterium
ACCGGCTGGGATGTCCCCTGCAGCCCCGGGACCCCGGGGGACCTACACCGGCGCGGCCGTGCGCTCCTCGACGGGCTCGATGGGATCGACGTGATCGTAGAGCGACGTCTCGCGCTGTGCATCGGTCAGCATGGGATCGAGCATCTTCTGGATGGCAAGGGTGTGCACGCAACCGGCGGCCGCTTCGAAAAGGTGGCAGTCGCAGTGCCATTTCTCAGCGTCGAGCGAAACGAGATGGCTGCCGTTGTCGCCGCCGAAGGTGGCCTCGAAACGGTGGAGCTGAACGCGGTCGGGCTCGTGTGCGTAGCGCATCGCCTTCTCGACCTTGCCGATCATGCTCGAGTGCATGTTCGCTAACCCTCCAGGCGCCGCTTCCGGCGCCCACTACGTTGGGCGCCCGTCAGTCCGTCGCTCTGGCGAGCCGCTCTTTCAGCATTGCCAACAGTGTAACCGGGGTCGGGTCAGTCTGGTAGAGGATGGCCAGATACACGCTCACCAGGTCGCCATGGGCAACGGCGCTGAGGACTCGCGCCAGGCGCGACGGACCCTCGCTCCAGACCGCGCTGCGATTCGTGGCGCGCTCACCCAGCAGTTCCTCCACGACGCGGTAGCGGGCTGCGATCTCGGCCGGCTCCTCGCGGTCGCGGAGCTCGATCACGTACGGCGCATCGCCCAGCTCGCGCGGGTTGAGTGATCCCTCGATGGCGTTATGGTTCGCCTCGGGCATCGGCTCGTAGGAGGCCCACGCCTTGGCATTCTCGTTGAGCTGTGTCTTCCAGCGATGCGCGACCGCGGTCATCGGACCGGCACCGTAGATCACCGGGATGCGGCCAAAGAGGGACCATGCCAGCTGCTTGGCCGGGTTCGCATCGGTCTCGACCGATGGTGCCATGCGCTCGAACAGGTCGTCCAGCGCCGCCACGACCTCGTCGAAGGGATCTGGATCATCAAGCATGCCGGCCTTGACCAGCAGCTCGTGCATCAGGCCAACTCCGAAGCCGATGGCCGCACGCGGCTGCCCGGCCATCTGATAGCGCAGATACGGTGCCCCGGTTCGGGTGGCCAGCTCGCCGAGCTTGCCGCCCGTGCTGATGACGACCAACGGCAGGCTGCGACGGATGGCTTCACCCACCGCGGTACGTGTCTCGACTGTCTCGCCGGAATGACTGGCCGCGATCACCAGGGTGCGCTCGTTCGCCCAGCCGGGCAGCTCGTAGCCGCGGTGCACCGTCAGCGGCACGCGCAGGCGGTCGCCCGCTGCCGCTGCCACAAGCTCTGCACCGATGGCGCTGCCACCCATCGCCAGCACCAGCACGGCGTCGACATTGCGGTGCCGCTCTTCGAGCTCGACCGTCGCCGCCACGCGGCGCGCGACGACGAGCTGACGCGGAATCTGTTGCACCAATCCGAGCATGTTGGACGGATCGATCCGTTTCAGGACGTCGGCGTCGTCGAGGGTGATCGCCTCCTCGAGCTGCGGCGGTGCGAGCTCGTCGTCATCATCGAGCGATTCGGGACGCCGGCCCGGTTCATCCTCGGATGAGCGGTAGCCGAAAAAGTCGCGCGCGTCGGTCATGCGGCGACCGGCTCGGCGGCGATGCGGCGTCCCGCCTCGAGCATCGCGTCCACATCCTCCGGCGAGCGCGACTCCGTATAGATGCGCAGCAGGGCCTCCGTACCACTGAACCGGATCAGGAGCCACGAGCCATCGTCGCGATAGAACTTGAAGCCATCGCCGGTGTCGAGCTTCTTGCGCTCCACGACGGCGCGACCAGCCAGGGATTCCGGCGCCTGATCTTCGAGCCGAGCGAGGGTATCCGCCTTGACAGCGTCGTAGCCGTCACGAGCGAAGCGAATGTCGATCCGGTTGTAGTAGCTCGGCCCGGCAAGCTGCTGCAGCTCGGCCAGCACCTCCGATGCCTGCTTGCCCTTGGTCAGCCACAGGTCGAGCAGGAAGAGGCCGGACGCCAGGCCGTCGCGCTCGGGGATGTGCATTCCGAACCCGAAGCCGCCCGATTCCTCGCCGCCGATCACCGCGTTGGTCTCGGTCATCTTGGGCCCGACGAACTTGAAGCCCACGCCGGTTTCGTACGCCTGCGTGCCGTAGATCTCCGCAAGTCGCCTGGCCATGGAGGTCGAGGTGACGGTGTACACCGCAGGACCAATCTGTCCGCGCACGTCGAGCAGGTACCAGTACAGCAGGCCATAGACCTGCAGCTGGTTGACGAAGGTGCCCTGCTCGGTGGCCATGCCCACGCGATCCGCATCGCCGTCGAAGGCGATACCGATGTCGGCGCCCCAGCGCGGGATCTCGGCGAGCCACTCGTCGATGTTGGGGCGTATCGGTTCAGGATTGACTCCGCCGAAGTACGGATTGCGCTCGGTGTGCAGCTCGCGGATCGTCAGGCGCCCATCGCCCAGCAGGCGGGTGAACCAGCCGGCGCCCGATCCGTAGATCGGCTCGACCAGGACGCGCTTTTCCGCGGCGCGCAGCTTTTCGATGTCGACGATGCTGTCCAATTGTTCGCGGAACCGCGGATACGGGTCGAAGGACTCGACCAGGCCCGCCTGCACGGCGTCATCCCAGTCGCGGCGCGGCGGAAGCTCGTCCTCCGGATGGCGGTTCATGGTGGCCTCGATGGCATCGAGCATCTCGGGGGCGGCGGCACCGCCGCTATCGGCCTTCACCTTGAAGCCGTTGTCCGTCCACGGGTTGTGGCTGGCGGTGATGACGATGCCGGCACCGGCATTCATCTCGCGGGTGAAGAAGCTGCCGACCTGGGTCGGAACAGCATCCGGCGGGTTGAAGCTGCGGATGTCGTGGGCGGCCAGCACCTCGATGCAGGCCCGCGCGAAGTATTCGGACGCGAAGCGCCGGTCGTGGGCGATGACCACGCCGCGGTCGGCCGTTCCCTGCTCCTGGAGGTATTCGGCGACGCCGCGTGCGCAGCGCCGCACGTTGTGGAAGGTGTAGTCCTCGGCGATGGCGGCACGCCAGCCGTCGGTTCCGAATTTGATCTTGGTCACGGGCACTCGTCTGGACGAATTTGATTGTCGGGCGGCCGATCTCGCCAGGATCATCGGCCGATGGCGTTCACCGGCAATGCTAGCGAGTGGCATGCCGGGCAGGAAGCCCTGGACGACAGAGCGGCACGTTGCTCGACGACGGCGCCGTCAGTTATCGCGCCCACCATCGTTCGTGCGGTCACTTTCGGAGGTGATCCGATCCAGCTCGTTCTGCAGCTCGGCGAGGCGCGGCTTCAGTCGCTCGCGCGGCTCGAGGCGAATCTGCGCACCGGCGACGATGCGCAACTGGCAAAACGGGAGCGGGATGATGTGCCGATCCCATCGGCCCGAGAGGCGGATAGCGGGACGCACGCGGATCGCCCACGGCTGGATCGGCAGCCCGGCGGCCCGCGCCACGATCAACGTCCCCGGCTTCGCGACCCGATTCGGCCCGAACGGCCCGTCCGGCGTGACGACCAGCGACCAGCCATCATCGGCCAGGCGGGCCATGCGCAGCGCGAGGTCGCGGGCTCCCGCCCGATCGGTCTCGTCGGGGAGCGGCAGCACGCTGGTGCGAACCTGTGCCAGCTCGAGCAGCGTGGTAATGACCTGGCCGCGAAAGCCGCGCGTCGAAAACGAGACATGCGGCAGGTCCGCGCGGCGCTTGATGGCGACGCAAAGGGTGGCGAGGTTGAACTCGTGCCAGAAGGTGAGGACGACCTGGTCGCGCGTGACCTCACCATTGACCCGGCAGGTGGCGACCACCAGGCGCAGGTAGAGGGTCAGTGCCGCCCCGAACAGGCGCGCCAGCCAGGCGAAACGGACGGGCGCATTCATTGGAGAATGTGCGCGGACATGCCCGCCGGCGGCTGTCGGATCTGACGTCGCGGGTGAATGGGAACCGGTCGGGGCCAGGGCGTGAGCGGCCTCACAACCACAGGTGAATGCACGCCCCCGCCCACCGCGGTCGAGGCGCGTTCACATTCACCTGTGAATAGAGCGCGAGGAACGGAAGCCACGCGGTCTCTGAGAGCCATCGGTCTAGAGGTAGCGCTCGCCTGCCTTGCGCGCGATCTCCTCGAGCACCAGCTTGATCTCCTCCGACCGATCCCGGTCGCACACCAGCAAGGCGTCCGGCGTGTCCACGATGATCACGTCCGACAGACCGATGGTCACCACCAGCCGGTCGCCGCCATGCACCAGGACGCGCTGCGAACCACGGTCGAGGTGCTGTCCGCTACCGATCATGTCGGTGCCCGCCTTGCTCGAGAGCGCCTCCAGCAGGGCCGACCACGACCCGATGTCCGACCAGCCGGCCTCGAGCGGCACGACCGCCATGCGGCCCTCGGCCGCCGCCGGCTCGGCGATGCCGGCGTCGATCTGGATGGCCGGCAGCGGCTCCAGGATGTCGCGCATCTCGCTCATCCAGCCCGGCGTCCGATGCAGCGCCGCAATCTGGCCCAGCGCGCTGGCCAGGTCGGGCTGATAGCGCTGAACGGCGTGGTCGAAGGTGTAGGCGCGCCACACGAAGATGCCCGCGTTCCACAGGTAGCCACCCTCGTCAAGGAAGCGCGCCGCGGTCGGAGCATTCGGCTTCTCGACGAAGCGATCCACCAGGGCGCCGGGTGTGGCGGGATGCAGCTGCTCTCCCGCCTTGATGTAGCCATAGCCGGTGGCCGGATGCGTCGGGGTGACCCCCAGTGTGACGAGATAGCCACGCTCCGCGACGCGGGCAGCCTCGCGCAGGGCGTCCACGAATGCCGGCTCGTCCGCGACGAAGTGGTCGGCCGGCAGGATGAGCACCACCTCGTCAGGATCACGTCGCGCCAGGACCGTTGCGAGAGCGGCGGCTACCGCCGTCGAGCGGGCCAGCGGCTCGCCCAGCACGTTGTCGGCGGGGAGCTGCGGCAGCTGCTGCTGCGTGGCACGGACGTGCGCCTGGGAGGTGATGACGTAGATCTCCTCCGGCTTGAGCAGCGGCGCCAGGCGCGCGACGCTCTGCTGCAGCAGGCTCGTCTCGCCGGTCAGCGCCAGCAGCTGCTTCGGGCTCTTGCGGCGCGAGAGCGGCCAGAGACGGCTGCCCGAGCCGCCGGCCAGGATGATGGCGAACATCGGCGGGGAGGCTACACCATCACCGGGCGGTGGTTTCCCGTTCCAGGAGTTCGCCCAGCTCCTGCGTGCGCCGGTACGCCGCCCATACCGCGTCCGAGAGCACCGTGCGCAGGCGCCCCTTCTCGAGCTCGTAGATCGCCGCCGCGCTGGTGCCGCCCGGCGAGGTCACCGCGTTACGCAGTTGCGCAGGATGCAGGTCGGAGCGCGACGCGAACTCGGCCGAGCCGAGCAGCGTGGCGGCCACCAGGTCATGCGCCAGATCGCGCGGAAAGCCAAGGTGCACGCCGGCGTCGATCAGCGCCTCCATCACTGCGAACAGGTAGGTCGGACCGGTGCCCGAGAGCGCGGTCGCCATCGCCACGAACTCCTCGTCGGCAACCTGGCGCTCCTCACCAAGCGCTCCGAGCACCGCCTGGGCGAGGTCGTGCTGCGCAGGTGTGCAGGCCGATGCAGCGGCCCAGACGCTGATTCCGCGTCGGATCTGCGCGGGCGTGTTGGGCATGGCGCGCACGACCGCCGCGTGGCGCAGGCCATCGGCCAGTGCGGTGAGCGTCGCGCCCGCCACGATGGACAGCACCACCTGCTCGTCGCGCAGTGCGGGCGCCACCTCGTGCATGACGCGCACGAGCATTTGCGGCTTGACGGCGAGCACCACGATCTCAGCGCCACGCACCGCTTCGGCGTTCGAGCCGACGACCCGGATGCCGTGGCGCTGGGAGAGGATGTCGCGGCGCTCGGCGCGCGGGTGCGAGGCGACCAGCACGTCGGCCGGGACGAGACCCTCGACGAGTAGCCCGGCGATCATCGCCTCGGCCATCACCCCGGCACCCACGATGCCGACCTTCATCGCGCTCATCCGACCTCCTTCTCCTCGCCGCGCAGCTCAAGAGCGGCGCGGACCTCGTCGGCCGGCGCGCCACAACGCTCAAGCAGATCGATCGCGATCTGCGCCAGGCGCCGAGCCGTGGTCACGTTCCCAAGGTCGAGCTCGGCGCGACCGAGGCCCAGCGCCGAAAGACCTTCCTCGCGCTCGGCGCCGATGTCCCGGGCCTCGCTGATTGCCTCGGCATAGTAGCGGCGCGCGCTCGACGGGTCGCCGGCCATGGTCCGCAGCTCCCCGATGCGCCGCGCCGCGCGGGCCGCCTGCAGCGTCAACTCTTCGCGCTCGAAATGCCACAGCGCCCGGTGGGCCCACGCATCGGCCGCCCACCAGGAGTGCTCGACGATGGCCCGCTCCGCCGCCGCCACGGCGGCAACGGCCGCCCGTCGGTGCTGTCCGTCGCGCTCTGCGGCGAGGTACGAGGCCGCCAGCTCACCGCGGCGCAGGCGCGCCGGAAGGTTCGGCAGCCGCTGCGGAACCTCACGTGGCCGGCCGCCGAGGAGCCGACGCACCCGCGCCAGCAGGGCAGAGGTCCAGCGCCGTTCACCCCAGCGACGGGTCAAGCGGGAAGGCGCGCCTCGCCGCGCAGCCCGGCGGCATCGCGCAGCATGTCGGCCTGGTCGGTGCGCTCCCAGGGGAGATCGAGATCAGTGCGCCCGAAGTGACCGTAGGCCGCCGTCTGGCGGTAGATCGGCCGCTGCAGGTCGAGCGCCTCGATGATCGCGCCCGGGCGCAGGTCGAAGAATCGGCCGATGAGCTCGACAATCAGCTCCTCGTCGACCGTCCCGGTGCCGAACGCGTCGACGTTCACCGCCAGCGGGTGCGCCACGCCGATGGCGTAGGCCAGCTGCAGCTCGAAGCGCCGCGCCAGGCCGGCGGCGACCACGTTCTTGGCAACGTAGCGGGCCATGTAGGCACCGGAGCGGTCGACCTTCGTGGGGTCCTTGCCCGAGAAGCTACCGCCGCCGTGGCGACCCATGCCACCGTAGGTGTCGACGATGATCTTGCGACCTGAGAGGCCCGAGTCACCCATCGGTCCACCTATCACGAAGCGACCGGTCGGGTTGACCAGGTAGCGCGTCCTCTCATCGAGCAGATCGGCGGGGATCGCCTGCGGAATAACCTCCTCGCGGATGGCATCGGTCAGGCGGGAGAGCGATATGTCCGGATCGTGCTGCGTGCTGACCACCACCGTGTGAACCCGGCGCGGATGCCACTCGGCGTCGTACTCGACGGTCACCTGGCTCTTACCGTCCGGGCGCAGGAAGGGCAGGGTGCCGTCCTTGCGCACCGTGGCCAGCCGCCGCGCCACGTTGTGCGCCAGCTCGATCGGCGCCGGCATCAGCTCGGGCGTCTCATCGGTCGCGAAGCCGAACATCATGCCCTGGTCACCGGCGCCCAGCGCGGTCGGCTCCAGTCCCTGGCGTGACTCCAGGGCGTCGTCGACGCCCTGCTTGATGTCGGGAGACTGCTCCTTGAGCGCCACGATGGCGCCGCACGTCTCCCAGTCGAAGCCGAGCTTCGAGCTGTTGTAGCCGATCTCCCTGACCGTCTCACGCACCACGGTCTGCACGTCGACGTAGTGGTTGGTGCTCAGCTCACCGATGACGAACACGAGCCCGGTGGTGGCCGCGACCTCGACCGCCGACCGAGCGTTGCGGTCGTGGCGCAGCACGTCGTCGAGGATGGCGTCCGCGACCGCGTCGCACAGCTTGTCGGGGTGGCCCTCCGTCACGGATTCCGAGGTGAACAGTATGGGCAGGTCGTGGTTGGGCATGTGGTGGCTCAGGTGCCGGACTCCCAGGACTCGGAGTAGGTCTTCTGCTCGGGGGTCATGCCGTCGAGGTCGACGCCCATGGAGGCCAGCTTCAGGCGCGCGACCTCGCGATCGATGTCGTCGGGGACGCCGTAGACCCGCGGCTCGAGCTCATCGACGTGGGCCAGCAGCCACTCCAGGCCGAGTGCCTGGTTGGCGAAGCTCATGTCCATGACCAGTGACGGGTGACCCTCGGCGGCGCCCAGGTTGACCAGGCGCCCATCGGCCAGCAGGTAGATGCGACGACCATCGTCCATGGCGTACTCGGTGGTGAAGGGCCGCACTTCGCGCTTGCTCACCGCCTGCGCCTCCAGGGCGCCCAGCTCGAACTCGTCGTTGAAGTGGCCCGCGTTGGCCAGGATCGCCCCGTCGCGCATCATTGGGAAGTGAGATCCGGCAAAGACGTTGAGGTTGCCGGTGGCGGTGATGAAGATGTCGCCCTCGGCGGCTGCCGCATCCGCGTTCATGACCCGATAGCCGTCCATCGCCGCCTCGAGGCCACGGATCGGGTCGATCTCGACCACGACTACCACGCCACCCAGGCCAGCGGCACGCGACGCGATTCCGCGACCCACCCAGCCATAGCCGCCGATGACCACCGTCTTGCCGGCGATCAGCACGTTGGTGGCGCGCAGGATGCCGTCGATCGCGCTCTGGCCGGTGCCGTATCGGTTGTCGAACAGGTGCTTGGTGAGCGCCTCGTTGACCGCCACCACCGGGTAGCGCAGCTTCCCGGCGGCCGACATGGCGCGCATCCGGATCACGCCGGTGGTCGTCTCCTCGGTGCCGCCGACCACGCCGCCGAGCAGGTCGGTCCGTTGGGTGTGCAGCGCGGTCACCAGGTCGGCGCCGTCGTCCATGGTGATCTGCGGCGCGAAGTCGAGCGCGGCCGCGATATGCGCGTAATACGAGTCGCGGTCCTCGCCCTTGATGGCATACGTCGGGATCCCGTAGCGTGCCACCAGCGCGGCGGCCACGTCATCCTGGGTGGACAGCGGGTTCGACGAGCAGAGCACCGCCTCGGCACCGCCGGCGACCAGCGTGCGCATCAGGTTGGCGGTCTCCGAGGTGACGTGCAGGCAGGCGCTGATGCGCCAGCCCTCGAGCGGGCGCTCCGAGGCGAAGCGTGCCCGGATGTCGGCCAGCACCGGCATCTGTCGATCGGCCCATTCGATCTTCAGGACGCCCACATCGGCCAGACCGATGTCGCGAATGTCGCTGCTCACCGGTTGTCGCGTGGCCACGTCAGTCGAATCGCCTCCCGAAGCGGTCGCATCAATCCCCACCCGCCGGCGCGGCGGCGTCCCAGCCGCTCGATGACCCGGCAATGCGTCTGGTAGCCGAGTCGCGTGTAGGCTGCAATGGCCGCTGCGTTGTCGTCATGCACGTTCAGCGCCACCTCGCCGACACGGTCGAGCAGTTCGGCAGTCACCGCCGAGGCCACCATCTTGGCGAAGTCGTGGCCGCGGTAATCGGCGTGGGTCATCACATTGCCCACCACCCCGATCCGCTCGCGCGGATTGATGACGTGGGTCCCGGCGGCGGCCACCAGGCGGCCTCGAACACGGACACCGTAGTAGATCCCATCCTCGATGATCGACGGTGGAAAGCCCGTGCGCAAGCCGAGCTGGTAGAGCCGGTTGAGGTCCTCGACATCGGCCGAGCCGAGGCGATCAGCCGGACCAGCAAACGGCCGGAAGGTGGACGGATCGACCACCATGCGCAGCATGGTCACCGGCGCCTCGAGCTCGTACAGCTCGCGCATGGCGCCCTGGTGCACCTGCGCCGCCTGAAAGTAGGCGTCGCGTGGCTTGATCACGTCCGCCAGGATCTCGCGGATGCCGTCCGGATCGCCCATGGCGAAGAGCGGCTGCGGAACAAGGCCCTCGTGGTGCATAGCCAAGGCGATCGGATGTCCGGCCGCGTCGTAGGCCATGCCCCATGTGAGTCGGCGATGCGCTGGCGAGTCCAGATCGCCCAGGGCGTAGGCCGCGTACAGACGATCGGTGCGCAGGAAGGCGGCGATCTCGTCGCGATCCGTGACGGCGCGCATCCGGTTCGCCAGCCGCTGCGCCACCGCCATCGGTCTATCCCGTGCTTTCTAGTAGGTCAGCAGCGCGTTGATCTGGAATTCGCCGAGACGGTCCCGGCCGTGCAGCGCGGTGAGCTCGACCATGAAGGAGAGCCCTGCGATCTCGCCGCCCAGCCGCCGCACCAGCTCGATGGTGCCCATCACCGTACCGCCGGTGGCCAGCAGGTCGTCGACGATCAGCACGCGCTGGCCCGCCTGGATCGCGTCGCGGTGGATCTCCAAGGTCGCTGTGCCGTACTCGAGCGCGTACTCGACCTCGATCGTCTCGGCCGGCAGCTTGCCCAGCTTGCGGACCGGCACGAACCCGGCGTCGAGCTTGTAGGCCAGCGGCGCCGAGAAGATGAAGCCGCGCGACTCCATGCCGACCACGAGGTCGATCTGCGCGCCCTTGACCTGCTCCGCCATGCGGTCGATCACCTGCGCGAAGGCATCCGCCTCCTTGAGCAGCGTGGTGATGTCGTAGAAGAGGATGCCCGGCTTGGGGAAGTCGGGCACTTCGCGGATCTTGGCACGCAGGTCGTCGACGGTGCTGGTCGTCACGGGGTGGGCACTCCAGCCATCTCATTGGCGAATTCGAGGCCTGAGTCTAGACCGATGACACCGCGCGCGTCCACGCCCTCCGTGACATTTGCAACCTTCCCCACGGCGGTTCGCAGGCGACGGCTTCGCCATTTCGCGCTCCGCTATGCCGAGCCCTCCCGCGCCAGCCGCCGCAGCACCGTCTGCAGCACGCCGCCGTTACGGTAGTACTCAACGTCGATCGGACCGTCCAGACGCGCCATCGTTCGGAATGTGCGTGCGCCGCCACCCTCCGACCGCGCGCTGATGGTGATCTCCTGGTGCGGCTGAACCCCATCGGGCAGGCCGTGAATGGCGAAGGTCTCGCGGCCGGTCAGGCCGAGCGAAGCTGCGGTGTCGCCGGGCTTGTATTGCAGCGGCAGGACGCCCATGCCCACCAGGTTCGATCGATGAATGCGCTCGTATGACTCGGCGATCACTGCGCGAACGCCCTGCAGCATTGGTCCCTTGGCTGCCCAGTCGCGCGACGATCCGGAACCGTATTCCTTGCCGGCCAGGATCACCAGCGGGATCCCTTCGTCCGCGTAGCGCATGGCCGCATCGAAGATGCTCATCCGTTCCCCGCTGGGCAGGTGCTCCGTCACATTCCCCTCGGCGTCGGGCGTCAACGCGTTGCGCAGCCGGATATTGGCGAACGTGCCGCGCATCATCACTTCGTGATGTCCGCGGCGCGAGCCGTACGAATTGAAGTCCCGCATCTCGACGCCGTGCTCGGTCAGCCACTTGCCGGCCGGCGAGGTTCGGGGGATGGCGCCCGCGGGACTGATGTGATCGGTGGTCACCGAGTCGCCCAGCATCGCGAGGACGCGCGCGCCGACGATCTCGGTCATTGGCGGTGGCTCGGCTGAGAGGCCATCGAAGAAGGGCGGCAGCGCGACGTACGTCGAATCCGGCCTCCAGTCGTAGCGATCACCGTCGGGCACCGGCAGGGAGCGCCATCGGTCATCACCATCGAAGACGCTGGCGTAGTTGCGGGTGAAGATCTCGGAGCTGACCCGCTCGGCGACGACCTTGGCGACCTCCTCCGGCGAAGGCCACAGATCAGCCAGGAAGACCTCGACTCCGTCTGAGCCGATGCCCAGCGGCTGTGTCGTGAGGTCGATGTCGACCCGTCCGGCCAGCGCGAAGGCGACCACCAGCGGCGGCGAGGCGAGATAGCTGGCGCGGGCCAGCGGATGAATGCGGCCTTCGAAGTTGCGGTTGCCGGAAAGGACGGCCACCCCCACGAGGTCATTGGCCTCGATGGCATTGGCCACCGGCTCCGCCAATGGGCCGGAGTTACCGATGCAGGTCGTGCACCCATAGCCGACCAGGTTGAAGCCCAGGGCGTTCAGTGGATCGGTGAGTCCGGCGGCGTCCAGGTAGTCGGTCACCGCGCGGGAGCCGGGGGCCAGGGAGGTCTTGACGTAGGGCGGCACGCGCAGCCCGCGCTGCACTGCCCGCTGCGCCAGGAGCCCGGCGGCGACCATCACGTTCGGGTTGCTGGTGTTGGTGCACGAGGTGATCGCCGCGATCACCACCGATCCATTGCACAGCTTCACCCGTTCACCGTCGAGATCCACCTCGACCGCGGAATAGTGCGCGTGTGCCGGGATCTCCTGGGGCTGACGCGGTGGGACCGATGTCGGCGCTCGCGGCGCCGCTATCACGCTGTCCTGGCGGTCCTTGGTGTAGCCGGGGGCGTCGCTGGCCGGGAACGACTGCTCGGACGCCTCCTCGACCACGTCCTGCGGCTGCGACACCTCGACGACGGTGGGCGTACCGCTGTCATCGTGCGTGTGCAGGCCGTTCGGAAAGAGGCCGCGGAAGCTGTCGCGCAGGTCGGTGAGCGCAACGCGGTCCTGTGGGCGCCGAGGTCCGGCCACCGATGGCCGCACCTCGGCGAGGTCCAGCTCCAACGACTCGTTGAAGATCGGCTCCGGCGAGTCATCCGTGCGGAACATCAGCTGCGCCCTGGTGTAGGCCTCGACGCGCTGGACCACCTCTTCTGAGCGGCCCGTCATGCGCATGTAGCGCAGCGTCTCGTCGTCGACGGGGAAAAGCGTCGCCGTCGCCCCGAACTCCGGGCTCATGTTCGAGATGGTGGCACGGTCCGCCAGCCCGAGGCGGGAGAGCCCCGGACCGTAGAACTCGACGAACTTGCCGACCACGCCGTGCTTGCGCAGCATCTCGGTGACGTACAGGACCAGGTCGGTGGCCGTCGCGCCGGATGGCAGCTGACCGTCAAGGCGGAAGCCGATGACGATGGGCATCGGCTGGTAGAGCGGCTGCCCCAGGAGTGCCGCCTCAGCCTCGATGCCGCCGACGCCCCAGCCGACGACGCCCAGGCCGTTGACCATGGTCGTGTGCGAATCAGTCCCGACCAGCGTGTCAGGGAAGGCGACCTCGCGGCCGTCGGCATCCTTGCGCGAGGCGACCACGCTCGACAGGTACTCGAGGTTGACCTGGTGCACGATTCCGGTCCCCGGCGGCACCACCCGAAAGTCGGCGAAGGCTCGCTGCGCCCAACGCAGCAGCGCATAGCGCTCGCCGTTGCGCTCGTACTCGCGATCGACGTTGATGGCGAACGAGTTGCTCGATCCGAACATGTCGACCTGGACGGAGTGGTCGATGACGAGGTCGGCCGGCACCAGCGGATTGATCCGGCTTGGATCGCCGCCCATCTGCACCACGGCGTCACGCATGGCGGCCAGGTCGACGACGCACGGAACACCGGTGAAGTCCTGGAGGATGACCCGCGACGGCATGAACGGCAGCTCGTACTCGGCGGGCTGCTTCGGGTCCCAGCCGGCGAGCGCCTGGACATCGCGCGGGGTGAGCAGCGGGTTGGCGCTGGCCGCGCCTCGCAGCATGTTCTCGAGCAGAACCTTGACGGTGTACGGCAGGCGCGCGAGCTCCGCGGCGCCGGTGGCATCGAGGCGGTAGTACGTGTACTCGCGGTTGCCGGCGTGCAGCGTGGCGCGGGCATTGGCCGGGTCGATCAGGGGAGGGTGAATGTTCACGAGATGCGCCTCCTTCGGCTTCCGCGAATGCGCGGGTTCCAGATAGGTCGGCGCCGAACGGGTGCGCCCGTTCCGGGTCGATGTGTCCATCCAGTATACGCCGCTCCTGACACGGCCCCGTGGCGGAGGGCCAGCTGACAACCCCAGCGGCGTCGAGCCGAAGCAGAGCCTCGTCCGGCCGGCCACGCCTGACTCCGCTGCGCCCTGTTTGCATCCACCCGATTTGGATCCCACCCGATTTGGATCCACCCGATTTGGATCCCACCCGATTTGTATCCGATGGAGGCAAACGCCGGAGAAAGCCTGTTTCAGCTCGTGTTCGAGCGTCTCCTTCTCCGTTTCTTGCGCCGGATGGGGGTGAACCGCGGAGGAGCTCGCGGAATCTGCTTTCCGCGACCACTATCTCCGGCATTTGCCGACACCAGGTGCAAGGTGGTCAGCGCGCCTGAGGTTTGAGAGGGCGGCTCAGGTAATGGCTGTTTCAAACCTCTCAGGCAGCCCC
>JBBSHF010000051.1:0-13634 GCA_038253355.1 Candidatus Limnocylindria bacterium
GCACCTTCGCGTGGCACCGCCGCACCGCGGACTGCCCCGACTTGGCATCTGTCGCTCCTGGTCGCGCTAACGCACTCCGGGAGCAGGCCAAGCCCGAGACCCGTGCTCAGACAAGCTCACGCATCGGTCGTTGGCCGTGTTACCGCGACTGGTACCGACATCTGCACCTTGGCGTGGCAGCGTCGATACCGCTGTCGCCCGCTGACCAGCGGATGTTGGCGTTCACCGCTTGAGACCACCAGAGGCGGCACAAACTTGGGCCGTTGAGGCCGTCCCGACGGCTTGATCCAACCAAATGCGCAACGCGGGCTGGGGACGGGCCAGCGGCGCCCAGCGAGCCGCCGGCGCCGCTACTCCCCGGAAAGCTGGCGACGGAGCTCGTCGTTCACCAGGCGCGCGTCCGCGCGGCCCGCGGTGCGCTTCATGACCTGGCCCACCAGGAACCCGTAGATCTGCTGCTTCCCTGACCGATACTCCCCCACCTGCGCCGGGTGCTCGGCCAGGACCCATGCGACCGCGTCGGCGATCAGGCCCGTGTCGCTCAGCTGGCCGAGGCCCCCGGCCGCGATGACGGCCACGGGCGACTCCCCGGTGGAGAAGCTGCGGGCCAGCACGGCCTTGGCATTCGTTGGGCTCACGCGGCCGGCCTCGACCTCGACGATGAGCTCGGCGAGCGAGGCGGGCGGCAGCGCCACGGCATCGGCCCGCAGGCCTTCGGCGGCGTGCTGGTTGAGCAGGCGGCTGAACTCGCCGGTCATCCAGTTGGCCACCGCCTTCGGCGTCAGGCCTCGCGAGGCACCCGCCGCCACTACCGCGTCGAAGTAGCCGGCCAGTGCCACGTCGCCGGTGAGCACCCCGGCGTCATACGGCGACAGCCCGTGAGCCGAGGCGTAGCGCAGTCGGCGCGCGGCGGGCAGCTCCGGCAGCGAGGCGCGCAAGGCATCAACCCACTCAAGGGAGGGTCGCAGCGGCGGCAGGTCGGGCTCGGGGAAGTAGCGATAGTCGTTCGCCTCTTCCTTGAGGCGCTGCACGATGGTGCGGCCGCCGACCTCGTCCCAGCCGCGCGTCTCCTGCACGAGCGTCCCGCCGCGCTGCAGCACATCGGCCTGGCGCTCGATCTCGTAGGCCATCGCGTTCTCCAGCGAGCGCAGGCTGTTGAGGTTCTTGACCTCGACCTTGGTGCCGAAGCGCTGCGTGCCCATCGGTCTGATGGAAATGTTGCCCTCGATGCGCATGGAGCCGGTGTCCATATCCGCGTTTGACGCACCGATGTAGCGCAGGATGTCGCGCAGCGTCTCGCCGTAGGCGCGGGCCTGCGCCGGCGAGCGAACGTCGGGCTCGGTGACGATCTCCATCAGCGGCACGCCCGCCCGGTTGAAGTCGACCAGCGTGTAGCCGCGTCCAGCGTGCTGCATCCGGGCGGTGTCCTCCTCGAGGTGCGCACGGGTGATCCCCACGCTGATCTCAACCTTCTCGGCGGCGACAGGCACCACCAGACGCCCATTCGAACAGAGTGGCAGCGCGTACTGGCTGATCTGGTAGCCCTTGGGCAGGTCGGGGTAGAAGTAGTTCTTGCGCTCGAAGCGCACCGCCTCGGTCTCGACGTGGCACTCCAGCGCCAGGCCGGTGAGCACCACCAGCTCCACCGCGCGGCGGTTGATGACCGGCAGGCTGCCCGGCAGTCCCAGGCAGACGGGGCAGACACGCGTGTTTGGCTCGTCGCCATCCGCGGGCGGCGTGGACGGGCAGGCACAGAACATCTTCGAGACCGTCCGCAGCTGGGCATGGACCTCGATACCGATGATCGTCTCGTAGCGGGTCATGCTGCGATTGTATCGGTCAGATGGCGTTAGTCCCGACACCGCCGCGGGCGCCGGCGCCACAGGAGCCAGACGATGACGAGCATGGCGGCTGCGATGAGCGCCGCCGGAAACGGGTGTTGGGCAATCCTGTCGACTGCGGGCTGCAGGATAGGAACCCGTGAAGTCTGTTTCTCGACATGCGCGCTGGCCGGAGGGGGCTTCACCGTGAAGAGGAGACATCTCGTGGCGTCGGAGGCGCCGGTTTCCAGGTCCTTCAGCGATAGCTCCGCGCAATAATCGCCGGGGGTCAGCGGCTTCGCCAGGGGCGCCTCGAACAGGGTCTTGGAGCCGGCGTACACGCTGTCCATGACGGCCGGGGCCCGCACCAGTTCCTTCCTAGCCGCGTCGCGCAGCGTGAACTCCCCCAGCGGCTTGAGATGGACGTTGCCAGAGTTGGCGACTTCGAAGGTGATGAATGACGTGCCGGCGGCGGCCTTGTGGCCGACCGCGCCGATCTCGAGGGCTGGCGCACGCAACCCAGGGACATCGATCGCGACGGCGAGCGCGACCCGATCAACCTGGTCGAGCGTCACCGGTCCTGCGTCGCCACGATAGGGCTCGGCGTTCTCCGCCACCACCGCGGCGATGTAGTCGCCCGGCGGAGTGCCGGCCGAGACCGTCACGCTGAAGTCGATGACCACGGCGTGGTGCGCCGCGAGCGTGACCTCGCGGGCCGAGTAATGCAGCCAACGGGTCGCACCCGAGGGCGGCTCACCGAAGAGCTTCGCGCCAAAGCCGCCGTTGATGAGGCTGTAGGCGTCCGCAGCATAGGTCCGAGCCCGCACGGCATCCTGGCCGAAGCTGGCAAGCTCGACCTGAAGTTTCACGCTGTGACCCGGGTTGAGCCGGAGGTCGAAGAACTGTCCATCCACGCCGATGGGCGTCAGGCCCAGACGTGGTGGCTCGTGCTGAGCGAGCGCCGGGCCTATCGCGCCCAGCGAAAGCGTTGCGACCAGCAGCACGCTGATGGCCCAGATTCGGTGAGGGACCTCCATGATCTCCGGAAGAGTAGCCCTGCACGCAACGAAGATGGGCCGTTGCTCGGCACTCATCGCAACGGCGGCCGTGTTATGCGCGAGCGTCCGCCTACGGCGCGGCGGCGATGGTGGTCGTCAGCGTGCCGGTGTAGGTGCCCGCCGCGCTCTGCGCCGGGATGGTCAGGCTCACACCGAGCGCCTGCGTGTAAGTTCCCTTCCCGAACAGGGCCAACGCCTGCACCGTCTTGCGAGCGCTGTCGAGTGTGCCGACCGGGCTGATCGCAGGCACCTTCGGGCCAGCGACGGGGTCGACCGCCTGGCCGGCGGTCATCGCGGGGGCTGCAGCCGAGGTCAGTGCAAAGTTGGCCGCAGAAATGTTCGTCCCGCTGTTGGCCCCGCTGTAGACAAAAGCCGACGACTGGATCGTCACGTTCCAGCCGAGGTTTGACCCCGTGGAGTCGTCAGCGGTGAGCGTCAGGCTGCCGCTGCTCGTCTGGGCGCCGTGGGAGTAGGCCACGGCGGCGAGCGTCAGGTCGGCAACGCTGGCGCTGCGCGTCCCCGCCGTGACGACCTGGGTCACCTGGTTAACGGCAGCAACCGGAGCGACGACGAGCATTCCCGCAACGCCGGCGAGCGCGAGGCCCATCGTCGGGCGACGGGCGAGGGTCGTGAACATCGATGTTTCCTTGTTTCCTGCGATTCCATTTCACGCACCGATAGGGATGACCGATCCGCACCCCGGACGATACTCAGCACCTTGTCGTTGGCAACGGGACTTTCGGCGTTGAAGCGCCTTTCACAAGCAGTTTCCGGTAGCTGGCCTGCGCGCGCGCGCTCGCGTGGGACATATGGGTCATGGCCGGTCACCTGTCCGGCTCGTACGCTCAGCTTCCTGTACCTCGTGATTTCCCATGGTGGCTCTTGCTTCGACGCTCACGGCGAGCGTACCGATGGCATACCGCGACCTTTCCGCGCGCCTGCGCGCGCTGATCCTGGGTGGCCTCGGGGCGCTCGTCCTGATCATCCTGCTCAGCCCGTTCACCGGCGCGATGGGAGCCGTTCCGTGGACGCGCGCTGAGCTGACCTTCGCGTCGGCCATCTCACTCATCGCGGCGCTCCTCTCGATACAGGGGACCACCGGGCGGGTCAGGGCCGTCCGCTCGTGGATCACGATGGCGATCGCCTTCTGGCTCGTCGGCGAGGTCCTGCGGGACGTGAAGGTGGCACTCGGCAACACCTCTGCGCTCAAGCTTTCGGATCTGCCATTCATCGGCGTGCTGCTGTGCGCAGGCGTCGCGTACGTTTCCGCCCTCAAGGGCCAGCTCCGTCCGAGCGAGGAGTTGGCCGTCTACCTGGACGGAGCGACCGTCTTCTTCGCCACCGCCGCGCTCATGCTGACGATGTTCGGCCAGGCGACAGGACAGAGCCCGACCAACGTGGTCGATCTCGCATATGCGATCTTCTTCCTGGCGACGACCGGCGCAACGCTGCTCCTGGATCTGGCCGTGCGCGCGGAGCGCCGCCCACACGGCGCGTACGTCGTTCTGGTTGGCCTTGTGCTGCTTGGGATCGGCTTCCTGTGGCGGGTTGCATCGCCCCAACCGGCGGAGCTACACGAAACCGGCGCAGCGACCCACTTCCTGGCGCTCGGCGTGCTCTTCGTCATGCTCGGCACGATCACCTGGACCGACGTGGTCGACGAGCACCCCACCTACGTCAGGTTCGCCGCCAAATTACGATCGAGCATGCCACTGGTGGCCATCGGACTCACGCCGATCCTGATCGCCATCCATTTCGTGCGCGGGACGGCAGGCACGATCGGCATCCTCAACGTCGCCGCCATCGCGTTGGTGCTCGTCACCGTCGCGATCCGCCAGAGCGTCCTGCTCAAGGACCGGGACATGGCGATTCTCCGCGAACAGGGGCTTGGCCACGAACTATCAGCTACCGAGTCGAAGTACCGCGCGCTCGTGGAGCGTCATCCCGGCGTCGTTTACGTCGCGGAGCCGGGCGACGACGGACGCTGGCATTACGTGAGCCCGCAGATCGAGTCGATGCTGGGATTTCCTCCGCAGGCATGGCTCGACGACCCCACCCTCTGGGCGCGGCAGATTCATCCAGACGATCGCGAGCTGGTCCTGGGCCATGAACGAGATTCGACGACGGGACCGTCGCAGCTGGGGGTGCCCCGCGAATACCGGCTGCGCGCCGCCGATGGACACGACGTGTGGGTACTCGACGAGGAGTCGCAGACGCAGGCCGACCTGGCTGGTACGCCGACGCTCGTGCAGGGCGTCCTGCTCGACATCAGCCAGCGCAAGCGCGCGGAGCAGGCTCTGCAGGCCAGCGAGCAGCAGACCCGGCTGATCATTGAAACCGCGAGCTACGCGTTCATCGGGATGAACACCGAGGGTCGCGTCATTGACTGGAACCAGCGCGCGGTCGACACATTCGGGTGGTCGCGCGAAGAGGCAATGGGGAGAATCGTCGCCGAGCTCATCATTCCAGAGGCGCAGAGGGCAGCCCATGTGGAGGGCATGAAGCGCTCCCTTTCGAGCGGAGAAGGTCCCCTGCTCAACAAGCGCATCGAGGTTACGGCACTGAACCGTGACGGTCGTGAATTTCCCGTCGAGCTCACAATCTGGCCGATCGACGTCGGCGGCGAGGTCCGTTTCAACGCCCTCGTCGACGACATCACCGTCCGCAAGCAGCTGGAGGATCAGCTGCGTCACCAGGCACTCCACGACCCACTGACCGCGCTCCCGAACCGGGCGCTCTTCGTCGACCGCGTCCAGCACGCGCTAGCGCGCACGACCAGGCAGCCGGCAGGATCCATTGCGGTCCTGTTCCTGAACCTCGACGACTTCAAGACCATCAACGACAGCCTCGGGCACGAGGCCGGCGACCGTCTCCTCCAGGCGGTCGCCGATCGGCTGAGGCACGGCTTGCGGACAGAGGACAGCGCCGCACGGCTCGGCGGGGACGAGTTCGCCATCCTTCTCGAGGAAACCTCGTCCGAGGAGCCGCGCGCGCTCGCGGAACGCATACTCGATCGCCTGTCCTCGCCGTTCGAGTTGGAGGGCAATACGGTCTCCACGCAGGCAAGTATCGGCATGGCAATCAGCGGCGAACACGGCAGCACGCCCGAGGAGCTGCTGCGGAACGCCGACCTGGCGATGTATCTGGCAAAGGCGCGCGGCAAGAACCGCGAGGAAATGTACGAGCCGGGCATGCACGAACAAGCGATGCGCCGACTGTCGATGAAGCAGGCCCTCGAGCTCGCGATCGCCGGCGACCAGCTGGAAGTCCACTACCAGCCAATCGTTTCGCTGGCCGACGGCTCGGTGGTGGGACTGGAGGCGCTGCTCCGCTGGCGGGGACCAGACGGCCAGTTCGTTCCTCTGCCCGAGCTGATCGCCATCGCCGAGGAGACCGGGCTGATCCTGCCCATCGGTCGCTTCGTACTGAGACGCGCGTCCGGGGACACGCGGGCATGGCAGAGCGAGCTTGGGCCAGATGACACCCTCGACGTCGCAATCAACGTCTCGGTCGTACAGCTCGAGCACGGCACGCTGCTGCACGACGTCGAGCAAGCGCTGACCGAGAGCGGGCTTCCGCCAACATCGCTCATCCTCGAGATCACCGAGAGCGCGCTCTCAACTGACAGTCTCGACTCGATTCGAACGATCCGCACGCTCCGCGGACGCGGGATCCGGCTGGCGCTCGATGACTTCGGGACCGGGTATTCGTCCCTGGCGCGCCTGCGGCGCTTCCCGGTGGACATCGTGAAGATCGATCGCAGCTTCGTAACGGCCATGACCAAGGACCGCGAGGGCGTGCTCGTCCAGTCCATCATCGACATCGGCCGGACACTGAACCTGGAGGTCGTCGCCGAGGGCATCGAGACCGAGGCACAGCTCGTGGCGCTGCGTGCCCGCGGCGCCAGCCTCGGCCAGGGTTACTACTTCGCCAGGCCCGTGCCTCTCGAGGCGGTGGCTCCAATCCTGGCCGTCGGCAAGCTGCCGCTCCCTCGGCGACGGCGGCGCGCGGCGATCGCCCAGGAGGCGTGATGCCGGCACGCCTGCCTGCTAGGCTGCGGGCATGAAGATCGGTGAGTGGGACTCGCTCGGCAGGGCGCGTGCGCTGCTGCAGCGCCAGATGGGCGACCTGGGCGCGGCCGAGCTGGCGACGCACGTCACGATCAACCCCGAGAACGGTCGGATGCGCATCCTGGTCGCCGCCGACATCGGCCTGGCGGACTTTTCGTGGGCGCCCACCGGTTCGGCCGCCGACTCCGACTGGTATCTGCGCGGAACCGTCTACCGATGGCGCAGCGTCCGCGGCGTGCGACTGCAGAGCGATGGGCAGATGGGCGAGGATCCGAGCCAGATGCGCTCCGTCTGGCGCCTGATCGCCGAGGATCCGAAGATCGAGCTGGCCGCCAACGCGTCAGGCTCGGAGCGCGAGGAGGTCGAGGCGATGCTCGCCTTCGCGCACGCCTGCATGGAGCACGCCTCCGCCTGAGCGGCCAGCGGGGCCTACTCGGGAAGCTGTGGGGGCCGCTCCACGGCGAGTCCCTCACCACCCTCCGCCGGCGTGATCAACGCGTGGATGGGCAGGTCACCGGTCCACTGCGCGGTGGCTCCCAGGTCGAGCAGGATCTGCGCGCCGCGCCCGGCGAAGGTGATCCCCGGAATGGCCAGCGTGGCCATGCGCATGAAGAGCATCGGACGCAGCTGCGAGGCGGCAGTGCTGGACGGCAGCTGGCGAGCCCAGCCTCCGTCGCCCACGCGCTCGAGCAGCGTCTCGACAAGAGTCGTCACCTCGCCATCGGCCAGTGCGTAGGCGGCGTAGCGGATCGGGACACGCTGACCGCTGCGCGGCTCGACGAAGGAGGCGATCTCGCCGAAGGTGGCGAGCTTCACGCGCTGCCGGCGCTGTCGGCGCTGTCACTGCGGCAGCGCTCGACGAAACGCTGCGTGCGATCCATGGCCTCGACGATCTGCTCATACGCGGTTGCGTAGCAGGCGCGTACGTGGCCCGCGCCGCTGGGTCCGAACGCCGAACCGGGAACCACCGCCACGCGCTCCTCGTGGAGCAGCCGCTCGGCGAACTGCTCATCGTCGAGCCCGGTCGAGGTGATGTTCGGGAAGCAGTAGAACGCGCCTTCGGGCTCGAAGCAGGCGAGGCCCATCTCGTTGAAGCGGCGGGTCATCAGCACCCGGCGCCGGTCGTACTCGGCGAGCATCTCGACCACGAAGGACTCACCGTTGCGCAGCGCCTCGACGGCGGCGAACTGCGACGCGGTCGGCGCGCACATGATCCCGTACTGGTGCACCTTGGCGATGCCCGCCATGAGCTCCGCCGGCGCGGCGACGAAGCCGATCCGCCAGCCGGTCATGGCATACGCCTTGGAAAAGCCGCCGATCAGCACGGTCCGCCCGCGCATGCCCCCGAGTGAGCTGACCGCGACATGCCGATGCGAGCCGTACACCAGCCGGTCGTAGATCTCGTCGGAGACGACCAGCAGGTCGTGGCGGCGAGCCACCTCGGCGATCGCCTCCAGCTCCTCGCGTGACAGCACCGCACCTGTCGGATTGTTCGGGTAGCCCAGGAAGATCGCCTTCGTGCGTGGCGTGATGGCGGCCTCGATGGCATCGGCCGAGACGCGGAAATCGGTCGCATCGGTCGTGCTGACCGGGACCGGAATGCCGCCCGCCAGCTCGATGCACGGCGCGTACGAGACGAAGCACGGCTCGTGGTAGATCACCTCATCACCTGCGTCCAGGATGGCCCGCAGGCTGGCATCCACCCCTTCGCTGGCGCCAACGGTGATGATCAGCTCCGTGCGCGGGTCGTAGTTGACGCCGTACCGATGCGCCAGGTTCGCCGCGATCAGCTCGCGCAGCTCGATCATCCCGCCGTTGGCGGTGTAGTGCGTCTCTCCGGCCTCGAGGCTGTCGATGGCGGCCCGCGTGATCGGCTGCGGAGTGGTGAAGTCCGGCTCGCCGATGGTCAGGCTGATGACGTCGGTCATCTCGGCCAGCATGTCGAAGAAGCGCCGTATCCCGGACGGGGGCATGTCGCGCACCTTCGTGGACAGGAAGTTGGCGGTCGGACGTCCGGCTGCCCGGGTGGTCGCCTCGATGCTCATGTGCCTAGTCTAGCCGGGCGTCCGGTACGACTTCTCGCCCGCCTCGATACGGATCGGCAGCCGGTTCTGTGGCCAGGGCAAGGGACAGGTGGCGTACGGGCTGAACACGCAGGGTGGGTTATAGGTGAGGTTGAAGTCGGCAACGATGGTGCCGTTCTTCGTTGGCGGTTCCGTGTACAGGAAGCGACCGCCGCCGTAGGTCTCGCCACCGTTGGTCGCGTCGCCTAAGACAAGCCAGAGTCGGCCGTCATGGCCACCCTCCAGGGCATCGAGGCCGTACTCGCTGCCGTCGCGCTCAAAGACGACGCTGCCCGGCGAGGGCTCATCGGTGAGCAGGCCGATGACGTCCGGAACCGGCACGGTCCGTCCCGATGCCGGTTCGAAGCGAGCCGTGACCCGCCACGTCGGGTCGATCGGGAAGGAGTCGAGACCTCGAAACACTGCCATGCCCGGGGCAGCCCGATCGTGGACCCGAATGCCGAGCCGGTCGCCGCGGCGGATGAGGTGGAAACGCAGTGAGCCGATGGCCAGCATGGTGGGAGCGCCGTCGAGATCGTCACGCAGCGCCAGCTCGCCGACGGGCCGCTCGTCGCGGGTGACCTGCGCGCCAGGCGCCGTGACGAAGCGCGCGGCGCCGTCCTCGACGAAGATGCTGCCCGCGTGCGAGGGCGCGTCGACGCCGCGCAGCCGTACGTCCGCACGGGCATCGCCTCCGACGCGGTTCTCACCGGCGTGCAGCCATTCGAGGCCGACCAGGCTGAGCCACCCATCGGGGTCGCGCAGCCGCTCCTCGCGCCGGCGGCGCCAGGCGAGGACCTCCCCGACGTGGGCGGCGTCATTCACCCGCGGGGAGGAAGATGAGCAACGGCGCTGTGCGCTCCCCGATGCGCACGTACGTCGCCGGCCCCAGCGTCACCGGATTGCTACTGACCGGCCGGCCGGTGGCAGTAGAGCCGTCGAGCGCCACGGCGATCGGTCCCTCGCCGAAGCGTGCCAGGCAGGCCGCCGTGTAGCCTTCGGCCATCGGTTCCGTCAGCACCACGAAGCCATGTCCCAGTGCGATCCGGTAGCAATGTGCGGCGAGCAGCGGATCGTCTGCCACGGTGTGCCAGTCCTTGCCCATCACCGGCTCGAGTTCCGCGGCGGCTCGCTCCGCGTCCAGGGTCGCCAGGACGAGGCCACGCGGCGCCTCCGACCAGTCATCGTTGGGTCTCGGAAAGAGGCGGCGCTTCGCCGGCTCGTCGGGCACGTCGAGAAGCTGGGTCGGCGCGCCGCGGATGCCCCACCACAGGATCCGGGCGTCCTCGTGCGGCTCGGCGTACAGCCATTGCGGAAACATGGTGGTGCCCGCCTCGCGCAGCACGCGGCTCAGCGTCCCCTGGTCGGGCACGCCCATGCGGACGTGGCTGATCTCAGCCATCAGGCGGCGGTCGGCGGACGCAGGTCGGCGAAGCCGGCGGCGCGCTCGTAGGCGTCGGCGATGCGCAGGATCATCGGTTCATCAAAAGCGCGACCAATGACCTGCAGCCCCACGGGCTTGCCGTCGGAGAGGCCGCACGGAACGCTGATCCCCGGCAGCCCGGCGATGTTCACCGGCAGCGTGCAGGCGTCGTTGAGATACATCAGCAGCGGATCGTCGGTCTTGGCACCGATGGGGAAGGCGACGCTCGGCGAGGTAGGCGCCAGCAGGGCGTCGAGATTGGTCAGGACGCGGTCGAATTCGTCCTTGATGAGCGTGCGAACCTGCTGCGCCTTGACGTAGTAGGCGTCGTAATAGCCGGCCGACAGCGCGTAGGTGCCGAGCATGATCCGGCGCTTGACCTCCGTTCCAAAGCCCTCGCCGCGTGTGCGCAGGTAGTTCTGGAGCAGGTCGTCACTGCCCGCACTGAAGCCGTACCTGATCCCGTCGTAGCGCGCCAGGTTGGTGCTCGCCTCGGCAGGCGCGATGATGTAGTAGGTCGCCAGCCCCTGGTCGGTGGACGGCAGACTGACCTCCACGATCTGGGCGCCCATTCCCTCCAGCAGACCGATGGCGTTGCGCACGGCGCGCTCGACCCCCGGCTCCATGCCGCTCACGAAATACTCGCGCGGCACGCCCAGGCGGAGGCCCTTGACCTCGCCCGTGAGGGCCGCGCTGTAGTCGGGAACCGGCAGCTCGACACTCGTCGAGTCGCGCGGATCGTGGCCGGCCAGTGCCTGCAGGACCGTGGCGGCGTCACGCACGCCGCGCGTCAGGGGACCAGCCTGGTCGAGGCTCGAGGCAAAAGCGACCATCCCGTAGCGGCTGACCCTGCCGTAGGTCGGCTTCAGCCCCACGATGCCGCTCAGCGAGGCGGGCTGACGGATGCTGCCGCCGGTATCGGTGCCGGTGGCGAAGAAGGCCTGGCCCGACGCGGTGGCGGCCGCGGAGCCCCCGCTGCTGCCGCCGGGAACGGTGGTCTCGTCCCACGGGTTGCGCACGGGGCCGTAGGCCGAGTTCTCGTTGGACGATCCCATGGCGAACTCGTCGCAGTTCGTCTTGCCCAGCAGGACCGCGCCGGCGGCGCTCAGCCGCTCTTCGGCGGAGGAGGCGTACGGCGAGCGGTAGCCAGCCAGGATGCGCGAGCCGGCGGTGGTCGGCAGGCCCTGCGTCGGGTTCCCGTCGGCGTCCAGGGCGCGGGTGACGAAGATGTCCTTGAGCGCGTACGGGATGCCGAGCAGCGGGCGATCGTCGCCGCCCTTGCGCGCGACATCGGCGGCCTCGGCCGACTGCAGGGCGGCTTCCTCCCCAACCGCCAGGAAAGTGTTCAGCCGCTGGCCATCGCGGTGGATGCGCGCCAGGCAGGCGCGGGTCAGCTCGACCGATGATGTCTCGCCGGTCTGTAGCAGCCCGGCCACGTCGCTGATCGTGCGATCCGGAAGCGGCAGATATGTCATCGGCCTTCCTCAAGGACCTCGGGCACGCGGAGCATCGGTCCTTCGCGCAGCGGAGCGTTCGCCAGCACCGCCTCGCGACTCAGCCCGGGCCGCGTGGCGTCGTCGCGCATCACGTTCTCTAGCGCGATCACCTGCGCCGTCGGCCCGACGCTGCTGGTGTCAACCTCGCGCAGCGCCTCGATCGCCTGCAGGATGCGCGACAGCTGGGTCTGCATCAGGTCGATCTCGGCATCGGTCAGGCCCAGGCGAGCCAGGTGGGCGACATGCTCGACTTCGGCACGGCTGATCATGTCGCCGATGCTAGCAGGCTAGGATTCGCGGCAGATGTCTGACGAGCCGCGCGTTCACTCCATCCCGATTCGCGGTGGCCGGATCGAGGCATTCACGCTGCGCGGCGGGCCTGGCGTGCCGCTGCTGGTGCTGGGTGGCGTCGAGACTGGCCTGCGGCCGCTGGCAGGGACCGACTCGATCCTCCTGCGCCGATGGAGCGGCCGCGCGCGCGCGCGCACCGTGGTCGTGCTGGGCAGGCCGTTGCCGGCGGATCCGCAGGACGCCGGCGAGGCGGAACGGATCATGCATCCGCGCGTGATCGCCGATGCCGTGTCGGTGGCCGTGGGCGAGCTGGGCCGTCCGGTGGCGATCGAGGCCGAGTCGGGTGGCGGACGCATCTCGCTGTGGCTGGCCGTGGATCATCCCGAGCTCGTCGCGCGGCTTGTCCTCGCCTCGGTTGCATCGGAGACGGCGCCCGATTCAGCCATGGACGAGCGCATGCGGCAATGGATCGCGCTCGGGGAGGCCGGCCGGTGGGGCGAGTTCTTCGCCCGCCTGGCGGTGCAGATGAAACCGGCGGGGTCCGTGTCGGCAGAAGCGTTCGCGGTCGCGGCGCGCTTCCAGCCGAAGCCCGCCACCCCGGAGCGTTTCATCGGTGAGCTGAAGGCCACGCTGGATCCGTCGTCCTTCGTGACCTCGCGGCTGCGTGAGATCAGCGCACCCACCCTCGTCCTGGCGGGCGGGCAGGATCAGATCGTGCCGTTGGCGTCGACGCAACTGGTGGCCTCGGCCATCCCCGGGGCGCGGCTGGAGGTCGATCGCGACTGCGGGCACACGGTCCGCTCCTCGTTCACCGGCTACGAAGAGCTGGTGGAGGGGTTCCTGGCCGAGGGAGACTGAAGGTCGAGGTGGCTGACCGGTGGGCGACTGACGGCGCCTCATCCCGGCGCACCACCGTCACAGCAGTAATGGGCCGTTCCCGGCTCCTTATGCCCGGCGTGGGACGGAGCCACGCCCTGCGGCGCCGCTGCTGTCCACTTATCCGCGGTCACGGACGCGAATCATGGCCAAGGGGCCCGCTGCGGGCGCCTTACGGGCGAGGAAACGAACCTCGACAGCGCCAGCGGTGAATAAGGGGCCGCTGACGGCACATTAGGCGCTCGCCCCAGTAGTGGGCCGATACGACCCTCGCAGCTACCCCTCGCCGACGTCGGCGAACGCCGTGGAGTCGCCCGCCAGCAGCTGCCGCGCGACGGACTCGGCGACGAGCAGCGCGTGCCGCCCCAGTCCGCCGCCGACGCTGATGCGCCGCACTCCGAGCGCGCTCAGCTCCGCGATGCTGGGCGTCCCGGGGCGCAGCAGCACGTTCACCGGTGCCGCAGCCTGGTGGACGATCTGGCCGATCAGCTCGGCATCGGTCAGCCAGATCGGAAAGATGGCGTCGGCGCCGGCCGA
>JBBSHF010000052.1:0-13496 GCA_038253355.1 Candidatus Limnocylindria bacterium
GCCCTTCTGGTTTGCACAGGCCGTGACCCTGACCACAGACGCTCCGCTGCGAGTTCGAATGGGCTCGTTGATTCTACCAGTTTCCCGCTTACCGGGCGCTTACCAGCGGCGTAGTTCGCGGCTTACCGGCGGCGTCGTTCGCGGCCGATGTTTCACGTGAAAACTCAGATGTGAGCGCGGCGGGGGCAGAGGTCCCATGGCGGGCCGGCCGGCCCTCGGTATACTCGTCGGCGTCCGCCGGCACCGTCCGCCGCGCCAAACACCGGGGGCAGTTCCGATCACCTACACCAGCGCCCTCCTCGCCGTCCTCGTCGGCATTGTTCACGCCGGCCTTGCGCCGGTGGTGGTCGTCGCCGGCGTCAAGCCGGACCTCCTGCTGGTGGCGGTCGTTCTCGTCACCTGCACCTTTGGGTTCGAGGCCGGTATCCTCTGGGCATTCGTGGGTGGGGCGGCGGCGAACCTGCTCATTCCCGAACCGCTTGGCAGCATTCCGTTGGCGCAGCTGATCGTGGCGGCGATGGTCGCCGGCGCTGGCGGGCTGCTGGGACGGCTGGTGTGGGTGTATCCGGTGCTGGCTGCGTTCGTCGGCAGCATCGTGGCGGACAGCGTCCTGCTCTCGATCGACCGGCTGGTTGGAGCGCCGCTGACGACCGGCATCCCGTTCGAGCTGATCCTGCCGGCCGCGGTCCTCAATGCGGCGATCTGCGGCTTCCTGCTCTACCCCACCCGGATGCTCGCTGCCCGTTTCTGGGTGGACGAGAAGGCCGCCTGGTAGGTCCATGGCCGATCTGAACGAGGGCCGTCTCGACCTGCCGCGATCGCCGGCCCGATTCATCGCATTCGGCGTCTCGGCCGTGCTGCTCTTCACCCTGCTGGGCGGTCGTCTGTTCCAGCTGCAGATCCTGCAGGGCGATCTCTACGCCCGTCGTGCCGCCGCCGCCCACACGGCCGAGATTCCCATTCCCGCGCCGCGCGGGCTCATCTTCGACCGCACGGGGCGGCCGGTGGCAGTCAACGTTCCGTCGTGGGCGGTCAAGGCGCGGCCGGCGGATGTCACGAAGGCCGGCGTGTCCACGGTGATCGGCCGCCTGGCGTCGCTCATCGGCGCCAATGCGAAAGTTCTCGAGCAGCGCTTCGATGCCTTCCACGGCTCCCCGTACGATCTCGTACCGCTCACCAAGGTGAGCCGACAGGCGGCCCTGCTGGTCGGCGAGCGCAGCCAGGAGCTGCCGGGGATCGTGGTCGAGGTCGATCCGCAGCGGGAGTACCTCGACGAGAAGGGCAATCTCGACGGATCGCTGCTGGCCCATGCCATCGGCTACACCGGACCGATCTCAGAGACGGAGCTCGCCAACCTCGCCAGCCAGGGATATCTGCCGGATGATCCCATCGGTCGTGACGGCGTCGAGTCCAGCTTCGAGCAGGAGCTGCGCGGCACCTACGGCGCCCAGCTGGTCCAGCGTGACGCCTTGGGGCGCGCGGTGAAGGTGCTCGACACGGTCCGCGAGCCGACGCCTGGCAAGAACCTGATGCTGACGATCGACGCCGCGACCCAGCGCATGGCGGTCGACGCGCTGACGTGGGGCATGAAAGCCTCCGGGGTGCAGGAGGGCGTGACGATGGTCATGAACCCGCAGACCGGTGAGATCCTGGCGATGGCATCGCTGCCCGCCTACGACAACAACAAGTTCGCCGCCGGCATCAGCGCGACCGATTACCAGGCGTACCTGACCCGGCCCGGCAAGCCGCTGCGCAACCATGCCATCTCAGACACCTATCCACCTGGCTCCACCTTCAAGCTGGTCACCGGCCTGGGGGCGCTGGAGTCGGGCGTCACGACGCCCACGCGCCTGTGGCCGACCTACGGCTGCTACCAGATTCCGAACGCGCCACGCGGACAGTGCCTCTTCGACTGGAACCACACCGGCTTCGGGCCGCTGAACCTGACCCAGGCGTTCGCCATCAGCTCGGACACCTTCTTCTACCAGATGGCTGTGAAGCAGGGTGTCGACCGGCTGGGTGACGCGGCGGCACAGCTTGGATTCGGCAAGCAGAGCGGCGTGCCGTTGCCCGGCGAAGCGGCCGGCATCGTGGCCAGCACCGAATGGGCGCGCCGCAACGGGCGTCCCAACCTGTACACCGGCGAGCTGGCGCAGGCCGGCATCGGGCAGAACGTGATCGCCGTCACGCCGCTGCAGCTGCTCAACGCCTACTCGACCCTGGCCAACGGCGGCAAGCTGATGCGCCCCATGATCGTGCGCGGTGAGACGAGCGACAGCGGCAAGCTGGTCAAGGCTTACCTGCCCGAGATCCTGGGCACGCTCAAGGCGAGCGCCGCGGACCAGCGGGTCATACGCATCGCGGCTCGCGAGGTGGTTACCTCCGGACACGCATACAACATTCGCGATCTCAACCTGCCGGGCGCGCTCTCGGGCAAGACCGGCACCGCCGAGTTCGGCGCCAAGACCAGGAACAACACCCTGCCCTTCCACTCCTGGTTCGTGGCCTATCTGCCGTCGAAGCCGGGTGCGACCGATGCGAAGCTCGCGGTGGTGACCTTCACCTATGCCGCCGTCGTGCCGGGCAACGTGTCGCTCGAAGTGGTCAAGTACTTCCTGCAGAAGTACTTCAAGCTCGACCAGGACCTGCGGCTCGACCCGCACAACTTCGCGCTCGTGCGCAACGCCAACTGACCGATGGGTGCCATCAGCTCGACCTTCAGCCAGAACGTGCGGGCACACAAGTGGCGCGTCTTCGACTGGCAGCTCCTCCTGTACGTCGTGCTGCTGGTCGGATTCGGCGTGGCGATGGGCTACTCGGCGAGCCTGGGTGCGGGCGGATCGTCGGCCAGCGGGATGAGCCAGACAGTGAAGACCGTGATCTGGACGGGCATCGGCCTGACCATCTTCTTCGTGGCGGCCAGCGTGGACTACCACTGGCTGACGACCTTCACCGTGCCGATCTACGTCGCCGTCCTCGGCCTGCTGGCGATCACCACGGTCATCGGTACCAGCCTGTTCGGCGCCCAGATGTCCGTCACCGTGGCGGGGCTCGATTTCCAGTTCAGCGAGGTCTGCAAGGTGCTGATGGTGGTCGTGCTGGCGAGCTTCCTGACCGGGCGGCGCGAGAAGGTCGGACGGCTCTCCACGATCGTCGGCGCGGGGGTCCTGATGGCCATCCCGACCTTCATGGTCTACCGCCAGCCCGACCTCGGTACCGCGCTCGTCTTCGTGGCGATCCTGGTGGGGATGCTCTTCATGAGCGGCGCGAGCATCGGCTGGATGGCGGTCATGGCGGGGGGCGTGGTGGCGGTTGCGCCGCTGGCGGTCCAGTCGCTGGCCATCTACCAGCGGCAGCGGCTCTTCTGTTTTCTGGACCCGTCGGTCGATCCACAGCACACCTGTTACCAGCTCATCCAGTCGCTGAACGCTGTCGGCTCGGGCGGCTGGTTCGGCGAGGGGTTGACCGCTGGCGGGCTGAATCGATCCGGACTGCTGCCGGTGCAGTCGACCGATTTCATCTTCAGCGTGGTCGCCGAGGAGCTCGGCTTCATCGGCGGCCTGATCGTGCTCGCCCTCTTCGGCCTGCTGGTCTGGCGGGTGCTGGTCATCGGCTGGGGCGCGCGCGATGCGCTGGGCACGATGGTCAGTGTCGGGCTGGCGAGCATGATCCTGTTCCAGCTGCTGGTGAATGTGGGGATGGTGGTCGGGATCATGCCGGTGACCGGCATCCCGCTGCCATTTGTCACCTACGGAGGCTCGTCGATGATCTCGCTGCTGTTCGGGATGGGGATCCTCGAGTCGGTGCGCATGCATTCGCGCAAGCCGACCTTCTGACTTGACCGATGCGCCGCGGCGGTGCGGCTGCGGTGCTCTTCGGGCGGTCTCCCGCCGGTCTCCTGCGGTCTCCCGCGCGGTCTCCGGCGCTGCTTCCCGCGTGTTCTCCAGCGCTTAAGGCGCCTGCACGGGACCCTTATTCGCGCGACTCGGCCCCTGGAGGCCGATTTTCGGTCGTAACGGGTCCGATCCGGCCCTTTACGCAAGATTTGCGACTGGACGGGCCCGGTCCGCTGCATAAGGCGCCTGGTGCGGAACATTACCAACGTCCACCAACGTCTGGTCGTCAAGGCTCCCGGGAGGCGGTGCTCACGACGCCCATGCGCCCGCGCGGGAGCCTCATTCCAGCCGCTGACGCCTTGGCGCCCGATTTCAGCTCGTATCGGATCACCGTCGGCCTTCTTGGGCTCAATTGGCGACCGGCGCCCGGTCCGCGGTGGTCACGTGCGGGCGGTGGTCACGTGCGGGCGGTGGTCACCGGCGGTAATGGGCGCACACACGACCCTTATCTGCGCAGCGGATGCCACCGAGGCCGATCCCGGTGCGTAAGGGGTCCGAATTTGGCGTCTTGCGCCTCTTTGGCGACCGTATGGGGTGTGATTCCGTGGATAAGGCGCCCGAAACAGCCCATTACGGACGGAGGCGCGGACCGCAGCGCAGACGGAGGCGCGGACCGAAGCGCGGACCGAAGCGCGGACCGACGGCACCTTGATGGACGGCTGCGCCATCTGGTCAGATGAGCCGTCGGCAGTTCGCCGCGCTCGGCAGCCGAATCAACCAAGTGACGCAAACCGCCCAGCCCCCGCCCCCGCCCCGTTGAGTGCGCGTCGATGGCAGACGTCAATCGGCTTGATCTCGCCGCGCGGCCCCAGCCACCGATGGTGGCCGACCATCGGTTCCGGCGCGTACCATGCGGCGTGTCATGAACGATGCCGCCGACGGTCAGCCGCGACAGCGCTGGCAGATCCTGTTCTCGCGCCAGCATCCCGCGCTGCGGCTGCGCCAGGCTGAGCTGATCGACGAGTTCGAGCGCGTCTTTCGCGAGGCTGGCCTGCCGCTCGCCTACAGCAACGCCCAGAAGCCGCGACCGAGGCTGAAGCTGGCTGCCAACCTTCCCGTCGGCATCGAGCTGCGTGGCGAGGTGCTCGACGCATATTTCGACGACCTGGTGCCCGCCGAGCGGATCACTGCCGCCGGCCAGCAGCTCACCGAGGGAGTGAAAATGGTCGATGCGCGCGAGGTGTGGCATGGCTTTCCGTCGGCGGCCTCGCAGCTGCGTGCCGCCGAATACGAAGTCGCGCTGCGCGGCAACGATCAGCTCACCCAGGATAGCCTGCGTGGCGCCGTCGTTCGGCTGCTGGCCGCGCCGCGGCTCCTCGGGAAGCGACGACGCGGCGAGAGCGAGCGGCGCAGCGACGCCGGCCTGCGTGACCTGCGCCCCTACGTCGAGGACGTGGAGGTGCTCGAGGTGGACGAGGAGACCCATCGTGGGCGGCTGCGCATGGTCCTGCGCCTCGATCCCAGCGGCGCGGGGCGGCCCGAGGACGTGGTCGGCGCCCTGGATCTGCCGGTTCGCGTCGAGGCGGCGGCGCGCACCAGGCTCCTCTTCGTTGACACTCCCCCCATCGCCCGGTAAACTCGCCGTTCCGCGGGCTGTCCCCAGGCCCGCTTCGCCGTGCGCTGGCGAAGGAATCAACGAACAACGGAGAGAAGCATGTACGCCGTCGTCACCAGCGGCGGGAAGCAGTACCGCGTCGAGGCGGGCACCGAGTTCATCGTCGAGCGTTTCGCGGCGGAGAGCGGCGAATCGGTCACCTTCGATCGGGTGCTGCTCATCGGCGACGGCGACGATGTGACCATCGGTACGCCAACAGTTGCGGGAGCCTCGGTGAGCGCCACGGTGCTGGGCGAGGAGCTCGGTCCCAAGCTGGTCATCTTCAAGTTCAAGCAGAAGGTGAAGTACCGCCGTCGTACCGGCCATCGGCAGCACCTGGTTCGCGTGCGTGTCGACGGCATCAATGCTTCGGGCAAGAGCCACGCTCGCAGCAAGGCGGCCGAGACCGATGCGCTCGAAGCCAAGGCTCCGGCCAAGGCAGCGCCGAAGGCGGCGCCCAGAGCCAGGGCAACGGCCAAGGCAACGGCTGCAGCCAAGGCCCCGACCGATGAGAAGCCGAAGCGCACGCGGGCATCGGCTGCCAAGGCAGAGGACAAGCCGAAGGCAGAGGACAAGCCCAAGCGCGCTCGCGCGCCGCGGGCCAACAAAGCGGCCAAGCCGGCGGAGGAATGATCAGCAATGGCACATAAGAAGGCCGGCAGCTCGTCCCGCAACGGACGAGACAGCGTCGGCCAGCGCCTCGGCGTCAAGCGCGGCGATGGACAGCACGTCCTCGCCGGCACGATCATCGTGCGGCAACGCGGCAGCACGTTCCATCCCGGTGGCAACGTCGGCATGGGCCGCGACTACACGCTGTTCGCCACTGCCGAGGGCAAGGTCAAGTTCAGTCACGAGACACGCGCTCGCAAGCGCGTGAGCGTCGTCGCCGCGCAGGCGTAGCCTTCGCATCGGCGCAGGAGTTCCCACACAGAGTCATGAAGCCACAGATCCATCCAACCTATTACCAGGCGCAGGTGCACTGCGTGTGCGGCAACAGCTTCACCGTCGGGTCGACCTCCGAGTCGATCCGGGTCGAGGTGTGCTCGAACTGCCACCCGTTCTACACCGGCACCCAGAACATCGTGGACACCGCCGGCCAGGTCGAGCGGTTCCAGCGGCGCATGGAGCGCTCGCTGCGCTGAGCCTTCGAGAGCGCCGGCTCAGCGGCTGGCCGGCGCGACTCGCGCCGCACCTCATCTTCCTCATCCCGGAGCTGCTCATCGCGACCGGCCCGTTCGTGATCCAGTCGATTGGAACCACGGCGGGCCGGGCTCGTTTCCGGATGCCGGACTTCTTCTACGGCGGGCAGGCGCTCATCGAGGGCGTCATGATGCGCGGCCGTACCACCGTGGCGATGAGCGTGCGTCCGCCGGACGGCAGCATCCGCACCTATTCCGAAAACCTGCCGCCGGCACTGACTCGCAGCCGCCTGGTGAAGATCCCCTTCGCGCGTGGCGTCTTCGTGCTGTACGAGACGCTGATCATCGGTACGCGGATGCTGATGCGCTCGGCGGCGATCGCGGCCGAGGGCGAGGACGTGCAGATCGGCAAGGGCGCGCTGATCGGCGCCATGGCCGCCTCCATCGGCTTCGCGGTGGCCCTCTTCTTCGTCCTGCCGCTGTTCCTGTCGACCTTTGCCGAGCGGGCGACCGGTGACGATCTGCTGGCCAACCTGGTCGAGGGTGGCATCCGCCTGGGGATTTTCATCGGCTACATCGCCCTGATCGGCCTGATGCCGGACATCAAGCGTGTCTTCGGCTACCACGGCGCGGAGCACAAGGCGATCAGCGCGCACGAGGCGCGCGAACCGCTCACGCCCGAGGCGGTCGACCGCTTCAGCACGGCGCACACCCGCTGCGGCACGACCTTCATCCTGATCGTGGTCGTGATCAGCATCTTCTTCTTCGGCCTGATTCCGCGCGCCGGGGTGCCGTTGCCGGTGCTGATCGCCTCGCGCATCGTGCTCGTGCCGGTGATCGCCGCGTTCGGCTACGAGCTGGTGCGCTTCGGGGCGAGCCATTACGGCAACCGGCTGGTGCGCGCCATCTACGCACCGGGGCTGTGGCTGCAGTCGCTGACCACGCGACCGCCGGACCACTCGATGCTCGAGGTCAGCATCGCCTCGCTGAGCTCGTGCCTGGAGGCGGACCGCACGGCGACCGACCTGCCCGGCGAGCCGACCGCCGCGGTCGTCGACCCGACCACCGGCATCATCACCTGACCCGGTCATGATCGACCGGCTGCGGGAGATCGAGGCCCGCCACGACGAGGTGACCCGGCTTCTCTCCACGCCCGAGGTCGGCTCCGACCCCTCGCTGCTGGAGCAGTACGGCCGCGAGCTGTCGCGCCTCGAGCCGGTCGTCAGCGCCTTCCGAGCCTGGACCGATGTTGGCGACCAGCTGTCGGCCGCCCGCGAGATGGCTCACGACCCCGATGAGGAGGTGCGAGCCATGGCGCGCGAGGAGATCGTCGCGCTGGAAGGACGCGCGCAGGTGCTCGATGATGAGCTGAAGATGCTGCTCGTGCCGCGCGACCCGAACGACGAGCGCAACGTCATCCTGGAGGTGCGCGCCGGGGCCGGTGGCGAGGAGGCGGCGCTCTTCGCGGCGGACCTGTTCCGCATGTACGCGCGCTACGCCGAGCGGCGCCGCTGGAAGGTCGACCTGCTCTCTTCGAGCGAGAGCGAGGCAGGCGGCTTCAAGGAAGCGATCGCCGAGGTGCGCGGCGCGGGCGCCTACTCTCGTCTCAAGTTCGAAAGCGGCGTCCATCGCGTGCAGCGCGTGCCGAGCACCGAGGCGAGCGGCCGGATCCATACCTCGACGGCCACCGTATCAGTGCTTCCCGAGGCCGACGAGGTCGAGATCGAGATTCCCGACAAGGACCTGCGCGTCGACGTCTATCGGTCCAGTGGGCCCGGCGGGCAGAGCGTCAACACCACTGACTCGGCCGTGCGCATCACGCACCTGCCAACCGGGCTGATGGTCGCCATCCAGGACGAGAAGAGCCAGCACAAGAACAAGGCCAAGGCACTCTCCGTGCTGCGTGCGCGGCTGCTGGAGATCGAGCAGCAGCGGCAGGCCGAGGAGCGGGGCGATGTGCGTCGCTCGCAGGTCGGCGGCGGTGAACGCGCCGAGAAGATCAGGACCTACAACTTTCCCGACGACCGGGTCACCGATCATCGCGTCAGCCTGACCGTGCACAACCTGCCGGGCCTCCTGGAGGGTGACCTCGATCGCCTGCTCGAGCCACTTTCCGAGCGCGACCAGGCGGAACGTCTGGCTCGCATCGGCGCCGATGACTCGGCCTGAGCTGCGTGCCCTGACCGTCGCTTCGGCGGTGAGCGATGCCGCCGAGCGGCTGCGCGCGGCCGGCTCGGCGACGCCACGGCTCGACGCCGAGCTGCTCGTCTCGCACGCCTTCGACCGTGAGCGCGCCTGGCTGCGCGCCCATCCGGAGGCGGAGCTTCCCGACGGCGCGCCCGATGCGCTGCGCGGCTGGGTCGAGCGACGAGCCAGCGGCGAGCCGATCGCCTACATCCGCGGCTTCAAGGAATGGTTCTCGCTGCGCATCGCGACCGACCCGCGGGCGCTGATCCCGCGCCCCGAGACGGAGCTCCTCGCCGAGGCGGCCATCGGCGAGCTCGCGGCGCGCCTGGCGCGCGATTCATCACCCCTGGTCGCCTGGGACGTGGGCACGGGGAGCGGCGCCCTCGCCGTGGCGCTCGCGACCCGCTTCCACGCCGCGCTGGCGCTCGGGCGCATCCGGCTGGTGGCCAGCGACCTCTCGCCGGACGCATTGGAGCTCGCCGCTGAAAACCTGGCGGCCCACGGCGCCGGTGGCCTCGTCTCGCTGGCCTGCGGCGACCTGCTGGCATTTGCCACGGAGCCATCCGCCGGGTCCGGGGTCCTGCCACGCCCGGACGTGCTGACCGCGAACCTGCCCTACGTGTCGGCCGGGGATGTCGAGCAGCGTGCCGGCAGCCTGCGCTACGAGCCGCGTGCCGCGCTGGATGGCGGGTTGGACGGCCTCGACGTGCTGCGGCGCCTGCTCGACCAGCTTCCCGCGCGCCTGGCACCCGGTGGCGTGGCGCTGCTCGAGATCGGCGCCGGCCAGGTGGAGGCGGTCCGCTGGCTGGTTGACGCACTCCCGCTGCGATGCGCCGTTTCGGCGCTTCCCGACCTGGCCGGCATCGAGCGCGTGGTGCGCATCGCGCGACTGTGAACCCAGGTGACTGACCGTCTTTCGGCCGATGCGGATGGGATCGCGCTCGCGGCCGCGTTGCTGCGCGACGGAAGCCTGGTCGCCTTTCCGACCGACACCGTGTATGGCATCGGCTGCCGCGCCCGCGACGAGGCGGCGCTGGCGAACCTGTTCGCCGCCAAGCGTCGTCCGGTCGAGAAGCGCGTGCCGCTGCTGGTCTCCTCGCTGAACCAGGCGCTGGCGCTCGGCTATGTCGGCGACCAGCGCGCCGCCCGCCTGGCCCACGCCTTCTGGCCCGGCGGTCTGACGTTGGTCCTTCCGGCAACCGATGGTGGGCAAAGCCAGGCCTTTCGTGCACCTGACCACCGGCTCGCCCTGGCGTTGATCGAGCAGGCCGGGGTCCTGGCCACGTCGAGCGCCAACCGCAGCGGCGAGCCAGAGACCTACGATGCCGATGACGTGGCGATCGCCTTCGCCGACAGCGATCTGCTTGACGCCATCGTCGAGGGCGGGCGGGTGCCCGGCGGCGTGGCGTCATCGGTCATCGACCTGTCCGGCGAACGTCCGAGGCTGCTGCGCGAGGGCGCCATCGGTCGAAGTGAGCTCGAAGCCGTCATCGGCGGCATAGACTGACGCGCATGCGCGTCGCCATCGGTTCTGACCATGCCGGCTTTGCCCTGAAGGGTGAGCTGTGCACGCTGCTCGACGAGCTGCGCGTCGAGTACCGTGATTTCGGCACCTTCTCGACCGCGCCGGTCGACTATCCCGATTTCATTGCGCCGGTTGCGCGCGCGGTGGCACGCGGCGAGTACGAGCGAGGCATCGTGCTGGGCGGCAGCGGCACCGGCGAGGCGATCGTGGCGAACAAGGTGCGCGGCATCCGCTGCGTCGAGGCCGCGGATCCCGTCGTCGCGCGCCTGGGTCGCGAGCACAACGACGCCAACGTGCTCTCCATGGGCGCGCGGATCACCGGCATCGAGGTGGCGCGCGCCTGCGTCAGAGCGTTCATCGCCGGCGAGTTCCAGGGCGGGCGGCACGTGCCGCGTCTCGCGAAGATCGCGAAGATCGAGGCGCAGGAAAGCTGACGGCGGCTCCCCGCGGACTTGGCGCGCGGTGTTGATCTTCCCAGCCGATCGCTCCCGATGCCATAGGGCGTCGCTCGCTAAGGCTGATGTTGCGGCTGCATCGTCCAATGCCGGGAGCCAGCGTTTGGCGCCGGGTGATGCACCGGCTGCATCGTCCAACGCCGGGAGCCAGCGTTTGGCGCCGGGTGATGCACCGGCTGCATCGGTCCATCGATCCGCGCGTCGCCTGGGCACGACGCCCGGCCTGAGCCGGACGCATCGGTCTACACTTCGGCCCATGGACTTCTGGGCGCCGCTTGAGACCGAAGACCCCGAGATCGCGCAGGTCGTTCGGGACGAGGAGGAGCGCACCCGGACGCACCTCGAGCTGATCGCGTCGGAGAACTATCCGAGCCTGGCCGTGCTGCAGGCGATGGGATCGATCCTGACCGCCAAGTACGCCGAGGGCTACCCGGGACGCCGCTACTACGGCGGCTGCGAAGTGGTCGACGTCGCCGAGAACCTGGCCCGTGATCGGGCGAAGGCGCTCTTCGGTGCGGAGCACGCCAACGTCCAGCCGCATGCCGGAGCGCAGGCCAACATGGCCGTCTTCCACGCGCTGCTGGAGCGCGGCGACACGGTTCTGGGGTTGTCGCTCGACCAGGGCGGGCACCTGACCCACGGCTCGCCGGTGAACTTCAGCGGCCAGTACTACAACTTCGTGGCGTACCACGTCGATCGCACCTCGCACCTGGTGGACCTCGACGAGGTGCGCGCGCTGACGCGTGAGCATCGGCCCAAGCTGATCATCACCGGAGCGACCGCCTATCCGCGCGCCTGGGACTTCGCTGCGTTTCGCGAGATCGCCGACGAGGTGGGTGCCTACCTGATGACCGATATGGCCCATTTCGCCGGCCTGGTCGCCGCCGGGGTCCATCCCTCGCCGATTCCCCATGCCGATGTCGTGACGACCACCACGCACAAGACCCTGCGTGGTCCGCGCGGCGGCATGATCCTGAGCCGTGCGTCCCTCGCCAAGCAGATCGACAAGGCGGTCTTTCCCGCCATCCAGGGCGGTCCGCTGATGCACATCATCGCGGCCAAGGCGGTTGCGTTCCGCGAGGCGGCGACCGATGCCTTCCGACGTGACCAGGTGCAGACCGTGACGAACGCCCGGGCGCTGGCCGCGGCGTTGGCCGGGTTGGGCGCCTCGATCGTGTCGGGTGGGACCGATACGCACCTGATGCTCGTCGACGTCACTCCCTTCGGCGTGACCGGCAAGGAAGCCGATGCCGCCCTGGGCGAGGTGCGCATCACCGTCAACAAGAACACCATTCCCTACGATCCGAATCCGCCGATGGTGGCCAGCGGGGTGCGCCTCGGCACGCCGGCGATCACCTCGCGCGGGATGGGTGAGGACGAGATGCGCCAGATCGCCGGGCTGATCGTCGAGGGGATCGGCGCCCGGGGAGATGCCGATGCGCAGGCGTCGGTGCGCGAACGTGTCACAGCCATCGCCAAGCGCTTCCCGGTGCCGGGCCTGCCCTGGACCGTGCGGGCCGCGGAGCCGGTGGCGCAACCCGGCTGAGCCCGGTGCAGCTCAGCCCGGTGCAGCTCAGCCCGGCGCAGCGCGAGCCCGGCGCAGCGCGAGCCCGCCAAATGTTCATCTGGTGAGCATCGTTCGCCCAAACCGACGCCGGCGTCCCCAAACCGATGACGGCGCCGCCAAATGTTCGCGTGGTGAGCAGGAAGGGCATGTTTTGACCCGCGACGTCCATTGGCGCTCACCAGCCGAACATCTGACAATCTCGCGCAATTACGCGCCGCCGTCGTCACGCCAGCGTCGTCCCAGCTGGCGCTTGGCCGGACGCTGGAGGCGCTCCCCGCCCGAGCTAACGCTGCCAGCACCGACATCGGCACCGTCGCCGGACGGATGCGCGGGGCCGAGGCGCCGAGGATGACCACGTGGCAGCATCACAACGCCTCCGCTATACTCCCGGCGTCCGGCCGCTGTGAGTCGAACCCAAAGGCATGACACAACTGACAAGCATCGGCCTCATCAAGATCCTGGGCCAGGTGTCCGCGATCGTGATGATCCCCATGTTGGGCGGCGCGGTGGCCGGGATCGTGGTTGACAGGATCCTGCACACCTCGCCACTCTTTGTGTTGAGCGGCTTTGCGGCCGGCAATCTCATCGCAATCGTGGGAATCTGGCTGTACATCCGCGTGCACACTCGGGCTGGCGCGTCGCCCGGATCGACTGGCGGATGACTGGGACCCCCGAGGGGCCTCAACCGCGCGATGAGCGCGAGGAGGGCTCCGACAGGCCGCCGATCACCCGCGTGGCGGACTGGGGTCTCGCCTTTGACCTGGGATTGCGGCTGGGTCTGGCCATCATCATCGGTCTCGTTCTTGGATTGCTGGTCGATGGCTGGTTGCACACGAGCCCGGTCTTCACGCTCATCGGTCTGGTCCTGGGGGTCGCGGCGGCGTTCTACACGATCTGGGATGTGGCCAAGCGCAGCATGAACAGGTAGGAATTGCTTCACGTTGAGATCAAGGCGGAACCGCTCCTTCAGATCGGGCCGCTGACCTTCACTAACAGCATGGTTGGAGCGCTGCTCACCTCCGTGCTCCTGATCCTGGCCGCGTGGTACTTCATGCGGCGCGCCTCGATCGTGCCGAGCCGGCTGCAGAGCCTGGTCGAGTTCCCGGTCGAGTGGACCGCGCGGATCGTGGAGA
>JBBSHF010000053.1:0-13410 GCA_038253355.1 Candidatus Limnocylindria bacterium
CGAGCGGCCTGCACGGCCCGATCGACATCGGCCGTCGAAGCACGGGCGACGCGCGCCAGGACCTCCTCTGTGGCCGGATTGATGACCTCGAAGGTGCGCCTGGGCTTGGCCGGTACGAACTCGTTACCGATGAACAGGCCGTACTCGCGCCTGATCTGCACGTGATCGGTCGACTCGGGCGCCGGTGCGTACTCCCAGGGCACGTGTTTGCCTGCTGCCAGGCCCCACGAGCCGGTTGCCGGTCGGGTCTCGGGCTTCTTGGTGAGCGTCATGTCCACCCGATTATGGCACCCGGTCCCTCAGACATCATCCGGGCCGATGATGTGGGCCAGTCGACCCGCCCCGCGCCGCAATCGTGCGTCCCGGGTCAGGAGAGGCGCGCCGAGCAGGATCGCGAGCGCAACATACTCGGCGTCATAGGTCTTGGCCCAGCCCAGCTCCTCGGCAACTCGCCAGGCGACGCGCCGCAGGGTGACGGGCTCGCGCCGACGGACGGGGGCAGCGATCAGGCGGTCCCGAGCGGTTTCGGCGAGCTCGCGCGAGACATCTCCACGCCACAGCGCCTGATGGACCGATGACAGCGACTCCGCCCACATCAGGCCCGGCGCAACGAGTTCTCTCGCCGCGAACTCTTCGAAACCGAGGCGTCGCGTCGCCAGGTACATTGCCGCGCTGGCGTCAAGGACCAGCACCGCTCAGTGTTCCGATCGCTGCTGCCGGATGACGGCGACCCAATTCGGCATCGGTTCACCCGTGGTCGTCTGATCCCATTCGGCGGGCGCCGGGAGCACCTCGGATGTCCCGAGCAGCGCTTCGAGCTCCGCCTCGTCGACGAGATACTGGGTCCCGATCCTGGTGGCTTTCAGCTTGCGATCCCGGATCCAGCGGCGGATGGTCTCGGGATTCTTGCGCGTGCGCTTCGCAGCTTCGGGTACAGTCAGCATGCATGTAGCATACTACAACAGTCCAACGGACGGTCACCGGTCCAGGGTGACGAGCACCTCCTCGCCGAGCATATCGGTGATCTTCACCGCCACCGGGTTGGACGCATCCTGCGGCAGGTCGAGCTCGTACTCGCCGCCCACGAGATCGCTCTTGCGCTCCGGGATGTCCGCAACGGCGACGTTGAAAACCTCACCGTCGTAGGCGGTGTCGATCATCACGCTGTCGACCATCGATCGCCAATCGGTGATCTGCGGCGCCAGCACGCCATCCTGCTGCCCCAGCCGCTCGAGGATGGACGGGCTGATGAAATCGTCGATGACCACCTTCGATCCCTCCAGCCGCACCTGCGCCGATGCCGGCTGGTGCTCGAAGAACTTCCCGTACTTCGGATCGCTCCGCAGCTCGATGATCTCGAGCCGGTTGATGGGCCGATGCCGGTTGTGGTCCTCCAGCCACTCGACCGTCCTGACCTCGCGCCCGAGCGCCACCAGCACGGCATCGCGCTCCTCGGTCGGCCGCGAGTCGAGCTCGCCTGCCGCGTCCTGGAGGTCCAGCACGGTGGCCGGATGGTTGAAGGCCACGATCTTGACGAGCTTCTTGCCGAGCGTGCCGTCGAAGAACGGATCGGTCTTCGTGCGCTCGACGCCCAGGTGCTCGCAGGCGAGGTTGACCGCCTCGTTGTGCTGGATCGCCAGGTCGTAGTCGTTGACGCGCCACGTCGAGAATGACAGCTGCGCCGGAGGCGAAGGCGCGGCCTCATCATCGGTCAGGAGTCGTTGCTGTTCAGAGCCCGATGCCGCCGCCTGCTCCTCCATCACGCCCGCCAGGCGCTTGACGGTGGTCTGGATGGCGCCCTTGTTGATGTCGGCACCGATCCATCGCCGGCCGAGCTTCTGGACCACCGCCGCCGTCGTCCCCGACCCGATGAAGCAGTCGAGCACGATGTCCCCCGGATTTGAGGCGAGACTGATGGTCCGGTCCAGCAGTGCCTCGGGCTTCTGCGTCGGAAAGTCGGCGCGCTCGCCGGCCTGGCTCTGGATGGGCCGGATGTCGTCCCAGATGCTCTGAAGCGGCACGCCACGCATCTCGTCGAGGTAGCGCTTCTGGCGGGGCACGGCTCCTGGACGATCTTGAACGATACGGCCCTGCTCGTAGAGCTCCTCCATTCGCTTCTCGCCGAATCGCCAGTAGCGGGTCACGCCGAGGAACTCGTAGTGCGGATTGCCCTTGCTCGAGCCACCCGGCGCTGTGGTGTCGCTCAAGGTGTATCGCCGACCGGTCTCGGGCTCGACATGTTTGTAGAACGCATCGGTGTACGCCTCGGTGTAGGGCGTGAACAGGTCGTTCCAGGTGAAGTCGGTGCCCTTCGAATAGATCAGCAGCGAGTCATGGAGTCGCCCGAGGTGCCGTGCTCCCTGCCCAACGTCGGAATGGGCGGTCTGGCGCTTCCAGACGATCTCATTGATGAAGCGATCGGCTCCGAGAACTTCGTCCAGCATCACCTTGAGGTAGTGGACGCGACCCTCATCGAGATGGGTGACGACCAATCCGCTTTCGGACAGCAGCTCCTTCAACAAGAGAAGCCGCTCGTACATGAATTGGAGATAGGTGTCGTTGGCCCAGATATCGGTGTACTGGATCTGCTCGCCCAGCGTGTAGGTCTCGCCGTCGAGCCGCGCGGTGCCCGATGCGCCACGCAGCTGCACGCGTCGCACGTAGTCGGCGCCCGAGTCGAACGGCGGATCGATGTAGACGAGATCGACCTTGCTGCGGAACCCATTCGCCAGCAGGTGCGCCAGGACCTCCTTGTTGTCGCCGTGGAACAGGAGGCCGCCGCGTTCGTATCGGTCAGGCCAGTCGGACCAGTTGACATCCGCATTGACCGATCCACCCGCGCTGAAGCGCTCGACGAGTTGAGCTGGAAAGGCGCGCACCTCGCGCAGCGGCCGCTTGCCGACCCACGACAGCATCGGCCGTCCCTTCGCGGCGGCGACCTTGACGGCCGCAGGCGCTGGCTCTTTCGCCGGCTCGGTCACCCGGGTGGACTCTCCCTGGCCATCGAGGGTCAAGAGCTACTTGACCTGTACGAGGTACTTGTCCGGCTCGCCAGCAGGCTGGTGGAAGTATTGCCCATGGGTCTGCATGATTGTGTCGATAGAGTCCGCGCCAACCAACACAATCTCGATATCGCTATCGCCGCGGTGAGTCGCCTCGAGGGCGGCGTAGGCCACCGCTGCCTCCTGAGCGTTGCGGAACTCGCGCGTCGGCTCAATCAGGCGCTGCAGCTTGAGGTCGTACACGAGCAGAAAGTGGATAACTGCCATTGCCGTACCTCCTCTACTTCAGACTGCGGCTGGCGGCCTGTCTCAGCCGCTCAAACTTACGATCGAATTCTTCGCTCATCGTTTCCCCCTTGGACATCGCCTCCATAGCATACGCTGACATCCCGAGCAGCTTCTGTAGTGATTCCGGTCCCTTACCTTCCTGGAGGCCCAGCCGACTCGCAAGGTCGATCGCTTCAACGTTCAGCGCCCAGCGGTGCTGACTCGGCGTCCGTAACTGAACCTCGATCAGGCGTCCATCACGCCGAACAACCAGGTGGATGCCTCGATAGCCACTGCTCTTGGGGTGCTTGATGTAGTCGTACTCACGAACGATTCCCCAGAGGTGCCGGGGGCGCGATCTGATTCGGCGGACGACGCAATAAATTGTGGCTTCGTCGGGAAGAATTGCTCGGCAACCACCGATGTCGTGCATGCGGGCCAGGTTCATTCCGGGTTCGCGCTCGAGCTTGTCGAGGATCGTTGGCATGCGCTTCAGCCGCTGCGCTACTCGTCCCGCAGGGTTAGCGCCCTCGGTATTCACGAAGCTCCTCAGGCCCATCACGACCTTGGTCAAGGGCGCGGTGAATTCCGCCCGAAACTCGGATCGTCTCAATCGCCGTCAGCACATCCTCGATCGACGGTCCCTTCGAACCCGAGATCCGCGCGGCGGGCCATTCGCGCATGAGATCGGCGGCGCGGTTGACCTCGGAGTTCGACGGGCTTTGCGCCAGCGGTGGGGGTTCGGATCCAGCCCGACCGCTCACCGCGCGGTGCTCGATGCGCCACGCAGCTGCACCCGCGACGACAGCATCGGTCTGCCCTTTGCGGCGGCGACCTTCACGGGTGCAGCGTCCCGCGGCGAGTTCATGCGCCCAGCACCTCGAAGCCGTTGTGCGTGAAATCGGCGTCGAAGGCGAATGCCCGGATGATCCCATGGCTGCGCATGAATGCGAAGCTTGTGCGGTCGACGAAGCTCACCCGGCCCGATCCTGACTCGCGATACGCCAGCAGCGCGGCCCGATGCAGTGCGTCGTCCACGGGCCGGATGTCCACGACCGGCAGAATGCCGTCCAGCAGGGCAACGGAGGCGCGGAAGGCGAACCGGCGTCCAAAGAGGCCAAGCGTCTCAACCAGGATGTACGCGTGGGTCACCAGCTCGCTTCCCCGCAGGTCGCGGAACATCTCGACCGCCCTCAGGTGATTGACGTCGCGCTCATCGGTCAGCGCGTACAGGGCGGAGGTGTCGACGAAGACCCTCATTCCGCGAATGCGTCGGCCAGGTACGCATCGTGATTCTCGCTCACATCCGACGCGTCAGAGTGAAAGCCACCAACCGAGAGCAGCGCGCGGTCCCAGGCTGCGTGCATCTCGTCGTCTGCCCCGTAGGTGCGGTCCACGGCGTCCCGGATCAGCGCCGCCATGGATGTGCCGCGGCGGCGCGCTGTGCGGCGCAGACGGCGTGCCTGCTCCGTGCTCAGCGAGATCTGGGTCCGTTCCACCAGCAGATGATACCACACAGTCCAAGTGATGTAACGAAGGCGTCAGGGCTCAAGGATGGTCAGGCGCCTGAAATGGGACCGATAGAACCCCCGATCGCGAGTCAGAAGCCGATCCGCGCGGACCATGGCATGGGCGCCGATCAGGAAATCGGCCAGGATCCGGCGACGAGTGCCACCCGCAATCCGATACGCACGGTAGACCCGACCAGCTGACATGGCGACAGCGGCGTCGTCCGGGACCAGCTCGATGCCCAATCGCTCCAGCCGTGTGACTACGGCGCGCGGATCGTCGTAGGCACTGATCACCTCGGCGAACACCACCATGGAGGCGATAAGCGCGCCATCCGCAGTGGCGCCGCGCAGTGCAGAGGCGGATCGGGGGCCGTGCTCCGAGCTCCCGGTCAGGACATCCAGCAACACGTTCGAGTCGACCGCAGTGATCACCGGCCGCGGATTCGCTCGATAAATTCGTCGACCGGCTCGTCCATCTTGAGCGAGCCGTAGAGTTCGTCGATGGCGTCTCTGCCAGCCGTCTTGCGGCCGATCAGCCGACCGCGATCCGCCTGGAACTCGATGACGCTGCCCGGACGGAGGCCGAGCTTCGTCCGCACGGCCTTCGGGATCGTGACCTGCCCCTTCTCCGAGACGATAGCTTTCATACGTGCACTGTAGGAATTCCTACTGTGGGAGTCAAGACCCTGCGACGGTCAGGGCTCGGATCGCCTCCACGTCGCCGTGGCGCACGCTGCCGTTGACCCATGCGACATAGCGCTCGAGGCGGCCCGGGTTGCGCTCGACAAGCTCCTGGAGCGCGAGCGCCTTGCGGCCCATCTCCCCCTCGATGGGATCGTCACGTCGGTTGCGGGCCTTGACCTCGACCAGGATCCATCGGTCGTCGGTGGTGTGGATGGCGAAGTCGGGCGTGTAGCGGTGCGACGCGCCGTCGAGGGCAAGGTAGGTGAAGGACAGGTCGGTCTTTTTCGGGTCGGTGATGGCACCAGTAAAGTAGATATCGTCGATCACCGCCGCATCGAGGTTCAGGGCTCGGACGAGCGCCTCGAAGAGCTCCGACTCCGGGCCCGAGTCGAAGTTGTATGGCGCATAGTGGAAGCCGTAGCCGGCAGCATTCTCCGCAATCCGATCTGGCGGCCAGATGAGTCCGGCACGATCAGCCGGATAGGTGATGGTCGCCTCGCCATTTTTGAACGCCTCCGGCCGGAGCACGGCCAGGCTGGTGTCCTCGTCTGCGACGACCTCCTCGTAGCCGCCGAGCTGCTCCTCGAGCTGGAGCGCCAGCGGTGGCAGATGCGCGGCTGGCAACGCGCCATCTGGGTATGCCGCGCGGAGGCCGGCAACGACCGGCCAGATCTCCAGCCGATATGCGGCCGCAAGCTCGCTGGCCGCAGCGTACGGGTTCAGCATATCCACGCCGATCTCCAGCTCCAGGGCATCCCCCGTCTGGCGCAGCACGCGTCGGGTGGCCGACGCCAGACCCACATCGAAGATCGTCCTGGTCAAGGCATCAGGCGTGGTCGTCGGTGGCGTGAATGCAAGCGCCCGCAATGCGCCGGTCGCCTTCCGCTGGAAGGTGCGGCGTGGGCGCTTGATCTCCAACGGTGGCAGATCGGTCTTGCGCACGCGAATGACCGATGAGCGGCTCTCCCGCGGCTGGCGCTGCAGGTCGGCCAGCGTCTCGCCGTACGTCTCCCGCAACTGCGAGTCGAGGGCGGTGACGTTGGCCCGCGCGAGGTAGATGCGCGCCGGTCGGTCGTTGCCGGGCACCTGTCGCAGGCAGCGCGTGGCCGCCTGGAGCACGAAGTTGTTGCTGGAGCGCAGTCTCCGCGCAAGGGCGGTGGCGAACAGGCTCGGGCAGTTCCAGCCTTCGGTGCCCTTGTTCACCAGCAGGATGACCCGATGCGGGCTGCTCGGATCATTGAGCCGATTGAACGCATCGACCTCGTCGGTGCTCGAGAGGCTGGTGTTCGCCAGGATCGTGGTGGCTGGCAGGCCGGCGCGGGTGACCGCTAGCTCGACGTGCGGGCGCAGCTCGGCGAGATCATCGGTCTGCGGGAAGTAGATGGCGAGCTTCGCGGGCGAGCCATCCGGCAGGGCGTGATCGCGGTAGGCGGTGAAGAAATCGGTGACCACCTCGGCCACGAACTCGTCCGCATTGCCAGGCTCGAAGTCGTACTCGTAGATGTTGTCCTTGACATCCTTGAGGATGTTGTCCTCGATCCCCTGCCGCAGGCCGTACCAGACGACCACGTCCTTGAGCGGCTGCCGGCGGAAGTAGGGCGTGCCGCTGGTATTGATGACGGCGATCACGTTCGTCTCGGCGGCGAGATAGTCGACCGTCTGGCGCACCCGCTTCAGCTCGGCGTCCAGGCTCTGCCCGTACGTGTGATGCGCCTCGTCGCTGAACACGCCCAGGCGTGGCAGGCTGGCAATCGTCTGCAGCCGCAGGTTCGCCTCCTCGCGCGCCTCCTCCGTGAGCGCGGTGAGCTGCAGGAAGCCCGCGTTGCGACGGACTGGGCGCGCCTGGATGCGGATCTTCTCGGTGTTGGTGACCACCAGGTTGAAGCTGGAGCCGCGCGTGACCGGGATGTCCTTCTCGCCATCACGGGTGAAGGTGAGCTTGAGGCTCGCGGCGAACGGCGCGTAGAGGCGCGGCGGCAGAAGCTCCTCGTAGCGGGTCGAGGCGAGCTCGCGGAGGCTCTCGATGATCGTCTTGCCCGGGGCGAAGACCAGCGCGTTCTCAACGAACGGCGGATCGGCCTCGGGGTATTCGAGGGCCATCGCGAATTCGGTCGCGACGATGGCGCCAACCAGGATCGTCTTGCCGGCGCCCATCGCCAGGGCCAGGATGTAGCTCGGATAGGCAAGGTTGAGCGTCTCGCGCAGGCCCTCGAGCCTCTGCTCGCGGACGAAGGCATCATCCGTCGAGATTCGCTCGATGAGGCCCCCGTAGCCGATATCGAGCGCGAGATCCTTTAGCAGCGGCCGATCAAGGCCAAGGGCGGCCAGCCGGTCGGAGACATTTGGCAGGAGGCGTTCGTACAGGTCCGCGATCCGCGGGGTGCCTTCGATCAGGCGCAGATACCAGTAGGTTTCGAGCGCCCTGATCTGCGGCTCACGGAGGTAGCGGCTCGACCCATCCTCCAGGCGTGCATGGACCAGGATCTCCGCGGCGGCCGGACACGTGTCATGCGCGTAGCCCGCCTCACGCCATCCGGCAACGCGCTCGCGCAGCATCTCGTGGAGCTCGGCCATCAGGCGTACCGTAGCAGGCCGGGCGCGCCGCTATTCGCCCAGCACACCCTCCAGGTGCAGCAGGAAGCGCTTGCGGTCGAGGCCGCCGGTGTAGCCCCCCAGTCCCCCGCCGGCGTGCAGCACGCGGTGGCAGGGCACCACGATCGGCACCGGATTCGAGCCCAGGGCGTTGCCGGCGGCCCGATAGGCGTTCGGCGATCCGGCCTCGGCGGCCACTTCCCGGTAGCTCGACACCCCGCCGAACGGAATGCGAGCCGTCGCCTGCAGCACGGCGCTGGCGAAGCCGCGCACCAGTGACCAGTCGACCGGTGCATCGAAGCCGTGGCGCTCGCCAGCGAAGTATTCGCTCAGCTCGCGGCGCATGGCATCGGTCCGCTCGGGGGCGGCCACGATCCGCGGTGAGAGTCGCTCGGCGAGGTCCTCCAGCTCGTCGCGCGCCGGGCCATAGGCCAGCCGCACCAGGCCGCGCGGCGTGACGAACACGCCCAGCGGGCCGAGCGGCGAGTCGAGGTCCGCGTAGGCCACGTCGAGCAGACCCTCGTCGGCGGCACGTCGCCGGAAGGCCGCCACGGCCGCGGTCGCATCGGTCTCCAGGGCGGACAGGCGATCGAGCTCGTTCATCGGTTCACCTCCAGGCGCAGCCGGCGCAGGCCGGCGCTGACGTTCTGCCTGGCGGCTTCCTCGCTGACGCCCATTAGCTGGCCGATCTCGCGATAGGCCAGGTCGAAGACATACCGATGCACCACGGCCGCGCGCTGCTTCAGCGGCAGCGAGCGCACCGCGCCCCACAGCTGATCATCCGCGGTTGCATGTGCAGGCACCGATGGCTCGACGCCGTCGAGCTCTTTGGCGCGATGCCTGGCGCCGCGCCTCACGGCATCGGTCGCCTTGCGATGCGCGATGGTGAACAGCCAGCCACGGAGGTTATCGGCGTGGCGCAGCTGCGGATAGGCGCGCAGCGCCGAGATCAGCGTCTCCTGCAGGCAGTCGTCGGCATCGGTCGGGCCGACGCAGGCGCTCAGGAAGCGATGCAGCTCGGCGGCATGCTCGTCGATCAAATGCTGGAACGGCGGCAGGTGCACGGTCATTCAACGTTGCGGCGATGGCGGTTCGTGAGGTGTCGGAGCGACGTCCCGGGGTTTCATGCTCCAAGAGCAGGCTACCGGATGATCTCGATGCGGACCCCGACATCCAGGTGTTTCCACGCCCGATCTGCCGTCAGGACGCGGAGTCCCGCGGCGCGGGCGGTCGCGAGACAGGCGCGATCGGCCAGCGAGATCGATCTGGCGCCGGCGGCCCATAGCTCGGCGGCCGCCTCGGCGTACGCGATGTCGAATGGGACGATCTCGAGCCCCAGCGCCTGCATCTCGTCGGCGAGCTCTGCCGTCGACAGCCCGCGCTCCGCAACCTTGTGCACCACCTCCGACCAGTTCACCGCGCTCATGACCGATGCCCCAACTGCCGCGGCGACCGAGTCCGCGCCGGACTCGACGTTGAGCATGGCAAGCAGGGCGGACGCGTCGATGGCGAACGCGTCGTTCACGTCGCCTCCCGTTCGGCCTCTCGGCGGCGGTCGGCGATGAGCTCGTCGGCCAGGCTCACGTCACGCGGAATCGCGTCGAGGAAGCGCTTCTGCACGCGACGCAGGATCGCTTCGCGCGACTCCAGGATCAGCCGCTCATCCTCTACACGTGCCACGAGCGTCTCGCCGGGTCCCAGCGATAGCTCGCGTCGCAGCTCAACCGGCACCAGCACGCGTCCGTCAGGGCCCATCTTTGTTGTCAGCATCGCTCGAATCTGACAGATAACGGTGTAGCTGTCAAACGCGCGGGCTGACGAGCGTTATGACGCACGTCGTCAGTTCTTACAAAGCGACCGCGCGGCGCAGCAGATCGTCGTAGGCGCTCGGATCGTCGCGGTCGACCACCGGGAAGCCGCCTCCCTGCCCGTCATCACCCTCCCAGTGCATCTCGATCCCGGGGTTCTGCACGTTGAAGCCGTCGGGCAGGAAGAAGTGCGGCGAGCCCTGCACCTCGTCACCCTTGGCGATCTCCCAGTCGTCGAAGATGCGCCGACGCGCCCGGCCGCTGTCGAGCGCGTCGGCCAGGGCAGCGACATCGACCGCCTCGCTCTCGTTGGCGACCTCCAGGATCACGTGGCGCAGGCTGATGCAGCGGCTCTCGCCCCAGAACGCGCGGCGGAGGCCGCGGTCCAGCTCCTCCGCCGCCCGCGGCGACTGCTCGGAGGCGGCCTGCACTGCCTCCATTGGCGGGAGCATGGTCACTGGCCATGCATCGGCCGCAGCGGACCAGGCACGCCAGCCGGCACGCGGCGCGAGCGCGGCGATGACCGGCCACTCGGCGTCGAGCTCCTGGCGCGGCGTCGGCTGCGAGTTGAACAGCTCGAGCGGGAAGACGCGGTGCTCGAAACGGACCTGGTCGGTGAGACCCAGCCGGCGACGCGCGTCATGCAGGCGCCACACGGCAGCGTGCGCCCACGGGCAGCCGAGGTCCGACCAGACGGCAATGGTGCGTGGCGTGACCTGCATCGGTCTAATCGAGGGTGAAGTAGTCGCTGCCGCTGTAGCGGCCGGTGCGCTCCTTGCGGATCTGCATGAGCACGTCGTTGAGCAGTGACGAGGCGCCGAAGCGAAATCGGTCGGGTGTCATCCAGTCAGGCCCAAGCGTCTCGTACAGCACGGTCAGGTAGGCGATCGACTCTTTGGCGGTGCGAATGCCACCGGCCGGCTTCATGCCAACGGCCCGACCGGTCTGCGCGTAGAAGTCGCGGATCGCCTCCAGCATGACCAGCGTTACCGGCAGTGTTGCGGCGGGCGTTACCTTGCCGGTGGAGGTCTTGATGAAGTCGGCGCCGGCCGCCATGGCCAGGACCGATGCACGCCGCACGTTGTCGTAGGTCTCGAGCTCACCCGTCTCCAGGATCACCTTGAGGTGCGCTTCGGCGCACGCTTCCTTGACCGCGACGATCTCGTCGTAGACCTTGCCGTACTCGCCGACCAGAAAGGCGCCGCGGTCGATCACCATGTCGATCTCGTCGGCCCCCATGGCCACCGCGTCGCGCACGTCGTTGAGCTTGACGTCGAGCGACGCCTGGCCGCTGGGGAAGTAGGTGGCGACGCTGGCAATCTTGACCGTCGATCCCTTCAGCGCCTCGCGCGCCGCCGGAATCATGTTCGGGTAGACGCACAGCGCCGCGACGCTGGGGATGGACGGATCGGTTGGGTCCGGACGTCGCGCCTTGCCGGCCAGCGCGCGCACCTTGCCGGGCGTGTCCTTGCCCTCGAGGGTGGTGAGGTCGGTCATGCGGATGACCATGTCGAGCGCCCACAGCTTCGATTCGCGCTTGATGCTGCGCTTGGCGAGGCTCGCGGCACGCTCCTCCACGCCGACCTGGTCGACCGGCCAGACCCGCCCCAGCAGGCTACCGAGCGCCTGATGCCGCCCGGTCAGGTTGCGGGCGTGGTCGCGTCGAACAGGCGTGATCGTGCTCATCGGCTTGCCATTGTAGCGCCGGACCTTCCGGCCGCCCGATGCTACCCTCTGACGGTATGCCCGAAACGATCGTCTACTGCCTCACCCGCGACCGCGAGCTAAGCAGCGCGCTCGATGCCCGCCTGCTCGGTGCAATCGTCTTCTTCTACAACGACGCCGCTCGGCTGCACCAGGCCGTGGTACTCCGGCCGCCTGGTGTCGCGGTCGTCGACACTGCGGCGATCCGCGAGGAGTATGGCGACGCCGGCCTGGGCCCGGTGGTGGCGTTCCTGCGCCAGCGATCGCCCAACGCGCGCATCGCGGTGCGGCCGACTGCCGGCGTCAAGCACCTCGTGGCGGCCGAGGCGGGCAGCGCCGTGGAGCTGTTGCCGGCAGATCGCGGCGCCTGCGTGGATGCGGTGGCGGCTTTCTGTGGATGCGACTGACCCTGGGGAGCGTGCCGCGGACGACGCCCGGCAGCCGCCCAACTCGTAATGGGCCTGTAGCGGCGCCTTATTGCGGATCGGACGACGTCCGGCAGCCGCCCAGCTCGTAATGGGCCGCTGTGGGAGCATTACGCAGCGGGCTGCATGGCACGAGCTCGGGGTCGGCGGGATAAGGCGCCGGTCCGGGCCTCTAACGATCCCGCTCCGCGAATCCGACGACCAGGTCGCCGAAGCGACTGCACGCGGCCTCGCCACCGAGCTCCGCTGACCGCTCGGATGACGGCGGCGCTGGCGGCGCACTGGGGATGCGGCCGACTCGCGACGGCGGCCAGTAGCGCACCACCACTCGCCACGCAATCGCGTCCGGTGGCAGCGTTCCGAAGGCCCGCGAGTCGGTGCTCGCCGAGCCATCGCCGCGCAGCTCGACGCCACAACCGTGCACGGCGACCACTCGCTTGATCAGCTCACGCGACGGATCGCGCGGATCGCGCGCCAGGACCACCTCTGCGGTACGCGGCGCTCGCCGGGTGAACGTCCTGCGTTCGACGAGCAGGAGGTCGCCGGGCAGGAGCGTTGGTGTCATGGAGGAGCCGCGCACCACGACGACATCGGTCCAGCGGCGGGCAGCAACCGCAACGCCGGCGAGGCCCACGAGCAGCAAGAGGGACCACCTTCGGCCCCTCTGCGGAGACATCGGTCGTGGATCTACGACGGACGACCGTTGACGCGCGTCTTCTGCGCCCCGCCGGTGGTCTTCCACATCTCGTCGACCTGGTCGATCATGTCGAGCAGTTTCTGTGCGGCGTCCAGGTCCATGGCGTGCTTGACCTCGGAGCATTGCTTGGCGGCCTGCCACATGGTGGTGTTGAGATCCGGGAACTTGTCAAGGTGCTCGGGCTTGAAGTAGTCGCTCCACAGCACGTCGATGTGATGCTTGGCCAGCTCCGCGCGCTCCTCCTTGATGGAGATGCAGCGTGCCCGGAAGACCTCGTCGTCGCTGCCGTTGTATTTCTCGATGATCTTGTAGCAGGACTCGGCCTCGATACGGGCCTGCTCCGGGTCATAGATGCCACAGGGAACGTCGCAGTGCGCGTCCACTACTCGGGTCGGGCGCAGAATTGAGCGCAGCGTCAGCATTCAGGTCTCCTTCGTTGGTGTACCCATGAACTTGGGGCCTCTCCCCATTGTGCTGCAAGCAGCCTGCCGGAGTCCGCAGGGGCGGCCCAGGCGGTTGGCCTGCGCCTCACCGACTTCGCAAATGTCGCTCTGATCCGCGGTAACTCCTTCGCGCGATCGATTCGAGCGACTTCGCACGGTCAGTCGAGCACGAATATGCTCGGGTGACGTGCTGTTCCAGGCCTTCGAGTTGGATACGGCGAGTGCAACCGACATCTGAGCCTTCGGGCCAGCATGCCGGCGGGCCAACAGGCCGGGC
>JBBSHF010000054.1:0-13273 GCA_038253355.1 Candidatus Limnocylindria bacterium
GGTATCGGTTCAGCCCTGGCCACGCAGGCGAGGCTGGCTGGAACGAGATCGACGACGTTGGCCTGCCGGGCGAGCCGCCATACACGCGTGGCATCCACCCCACCGGGCATCGCGGCCGCCTGTGGACGATGCGCATGTTCGCCGGCTTCGGCACCGCCGAGGACACCAACGCGCGCTTCAAGAAGCTGATCGAGGCCGGCGGCACGGGGCTGTCGATCGCCTACGACATGCCGACCCTGTACGGCTACGACCACGACGACCCGCTGGCCGCCGGCGAGTTCGGGACGTGCGGCGTGGCGGTCAGCAGCCTGGCCGACATGGAGATCCTGCTTTCAGGGCTGCCGGTGGGCGAGATCTCGACCTCGATGACCATCAACTCGCCCGCCGCCATGATCTGGGCGATGTACATCGTCGCCGCCGAGCAGATGGGCGTGCCGCGAGCCCAGCTGGCCGGGACCCTGCAGAACGACATCCTCAAGGAGTTCATCGCCCAGAAGGAGTACATCTTCCCGCCCGCGCCCTCATTGAAGCTGGTCACCGACACCGTGGAGTTCGGCACTCGCGAGATGCCGCGCTGGAACACCATCTCGATCTCGGGCTACCACATCCGCGAAGCGGGCTCGACCGCCGTGCAGGAGCTGGCCTTCACCATCGCCGACGGGATCGCCTACGTCGAGGACGCCCTCGCCCGCGGCCTGCGTTTCGACGACTTCGCCCCCCGGCTGAGCTTCTTCTTCAACTCGCACAATGACTTCTTCGAGGAGATCGCCAAGTTCCGCGCCGCGCGCCGCATCTGGTACAAGCTCTGTCGCGAGCGCTTCGGGGCCGAGAACGAGCGCTCGACCTGGATGCGCTTCCATACCCAGACCGCGGGCGTCTCCCTGACGGCACAGCAGCCACTCAACAACCTGACTCGCGTGGCCATCCAGGCGCTCGCTGGGGTCCTCGGCGGCACCCAGAGCCTCCATACCGATGCGTACGACGAGGCGTGGGCGGTTCCCTCGGAGGATGCCGCCCTGATCGCACTGCGCCAGCAGCAGATCCTGGCCGAGGAGTCGGGCGTGGCCAACACGGTCGATCCGCTGGGCGGCTCGTATTTCGTCGAGACGCTCACCAACCAGACCGAGCAGCGTGCGTGGGCGTACATCCGCCAGATCGACGAGCTGGGTGGCATGCTGCGCGCCGTGGAGGCGGGCTTCCCGCAGGCGCAGATTGCCGACGCCGCCTACGAGCAGACCCGCGAGCTCGAGCAGCACGAGCGCGAGGTCGTGGGCGTGACGAAGTACGCGGAGCCCGGTGAGGAGCCGAGCATCCCGCTGCTCAGCATCTCGCCCGAGCAGGAAGCGCGGCACCTGGCGCGGCTGGCGCGGGTGCGCTCCGAGCGCGACGCCGACGCGCATGCCGCCGCCGTGACGCGCTTGCGCGAGGAGGCCACGCGCGGCGAGGTGAACCTGATGCCGGCGATCATCGAGGCGGTGCAGGCCTATGCCACGATCGGCGAGATGTGCGGCGTCCTGCGCCACGTCTACGGGGAGTACCGGGAGTCGCTCGCCGTCTGATCGCGGCGCACGGTTCCCGCATCAGCGCGTTACGGGGGAGCGGCGCGGTTCCCGACGTGCCGAGGGGACAGCCGCCGGAAGATCGCAGGGCACGCGCCCACGCCGTTCCCCCGCGTCGCTAGCCTGCCATATGACCCATTACCAGCTGCTTACTGGCGGCTTAGCGCGACCGGATCACGTTTCCGGTCCCTCGTGCCAGCAGATGGCGCGACGAGCCGTTTGAACAGCGCTTCGTACTCGTCGACCATGCGTCCCGACGAGAAGCGCTGCAGTGCGCGCTTGCGGATCCGCGTCCGATCCAGGTCTCGCGCCATCTCGACCGCCAGCGCGGCCTCTCCCACGTCATCGACCAGGAACCCGTCCACACCATGCTCGATGATCTCCGGCAGTGCCCCCGCCCGCCGCGCGATCACCGGCGTCCCGCAGCCCAGCGACTCGATCGCGACCAGGCCGAACGGCTCCGGCCAGGCCCCGAGCATCAGGGTCGCCAGCGCTCCCGCCAGCAGCGGATCGCGTTCGCTCGGCGCAAGCTCGCCCAGGAACGAAACGCGACCATCGGCCAGTGCGGGCTCGACGACCTCGGCGAAGCAGATCTCTTCCTCCGGCTCGTTGACCTTGGCCACGATCCGCAGTGGCAGATCGACGTCGCGCGCGAGCTGAATTGCCTCGCCGATCCCCTTCTCCGGCACGGTGCGACCCAGGAACAGCAGGTAGTCACCGGGCTGAGCGCTGAACGGCATGGCATCGAGCGGCAAGCCGTGAGGAATAGTGGCGACCCAGTTCGCATCGGGGGACCAGCGCCGCTGGCTGTCGCTGATGGCCACCAGCGGCACGTCGCTGAACTCGGTCAGCAGCGCCGGAACCGCACCGTTGTCCAGGCGACCGTGCAGCGTGCTGACCACCGGAATGTGGGCATAGCGGGCCAGCAGGAAGCCCGCGGACTCCAGGTGTGAGTGGATGAGGTCGAATCGGTCCTGCTGCCGCCACGCCATGGCGGCCTCGAGGATCATGGCGACCGGGCCATCTGCCGCCTCGTCCTCCTTCCACAATGAGTCCGGTACGACAGGCACCAGCTCCCCGGGGCTGCTCGAATCGCCGGTGGCAAACAGCGTCACCTGGTGGCCACGCCGGTCGAGCTCCTCGGCGAGCACGGCGATGATCCGTTCGGTGCCCGCGTAGGCAGGCGGCGGAATCGGAATGAGGGGCGGGGCCAAAAGCGCAATTCGCACGCGACAGGTTCTCCGTTCGCCAGCTCACATCGTCAGGCCGGGACAGAGCACGGCGCATGCCCGACGGCCTATTCTCGGTGATGTGACGAAGCTGCACCTGGTTGACGCCACCTTCGAGCTCTTCCGCGCCTACTTTTCGCGACCTGCGCAACAGGCACCCGACGGTCGACCGGTGAACGCCGTCCACGGCCTGCTGGACTCGATGCTCTCCCTGCTGCGTGAGCCGGAGGTGACCCACATCGCGGCGGCCACCGATCATGTGATCGCCTCGTGGCGCAACGACGTCTATCCGGGCTACAAGACCGATGCCGGCGTGCCGCCGCAGCTGCTCGCCCAATTCGGCGACGCGGAACGGGCGCTCCGCGCATTGGGCATCACCGTCTGGCCCATGGTCGCCGACGAGGCCGATGACGCCATCGCCACCGCAACCGCCCGATTCGCGAGTCAGTTCAGCCAGGTGATCATCTGCAGCGTCGACAAGGACCTGGCGCAGTGCGTTCGCGACGATCACGTCGTACTGCGCGACCGGATGCGCAGGGTCACCTACAACCAGGCAGGAGTGATCGCCAAGTTCGGCGTGGCACCGCAGAGCATCCCCGACTACCTGGCCCTGGTGGGAGACGCCGCCGATGGCTTCCCCGGCCTGCCGGGCTGGGGCGCGAGATCGGCGGCCGCCATCCTGTCGCGCTGGATCCACCTGGAGTCGATCCCGGCGAGCCCGCTCGACTGGGATCTTCCGCTGCGCGGCGCGAGCCGCCTGGCGGCAACCCTTGAGCAGCAGCTCGCCGACGCTCTGCTCTACCGTCGGCTGGCGACGCTCAATCTCGACTCCGAGATCGGCACGGCCAGCAGTACCGAGCTCGAGTGGCAGGGCGTGCCGCGCGAAGTCTTCATCGGTCTGTGCGAAGAGCTTGGCTTCGACCGGATTCGGGAGCGCGTGCACCGCTGGGCCTGAGCCCGGCCGGTACTTTCGTTCGGGTGCGGTGGGGTGCGGTGCACTGCTACGGTGCCGGCCCATGCCACGACGCGCCGCCGCAGCCCTGCTGCTGGCCACCTTCATCTTCGGACTGTGCACGCTGCCGGGCATCGCCACGCCCAGTGCCGCCGCCTCGTGCAGCAACTGGAGCTCGGAGACCACCCCGCCGCCCACGATTCGGGTCTATCGGTCGAGCGGCGCGATAGAAACGGTCGACTTCGCCAGCTACACCAAGAACGTGCTGTCGCGGGAGTGGATCGGCTCGTGGACGACCGAATCGTTGCGCTCGGGTGCGCTGGCCGTCAAGAACTACGCCTGGTACCAGGTGCTCCATTGGCGCGGCTACGTGAGCGCGAGCGGTGCATGCTTCGACGTCTTTGACACGACCCGCGACCAGGTCTACGACCCGTCGAGAACCACGTGGCCCAGCGCCGCGGCGGCCGTCGACGCCACCTGGAGCACGCTCGCCCTCAAGAGCGGTCGCATCTTCCCGACCTATTACAACGCCGGCGCCAGCTACGAATCCTGCGGCACGAACGCGAACGGCTGGAAGATGTATCAGTGGGGCACGCAGGCATGCGGCCTCGCCGGCAAGAGCGCCGCACAGATCATGGCCATCTACTACACGGGCGTGGTGGTGACCGATGCGCCCCCGGCGTCCCCGCTTCCTCCGAACCCGGCACCAACCCCAACCGTCGCGCCCGCTCCCGTTCCAACGCCCGCGCCAACGGCCGCCCCAAGCTCCAGCGCCTCGCCATCTCGCAGCGCGACACCGAAACCCACGAGCTCACCCACAGCGGCGCCAACTCCGCTCCCGACGGTCGCCGCCGCGCCCGTGGCAACCCCGGCCCCGACCGCGGCGCCGGTCACTGAGCAGCCGGGCGGCGGTCAGTCCGAGGTGATGGGTGCCGCCGCTCCCCCGCCGCCCCCGCCGCCCAGGCCGAAGCCGATCGTGGTCGCGCCCGCCGCGGCGGTGCAGGTCACCAGCCTCGTACGGGCGCCCGCCGACACGATCCGCTCGACCAGGCCGGGCGACCACGGCATCCCGCAGGATGCGGACATCGGGCCCCGCCTCGGAGAGTGGGCGACCACGCGTGGCGATCTGCGCCTGACCAGCTTCGGCATTCTCTTCGCCGCGGCGCTCGACCGGCTGGTGGCCGACTTCGAGCGCGACCTGGTTGCGCGACACGCAACAATGCTGCTCGCCCTGCTGCCCCGCGGCTGAACGGCATGGCGCTTGCGATCACGGTTCGGAAGACGAGGAGGAACCCGATGATCGAACGCGTGCGCGACGATATCTCCGACACCGCCGGAACGGTCGGCAAGGAGCTCAACGCCCTGGGATGGTTGATCCGGACCGCCGTCATGGCGGCCGTGCTGGGCGCCGTCTACCAGGAGCTGCGCAAGCCGCCCGCAAGCCGGACCTGGCACGGCCGCCTGCTCGGCTTCGTGCCGTACGACTTCCGCCTGCCGACCCCGCAGCGCATCCGCGACACGTACTGGAACACGACCAGCAACCGCATCTTCACCAATCAGCCGCTCGGCGTCGGCTGGTCGATCAACGTGCCGGCTGTGCTCAAGCGCATCGGGTTGATGGACGGAGGCGCGCGGCGACGCCCCTGAGCAACGTCCCGCGCAGGTTGCGCTAGCATCCCGGCCAGATGCCTGCCTGGTTGCCGATCCTGCTCGTCGTGCACATCGGTTTCGCGCTGGCGCTGCTGGCACCAAGCGTGATCGTGCCCTTCCTGCTGCGCCGATCACCGGACGCGGGCACGCGTCGCGGCGCACTCACTGGCCTGCTGCTGCGGACGCAGGGAAGCGGCACGCTGCTGATCGGCGGGGGCGTCGCGGCGAGCGGTGTCGCGCTGCTCCTGACCGTGGGGCTCAGCCTGCTGACGCGGCCCTGGATGCTGGTCGCGCTCGGCCTGTACGCCATGAACCTGCTGGTGGCGGCGTTCGTCTCGCGGCCGAACCTGCGGCGCCTCCTGCGCCTCGGCAGCAGCGACGAGGTGGCCTGGCAGCGGCGCGCGCGGCGGCAGCGCTACGTGGCGTACGCCATGGCGGCCGCCACGGGCGGCATCGGCCTGCTGATGAGCACCAAGCCCGTCCTGTGGTGACGTCGGCTCAGAAGCTCGGAATCGGCAGCGGGCGGCCCATCAGCCAGAAGAGTCCCGCGACGATGAGCAGGATGGCGATCACGAAAAACGCGAGCCAGCGCAGGACTTCCATGGCGCAGCAGATTCTACGGCCCGCCGTCCAGTCCCGGTGCACGGCCACACCCGCCCCCGCGGTCTAGAATCCCAGCGTGACCCTGCGCCTCCACGACGCCCGTCGAGACGGTCTCTTTCCGTTCGAGCCACTCGGCGGCGACTCCATCGGCCTGTACGTCTGCGGCGTGACGCCGTACGACACCGGCCACCTGGGGCATGCCTTCACCTACGTGAGCTTCGACGTCCTGCATCGGTATCTCGAATACCTGGGGCATGACGTGCGCTACGTCCAGAACCTGACCGATGTCGACGACGACCTGCTGCGCAGGGCGCGTGAGCTCGGCGAGGACTACGTCGCGCTCGGCAACCGACACGTGACCACCTTCTTGACCGAGATGGAGGCGCTCAACTGGCTCCCCCCTGACCGATTTCCCCGCGCCACGCAGCACATTCCCGAGATGCAGGCCCTCATCGGGCTGCTGCTGGATCACGGCCACGCGTACGCGAGCGATGGCCACGTCTACTTCTCGGTGAGCAGCGACCCGCACTACGGCGAGCTCTCGAAGCTGCCGCGCGACGCGATGCTGCCGATCGCCAACGAGCGCGGCAACGTGCCCGACATGCCCGGCAAGCGCGATCCGCTCGACTTCGTGCTGTGGCAGCCATCGGCCGCCGACGAGCCGGCCTGGGAATCCCCCTGGGGCGCCGGACGGCCGGGCTGGCATATCGAGTGTTCGGCGATGAGCATGGCCTACCTCGGCGAGCGCTTCGAGATCCATGGCGGCGGCTTCGACCTCATCTTCCCGCACCACGAGTCGGAGATCGCGCAGAGCGAGGGCGCCACTGGCGAACGCCCCTTCGTGAGCTATTGGATGCATGCCGGCATGCTCCGCTATCAGGACGAGAAGATGAGCAAATCGCTCGGCAACCTGGTGCTGGTGCGCGACCTGCTGCGCTCTTACTCGGGCGACGCCATCCGTCATTACCTCGTGTCACACCACTACCGCTCGGAGATCGACTTCGACGAGGCCGGCATGGAGGCCTCGGCCCTGCAGGCGGCCCGCCTGCGCATCGCCTGTCGAGTTGCCGAGGAGATCGAGCCGCTCGCGGCGGCGCTGGCCGACCCGTTCCTGCTGCATCCGCTGGTCGCGAAGCATCGCGCCCGGTTCCTGGCCGCCATGAATGACGACCTCAACACGCCGGCAGCACTGCCCGAGCTCCACGCGCTTGCCGCCCTGTGCCACCCGACCGCTGACCCCGAGCTGCGCGTCCAGGCGGGCTGGATGGTGCGCGAGCTCGGCGCCCGGATCCTGGGGCTGCGCCTTGCGACGACATCGGGCCTGCGCGAAATGACCGAGGCCATCCCGGCGTGACGCCGGAAGAGGTGGCGACATCGTCCGATGACGACAGCAGCGTCCCGATCAGCGTCCGGCTGGGCACCGTGGTGCCGCCGGAGGACCCCGAGGACTGGACCCGACCGCTGACCTGGGTCGCGGCGCTCGGCATGCTCGCCGCGCCGATCGTCGCTGTCGCCTGGTTCTGGATCGCTCCGCCGCGTGACGCCGGGGAGCTGCTGCCCGGCACGCTGGCCGTCGCCGCGGCCGTGGTGCTCGGTGGCGTGGTCACCGGCGCGACCCAGATCGGCGGCGTGCGTGCCTTCGCCGGCACGCTCGGTGCGGCGCTCTTCGGCGCCCTTGGCGCGGTGATCGTCGGCGCGGTCGTGACCGACGAACGACAGTTCGGCGCCGCCTCTCCCACCCTGGCCCACGCGTTCGTTGGCGCCGTTTCGGGCCTGCTGGGTGCCCTCGCGGCCTCGACCGTTGCGCCGGCGCTCGCCGCCATGCCGTCTCGGGCTGGACGGATGCTGGCACCCGCCGGCATCGGCCTGGCGGTGGCCATCGTCGTAGCGCGCCTGCTGGCGTAGCCAGCATGCAGGCGACAGCCGACGGTTGGAAGCAGGCTCGCGCCCGCGCGATCGCCCTCACACAGCTGCGCGGCTGGGCGCTGGTGCCGGTCGCGCTGCCGATGGTGGCCACCATCGTGTATTTCTTCAGCGGCCCCATGGCCAGCGGCAGCGACGTCTACGTGCCGCTCGCCGACGCCTTCCTGCACGGCCGCTTCACGATAGAGGGCCGATCCTGGCTCGAGCTGGTGCCGGCCGGCGGCTCCGGCTGGCTCGTTCCGTTCCCGCCGGCACCGGCGCTGACCCTCATGCCGATCGTGGCGGTCATGGGTTCGCAACCCTGGTACGCCGAGCTGCCCTCGAACGTCATGTCGTCGCTGCTGGGCGGCGCCAACGTGGCGCTCGCGTGGGCCATGCTCTCGGCCTGGGGCGTATCGCTCATGCCCAGGCTGTGGCTCGTCGTCGGCTTCGCCTTCACCACCCACTGGTGGGTCGCCGGCATGGCGGGGACACACCATTACGCGCAGGTCTGCGGCGTCTTCTTCACGCTCATCGCCCTGAACCTGGCGATCCGCCGTACGTGGCCGTGGGTCGCGGGGCTGATGCTCGGCCTTGCCGCCGCCAGCCGGCTGCCGATGGGTCTTGCCCTCCCCGTACTGCTCGGCTTCTACGGCTATCGGCCGACGTGGGCGCATGCGCGCGCGCTCGCCGGTCTGGCGATCCCGGCCCTGCTGGTCGCGGCCTACAACGTGGCGCGCTTCGGATCTGCGGCTGACTTCGGCTACGCGCGCATCCCGTCCGGCTCGGGACTGGTGACCGATGAACCCTGGTTCCGCAACGGGATCCTGTCGGTCACCTACATTCCGCGCCACCTGTACGCCATCTTCTTCCAGAGCTTCGACTGGAGCGACGCGCCGCCGTTCCTGCGTCCTTCGTGGTCAGGCACCGCGCTCACCTTCACCGCGCCATTCCTGTTCTGGGTCGTCGCCGCCCGCGGGCGGGTGGCGATCGGCCTGGGCGCTGCCATCGCGCTGGTGATGCTCCCCGACCTGATGCACGGCTCCTGGGGATTCGCGCAGTTCGGCTATCGCTTCATCCTGGACGCCATGCCGCTGCTCCTGTTGCTGCTCGGCCTCGTCTTCCAACTGCGGATCAGCCTCGCGGCGCGGGCCGCGATCGTGATCGGCGTGGTGATGCACGCCTACGCCTTCTTCGTGATCAACGTCCTGAAGTTCGTCTCGTAGCGTCGCGCGGCCGGTTGACCCCGGCGACGCCACTGACGCGCGTGGGGCGCGGCGGGGTGGCTAGGCTGCGGGTGACTTGCGGCTGAGCCGCTCGGCCAGGCCGCCGACCGTCAGCGCCAGGCCCAGCGCGATGATTCCCAGCGCCCCGACCAGGCGGAACGCCTCACCGCCGAAGGCCGTGGCGAAGGCCAGGTAGGCCACCACCGAGCCCGCCGCGATCCCCGAGCCGATCCACTTGAAGGCGGGGGCATCGGCGATCCATCCGGCGGCGTACATGCCCAGGCCCAGGCTGAAGGGGAAGCTGGTCCACAGGTACGACCAGGCGCCCCACCGGTCATTCAGGCTGGTGTACAGCATGGCGGCGCCGACCCCGGCCAGAATCGCCCCGGGGATGACCATGCCGGCGCGCAGTCGGCGATGCTGCCGGCCGACCACGGCGGGCACCAGGAAAAAGAGCGACAGCACCACGAGCAGCATTGGCCACCAGGCGAGCAGTTGGTCGCTGATGCCCAGACCGATGAACCAGCCGTGCAGCCAGTCGCTGGCCAGCACCAGGACGCCAATGGCGAGCAGCATTAATCCGGTCAACAGCTCGATGGTGCGGCTCATGCGCCGAGTATACCGATGCGCCCGCAGCGGCCCGCGGAGGTCCGCGGAGGCCGATCGCGAGGCTCCGAACCAACGCCGCTCCTCGCCTACTCGACCGCCAGGCCGATCGCCACGGTCACCGGTCCCTTCCCCGTGAAGGCGTTCGCCCATTGCTGGATGACGACGTATCTGCCCGCCTCGAGGTGGCCCAGGTCGTAGTACTGCACCACCCCGTTGAGGGTCACACCCTGCAGATCACGGTATGCGCCCACGGGCCTGGCGGCAACGTCACCCATCCACAGCCGCGAGATATCGCCCACCAGGTAGGTGCGCGCTCCACGCTCGAGGGCGGCCGTCTGCACCTTTCCCCAGTGCGTCGCCGCGGAGTCGAATGCGCGGCCGGGATCGAGCGGGCTGAATCGGACCGCCTGGCAGGCCAATGTCGCGCGCTGCTGGCAGACGACCCACGATCCGAGCTGATGGTTGGCGTAGTAGGCTTGTTGCAGCCGCTGGTCGATCAGCGGCGGCTGCACCAGCGCAGCATCCTCGCTCGCCGACCCGGGCGGCGCCTGCTCGCTTCCCGACGGCGCAACGCCGGTGACCACGGCGGTCCGCGTCTCTCCCTGCCCGAGCTCGAAACCGAGCAGGAACGCGATGAGCAGCGCCGCCGAAGCCACGAACCCCAGCATCAGCGGTTGCCCGGGCCCCGACATCCTGGCCTCGCCCCGGCTCGGCTCGATCACCCCGCCACTCTACCCCGGGCGGCAATCCCAACCGTCGAGGGAGCCTACGTCTCGCCTTCGTATGGGAGCTGCGGCATGCGCAGCGGCTTGTCCTTGCGATAGCCGAGCAGGTAGTCGGCCTGCATCAGGGTGTGGATCTGCGACGTTCCCTCGTAGATCACCGAGCCTTTGCTGTTGCGCAGGTAGCGCTCGACCGGATACTCGTTCGAATAACCGTAGGCGCCATGCACCTGGATCGCGTCCAGCGCGGAGGCCACGGCGTGATCGGTGGCGAACCACTTGGCCAGCGACGTCTCGCGCGTGCTGCGCTCGCCGCGGTTCTTCTTCCAGCCGGCCTTCCAGACCAGCAGGCGCCCCGCCTCGATCCCCTGTTCCATCCTGGCCAGCATCTGCTTGACGAGTTGGTGGCGGCCGATCTCCTCGCCGAAGGTCTGACGCTCGTGCGCGTATTTGACCGATGCGTCCAGGCACGCCTGCGCCAATCCGACGCTGCCGGCGGCGACGGTGTAGCGACCCTGGTCGATGGCGCTCATCGCGATCGTGAATCCCTCGCCCTCCTCGCCGACCCGGTTCGCCAGCGGCACCTCGCAGTCGGTGAAGTACAGGACGCCGGTGTTGCCGGCGCGCACGCCCAGCTTGCCGTGCAGCGAATCCGAGGCGAAGCCGGGAAACGAGCGTTCGACGATGAAAGCGGTCACCCCGCGATGGCCCTTGGTCTTGTCGACCGTGGCAAAGACCAGGAAGTTGTCGGCGGCATCGGCCAGGGAGATCCAGATCTTCGAGCCGTTGAGCAGGTACTTGTCGCCGGAACGCCGCGCGGTGGTCGACAGGTTGCCGGCGTCCGAGCCGACGCCCGGCTCGGTCAGGGCGAAGGTTGCAATCTGCTCACCGCGCGCCTGCGGCACGAGGTAGCGCTGCTTCTGCTCCTCCGATCCCCACTGCAGCAGGGTCAGCGAATTCAGCCCGGTGTGCACCGAGAGGATGACCCGGAACGCGGTGTCGGCGCGCTCCATCTCCTCGCACAGCAGCGCAAAGGCGATGTAGTCCATTCCCGCGCCACCGTATCGCTCGGGGATCGGTAGTCCCAGGAAGCCCTGCGCGCCCATCTTGTGGTACAGGGACGGGTCGTATTCGGAGGTCGCATCCATCTGCTGGATGCGCGGCAGAATATCGCGCTCGGCGAAGGCGCGCGCGGTGCGCTGCACCCCGCGCTGCTCATCGGTCAGGGAAAGGTCGATCATGGGGCTGATTCTACCGGTGCTCACCGCGCGATTCTCCTAAAGAATGTGAGCCGGCATGACACGGCGTGCAGGCCTCCTCCGGCCGGTTTTCATTCACAGAAGACGTCTGGGCCCACCCGAACGCGACTCCACGTCGGCGCACATTGCCACGTGAATACGGCCGCGCGACGCCGTCCGCCCGCTTTCCCACATGAATAGGCGGCACGACCGTCGGCGGCTGAGGCAACGGTCAATCCCGAGCGGATCACCGGTGATTCGGATTGACGAAGGATTGTTGTCAGGCTACCCTAACTCGCGGCCGCTGCGCGGCGATGACAACCCCCGCAACGGGAGAAACGAGTGGATTTCGGGTTCCTGACCACCGGACTGTTGACCGGCTTGCGCGAGGGCGTCGAGGCCGCGCTCATCGTGAGCATGATCCTGGCGTATCTCGCCAAGACGGGAAATGCGCGCCAGTTCGGCAAGATCTGGGTGGGCAGCGGGGCGGCAGTCGCGGTCAGCGTGCTGGTGGGCGTGCTGCTGTTCGTGACCATCGGGGGACTGAAGAGCCCGGCCGAGCAGATCTTCGAGGGCAGCGCCATGCTGCTTGCGGCCGCGGTCGTGACCTGGATGCTGTTCTGGATGCGGCGCACCGCGGCCAGCGTCAGGGGCGATCTGCACGCCGGTGTCGATCGGCACCTGACCGAGGGCAGCATCTGGGGCCTCTCGGTGCTGGCCTTCACCGCGATGATCCGCGAAGGGATCGAGACCGCGCTGTTCCTGATGGCACAGGCCACTGCAGCCACCAAGGCCGATGGGAGTGCCTTCAGCACGCTGCTTGGCGCGGTCATCGGTCTGGTGATCGCGGTGGCGATCGGCTATGGCTTCTATCGCGGTGCGCGGGTGATCAACCTGCGCAGCTTCTTCGCCTGGACCGGGGTGGCGCTGATCTTCATCGCGGCGGGCCTGCTGAGCCAGGGCATCCACGAATTCGTCGAGGCAGGGGTCATCTCCATCGGCAACGCCACCGCCTTCGACATCAGCACATTCGTCTCGCAGGACAAGGGCGTCGGCCAATGGCTGCGGGCAATCCTCGGCTACACGAGCAACCCGGAATGGATCACGCTCAGCGCCTGGCTGGCGTACGTGATCGCCATCCTCTTCCTCTACCTGAGACCGATGAAGCCACGATCCGCGGAGGTTCGCACCACGCAGAAGGTGGCTGGCGCCTAGGACGCGACTGCCATGAAGTCGAGCATCTGCCGCCAGGCATCGGCCGACGCGTCGGCGAACTCGTCCGCCCTGCGATCGAAGAAGGCGTGCGGGGCACCTTCGTAGACGACGAACCGATGGGCGATGCCCGCGGCGTCGAGTGCGTGGTCGAAGGCGTCACGTGCCCCCTGTGGGATCGACTGGTCGGCACCGCCGAACAGACCGAGCACCCCGCAGCTGAAGCGCGGCGCCTCGCGGGCCGGCTCGGGCAGGCCACTGCGGTGCGGCCCTACCGGTGATCCATAGAAGCCGATGACCCCGTCCAGCGGAAGGCCGCTGGCCGCCTGTAGGAAGCTGACCCGCCCGCCCATGCAGAATCCCACGGTGTA
>JBBSHF010000055.1:0-12915 GCA_038253355.1 Candidatus Limnocylindria bacterium
ATGCGATCCCGCGAGCTGCGCTCAAATGCGATCCCGCGAGCTGCGCTCAAATGCGATCCCGCGAGCGGGGCTCAGATGAATGCAGCAGCCCTGGGCCACGCTCAGGCCAGGGCCAGGACTCGCTCTCGAACGGCCTCGAGGTCGACCTCCGGGGTGGAGGTCCCGCCGGTGATGCCAATCGAGCGAAAGCCCGGAACCCACGAGGAATAGGAGGCCTCGAGCTCGTCCGCATCGGCGACGTGGATCGTCTCCGGGAGGATCTCCTGGCACTTCACCGCGAGCTCCTTGGTGTTGGAGCTGTTCTTGCCGCCGACCACGATCATGGCCTCGACCTCGCGGGCCAGCGCGACCGAGTCGTCCTGGCGTGTGAGGGTCACCGGGCAGACGGTGTTGACCACGCGCAGGTCGTGGCATCGGCGCAGGCAGAAGGCGGCAAAGTCCTCCAGCTTGGAGGGCAGGATGGTCGACTGCGACAGCACCCCGATCTTCTTGGTGCGCGGCACACGTTCCCAGGTGGATCGGTCCATGTCGTCGACCACCACGTGCTTGTCGCCGGCGTACGAGCGCACGCCCTTGACCTCCGGATGGTCCTCGTGGCCGATGATGCACACCGTGTAGCCAGCCTCCGCCAGCTCGCGAGCGGCCCTCTGTGACTGCAGCACCCAGGTGCAGGTCGCGTCGATCACCTGCAGGCCGGCAGTGCCGCGGACCTTGTCCATCTCGCCGGCCGGAACGCCGTGGGCGCGGATGACCAGGGTCCCGCCCTCGACCTGGTCGGCGAGATCGGCGGTCTTGATGCCGCGGTCGCTGAGATCGGCCTTGATGCCAGGGTTGTGCACCAGCTGGCCGAGCGTAGTGACCTCCTGCCCCTGCTCGCGGGCGTGCTTGGCCTTGTCGATCGCCAGGCGCACGCCATAGCAGAAGCCGGCGCGCTCGGCGATGCGCACCTCCGGCTTTGTCCTGGTTGCGGTTGCCATCGGCCCCAGTTTAGACCGATGCGCCTTCGAGGCCGATTCGGGCCTCTGCCTACCGGTAGCGGCCACGCTGTGGCTCAGGCAGGAGCGCCGCGATCTCGCGCATGATGCGCTCCGTGCCGGCCGCGAGCTCTTCTCGGTCAAGCCGACCCGATGGCTGGTGCACCAGCGAGAATGGCGGGCCGATGCGGACCGTGACGCGCGTCCGGTGCGGCACGCGCGACCTCCCCGGGAAGATGCGCTCAGTGCCGAAGATCGCCACGGGCAACAGCGGCGCGCCGCTGCGCATGGCCAGCAGCGCGGCGCCGGCCTTCCCCTCGCCGATGACGCCGTTGCGGCTGCGGGTGCCCTCCGGAAAGACGGCGATCGGCCGGCCGCTGGCCAACGTGTCCAGCGCGGCGCGCTGCGAGGTGCGGTCGCCCTCCCCGCGACGCACCCAGAAAACGCCGGACTGGCTGGCCAGCCAGCCGAGGATCGGCCACGAACGCATCTCCTCCTTGGCCATGAAGTGGATCACCCGTCCCACCTGGTAGCCGGTCGCCCAACCGACGATCGGCGGGTCGGCCAGCGACACGTGGTTGGCGACCAGGATGAAGGGGCCGCTGCGCGGCACGTGGTCGACACCGAGGATCCGCGTCCTGCCCAGCAACCCGACGAGGAATCCCGCGCCTGCCGCACCCGGCCGATAGAACCAGCTCCTCATCGGGTTGGGACGGGCAGGTGGCTCACGATCGCCGCGACGCAGGCCGCCACATCGAGCTCGCCGGTGTCGAGCACGAGGGCACCCTCCGGCTTGCGCAGCGGAGCCAGGACTCGGCCGGAGTCGGCCGCATCGCGGAGCTCGATCTCCTTCAGATAGTCGTCGAAGGCATGGGGATGGCCCATCTCGGCGGCGCGCCGCTCCGCGCGCACGACGGTCGATGCGGTCAGGTAGACCTTGAGCGTCGCATCGGGCAGGACGACGGAGCCGATGTCGCGGCCGACCATGACCACGTCGCCCCGCCGCGCCACGGCGCGCTGCACGTCGAGCATGGCATCGCGCACCGTGGCGTGGCGGCTGACCGCCGAAACGGCGCGATCGATGCGCGGCGTGCGCACCTCGCCGGTGACGTCGTGGCTGTCGAGCAGGACCGTCTCGAATCGGTCGCGCTGGTTGGGCCGCGGCCTGCGGACCTCGATGCGCACGCGCGCGGCGAGTCCGCCCAGCGCCTCGGGATCCTCCACGTCGACCTTGCGCTCCAGCGCCGCCAGGGTCAGGGCGCGGTACATCAAGCCGGTGTCGACGAAGGTTGCGCCGATGTGCTGCGCGAGCGCATATCCGACCGTGCTCTTGCCGGCGCCCGACGGACCGTCGATCGCCACCGACAGGTGAAGCGGCCGCGGGCGCCGTGGCGGCGGCGGCCCCGGCAGCTGGCCGACGAGAGCCGCGACCTCGTTGGCGCGCAGCACGCGCGACTCACCGACGTGCAGGCCGCCCAGGCCGATCGGCCCGAGCCGGGTGCGTACCAGGCGCCGCACCGGAAACCCGATTGCCGCGAAGATGCGGCGCACCTCGCGCTTGCGTCCCTCGCCGACGCGCACGCGCACCCACGTCCCGTGCTGACCGGGGTCGCCTTCCACCTCGCGTGGCGGCCCGACCAGCCGCGCCGAGAGGAGCCGCGCCGGCCCGTCGTTGAGCTCCACGCCAGCGAGCAGCGCGTCGACCTCGGCCTGGATCGGCACCTGGTCGAGCAGGACCGCGTACTCGCGCTCCATGCCGTACCGCGGATGCAGCATCCGGTTGGCCCACGCGCCGTCGTTGGTCAGCAGCATCAGACCCTCGGACTCGACGTCGAGCCGCCCGGCGGGCCACAGGTGCGCCGTCGTCGAGGCATCCACCAAGCTCAGCACCGAACGTCGGCCGCGCTCGTCATGGGCCGATGAGAGCAGGCCGCGAGGTTTGTAGATCGCCAGGTGAACGGCTACCTCGTCTGCGGGAAGTGGCGTCCCGTCGAGCTCGATCCGATCGACTGCGGGGTCCGCGCTCTGGCCGATCTCCGCGACCTTCCCGTTGACTGTCACGCGGCCCCCGGCGATGAACGCCTCGGCGCCGCGTCGCGACGCCAGGCCGGATCGGGCGAGGAGCTTCTGCAGGCGCTCAGCCGGCATCGGTTTCCGCGCGGTGCAGCGCTGCCATGGCCGCGGCACTGGAGAGTGGCGGCAGGTCGTCGAGCGAGGTCAATCCAAAGCGCTCCAGGAAGGCAAAGGTGGTGCCGAACAGGATCGGGCGCCCTGGCGTGTCACGACGCCCAACCTCGGCGATCAGGCGTCGGTGCAGCAGCGAACGAATGACGTAATCGGAATCAACGCCGCGCTCGCGCTCGACCTCGCCACGCGTGCAGGGCTGGCGGTAGGCCACCACGGCCAACGCCTCGAGTGCCGGGGGCGTCAGCCGCGCCTCCTCCCGAGCGGCATACGTCGCCAGCCGCTCCCCGACCTCTGGCGCGGTGACCAGCTGCCACGCGTCGTCCATGCGCTGCAGTCGCAGCCCGCGCTGGTCGTCGCCGAGCTGCTCGGCGAGGCCGGCGAGTGTCGCCTCGGCCTGCACGCGCGGCACACCTCCCAGCTGAGCCAGCTCGGCGGTGACCAGCGGCCGCTCGGCGATGAAGAGCAGCGCCTCGTAGAACGCGGTCAGGTCGTCAGGCTCGATCACGCGCGCGGCTCCCGCGCTGCCTGGAGGATGATCGGGCCGAAGGTCGTCTCCTGTGCCGCGGTCACCTGGCGTCGGCGCACCAGCTCGAGCGCGGCGAGCACGGTGACGGCCATCTCGGTTCGGCTGCTGCACGCCGCCAGGACAGCCTGCAGCATGACTCGACCGCCGCGACCCATCGCCTGGCGCAGTGCGTGGATCTGCACCCCGATGGTGAGCTCCCGCGCCAACAGCTGGGGCGGCGCCGGCTCGGGTTCCGGCACCGCGGCCAGGCGCTCCAGCGCGTCGCACAGCAGGACCGCCGGCAGCTGGGTCTGCGGCGCCTCGGGCAGGTCACTCTCTCGCGGCTCGCGGCGCTGCAGCGGTGCGACCAGATCACGCTCGCCAAGCCGCCGCGCCGCATCGCGCAGGACGCGGTATTCGATCAGGCGGCGACGCAGCTCGTCCTCGTCCGGCTCCTCTTCACCCTCCGACAGCGCGGGAAATGGCTCGCTGGGGAGCAATCGGCGCGACTTGAGCAGGATCAGCTGCGCGGCGATCGTCACGAACTCCGACAGGTTGACCGCGTCGACCGGGTGCTGCGCCAGATGCTGCACGTAGGCGTCGGCGACCTCGGCCAGCGGGACGGTCAGTACGTCGAGCTGGCGCGATTCAATGAGGTGCAGCAGCAGCTGCAGCGGCCCTTCGAAAACGGGCAGGCGCAACTCGAAGTCGGGGGGTGCAGCGTGGGCCGTGATCGGGACCGCGGCCCGCGCATCCGCCTCGACGGAGATCGGCTCGAGTGGCATCGTCGCCTAGGATGCCTCGTCGGCAGCGTGCAATGCGGCCTGCAACGACAGCTCCGCGGAGCTGCCGCGGATGAAGTCGGCGCAGCGCGGCGAGCAGCCTGCCGCCAGGGCGGCATCGGCGGACATCGGTGCATGCCGCAGAAAGAGATGGAACGGGTAGCGCCAGGACTGCTCCTGCGGTAAAGCCAGGCGGGTTAGCAGGCGCGGCGCCAGCGCCTGCAGGACCACGCAGCCGACCCGATGCCAGAGGCGTAGGCGGTGACCCTTGGCCACGTCGTGCAGCAACGCGGCGGCGAGCAGGTCCGTATCGTGGTGTCCGGCGGCCAGGAGCTGCTGCGCCGCGTCGAGGCCATGCCGCTGGTCGGCCCTCGGCATCTGCGCGAAGAGCGCCAGCGCCCCAGGCGGCAGGATGCGGCGGGCCAGCGCTTGGTCCTCGGCGCTTACGTGAGCGCGGACATGGCTGACGAGCTGGGTGACACGGTGCATCGGGTTTCAGAAGAAGATGTGGGCGCCGCTGAGCAGGTTCGTGCCGGCGCGCGCCAGGGCGAAGATCCAGCCGATTGGTCCGCCGCCGGGCATGACATACGACAGCAGGATGATCGCCAGCAGGATGAGGAAGCCCTGCCCGGCATGGCGCTGCACGGTGAAGGCATAGCGCGGCGGCAGCAGGCCCAGTGCCAGGTTGTAGCCGTCCAGTGGCGGGATCGGGATCAGGTTGAAGAGCGCTAGCGCGAGGTTGTACATGATCGTGAAGACCACGACCATGACCACGAAGTCGTTGCCGATGCCAGCAATGAACAGGATCCTGAAGACGACGGCGAAGACGAGCGCGACGATGACGTTGGCGACCGGCCCGGCCGCCGCCACGTATGACAGACCGATGCGTCCCGGCCGCAGCGCGTATGAGTTGACCATCACCGGCTTGCCCCAGCCGAAGCCGGCGATGATGAAGAAGAGCGCGCCCATCGGCTCGATATGCGCGGCTGGGTTGAGGCTGACGCGGCCCTGCGCGCGCGGCTGGTGGTCGCCGAGCTGATCGGCCACCAGGGCGTGGCTGAACTCGTGGAAGGTGATGCCCACCACCAGCGCAATGGCGATCCCGGCGATCTCGGCCGGTGACAGGTTGAAGAAGAGCATCTAGGCCAGCTCGGGCAGCATGGCGCCCAGCAGGCGCACGAGCCGTTCGCCGCCAACGCGGCCCATCTCGATCACCTCTGCATGCGTCGCCCCGGCCTCGACATCGTCGGTCGCCTTGTTGGTGACCAGGCTGAAGCCCAGCACGCGCCGGCCGGCATGGCGCGCCACCAGCACTTCGGGGACCGTCGACATGCCCACCGCGTCGCCGCCCAGCGAGCGGAGCATGCGCATCTCGGCACGCGTCTCGTAGCAGGGGCCCGAGAGCATGATGTAGACGCCCTCGCGGAGTGGCACGTCAGCAGCCGCCGCTGCCTGGCGGGCACGCGACCGCAGGTCTGCATCGAAGGCATCGGCCATGGCCGGAAAGCGCGGGCCAAAGCGATCCAGGTTGGGACCCAGCAGCGGATTCTCGCCGGAGAGGTTGATCACGTCGTTGATGAGCATCACGTCGCCCGGATCGAACTCCGGGTTCAGCCCGCCCGCGGCGTTGGTTAGCACTACCGTCTCGACGCCCAGCGCCAGGCAGGCGCGCAGCAGGATCGTCACTTCCCGATGCGAGTGGCCCTCGTACGGATGGGCACGACCAGAGAGCACCAGGCTGGGCGTGCCGTCTGCCAGGCCGGCGACCAGCTCACCGGCATGACCTTCCACGACCGCGCCGGGGACGAACGGGATGTCGCGGTAGCTGAGCGTGATGCGCGGCTCGGGATCGAGCAGCTCTACGACGCCGCCCAGACCGGAGCCCAGCACGAACGCGAGGCGCGGCTGGCTCACCTCGGCCCGCGCGGCGATTGCCGCGCGGATGGCCTCGCTGGCCGCATCGATGCGATGATCCAGCTCTGCTCCGTAGATTCCGTCGGGAAGTGCGCCGAGGCACGCCTGCGCCACCTACATCCGCCCCAGGATGTCGCGCTTCTTGGCTTCGTACTCGTCCGACGTGATCAACCCCTTGTCGCGTAGTCCTGCGAGACGCTCGAGCGTGGTGGCCAACTCGTCGCCGTGCGACGGCCGGGTCGGCCCGGAGACGGCAGCCGGCACAGCCGGCGGCGGCGTGGCGGCCGGCGGCGCGGTGTGGACCTCCGCCACCCGGTCTGAGCCGGCACGCGGCGGCATCGGCTCGGCGCGCCGCATCTCCGGGGAGGCGTCACGCTGCTGGTACCGACGGGGCGGGGCGAGGTCGGGGCGCTCGAGCTGCTCCTTCTGGTTCAGCATCGCGATCTTGAACTTGACCGGCTCGGCGAGCATCGGAAAGTCCTCGATACCGCCGGTCTCGTCCGCGGCGGTCAGGATGTCGAGATGGCCGAAGTCGAAGATGCGGCCCAGCCAGCTCTGCGACAGGTGCGCGTCATTCACCTTCTCGAGGCTCGAATCGCCCATGTTCTTGTTGAAGATCCCCTCGGCCTTGATGATCCGCCGCGTGGTGACGAGGTATTCCTGATTGCGCCAGCCCCAGATCACCAGGCTGATGCGCAGCAGCGAGACCCCGAACGCGATGAGCAGCACCACCGACGCGATCTGATCGAGCGTGGCGTTGGCGAAGATCGGCGGATTGGTGCCGAGGTAGATGAGCAGCGCCAGGGTGATCACCGCCGCGACGACCCACAGCCAACTCCGGGCGATCACCGCGAACCAATGCTGACGGCTCTCGAAGACGACCTCCTCACCCCGCGACAGGAGGCTGGTGGCGTAACTCATGCGGCTCCTCGGCTCTCGGTCTGCTCGGCTCAGGCTCGCGGATGCGCCCGCGCGTAGACCTCGCGGAGGCGTTCTCCGGTCAGGTGCGTATAGAGCTGGGTCGTGCTGATGCTAGCATGGCCAAGCAGCGTCTGAACCACCCGCAGATCGGCGCCGCCCTCCAGCAGGTGCGTGGCGAAGCTGTGCCGGAAGGTGTGCGGCGTGACCTTCGCGTCGATTCCCGCCGCCTCGGCCCAGTGCCGTACCAGCCGGTAGACCGATTCCCGCACCAGCCGCTTGCCGCGCTGGCTGACGAAGACCGCCGGCGTGGGCTTGCTGCGCGTCCACCCCTCTCGGGGCCCGCTCACGTAGCGATGCAGGCGCTCGCGCGCCTCGTCTCCCATCGGCACGCGACGCTCCCGGTTGCCCTTGCCGATGACACGGAGCTCCTTGCGCGGCAGGTCCAACCGGTCGGTGTCGAGCCCGGTCAGCTCGCTGACGCGCAGGCCGCAGGCGTAGAGCAGCTCGAGGATGGCCCGGTCGCGGATGCCGGCCGGGTCGTCGGGCGGTGGCGCATCCAGGATGCGCACCACCTGCTCGGTGGAGAGCACGTCGGGCAGGTAGCGGCCGGGCCGCGGCGCGTCGAGCAGGGCGGCCACGTCCCGCGTGGCGATCCCTTCACGCAGCGCGAAGCCGTAGAAGCTGCGGATGGCAGCGACTTTGCGCGCCTGCGTGGTGTCCCGGCGCCCGCCGCGCCGCAGCGCGTTGACGAAGTCGCGCACCGGCTCCGGGTCGCGGCGCCACTCCCGCCCGGCGCCCTGTGCGAACTGCGCCAGGTCGCGACGGTACGCGGCGATGGTCAGGGGTGAGAGGCCACGTTCGACACGCAGCTCGAGCAAAAAGGCGTCGATCGCCGCGCCCATGGCCGGATCAGCGGCGGGGTCCGTGGCGATCACTCCGCCGACCGCAGCAGCGCCGCGGCCGCAGCCTGCGCCTCGCCGCCGCCTCCACCGCCGAGCATGGCGGCCAGTTCGCGCGCACGCTCGTCGCCGCTCAGGGCACGAAGCTCCGTATGCGTTCGACCACCGTCGACGCGCTTGCCGACGTGCAGATGGCTGTCGGCGTAGGCGGCCACCTGCGGCAGGTGCGTCACGCATAGCACCTGGTGGTGATCCGCGAGCCGCTTCAGCCGCTCGCCCAGGGCCGCCGCGTTCCGTCCGCCGATCCCGGCATCCACTTCGTCGAAGACGAGCAGCGGCGTGTCATCGGCCACGGCGAGCACGACCTTGAGCGCCAGCGAGAGACGGCTCGCCTCCCCACCCGAAGCGATGCGTGCCAATGCCCGCGGCGGTTCTCCCGGGTTCGGCGCAAAGGTGAACTCGACCCGATCCGCCCCAAATGGCCCGGACTCGGCTGGGCTCAGTCCCACGCCGAAGGCGCTTGCCGGCAGCCCGAGTGGCGGCAGCTCGGCGTTGACGCGCTTGGCCAGGTCCGTGGCGGCCCGGCGTCGCGCCGCGGTCAGCCGCTGCGTTGCCTCGTCGAGCTCGGCTCGCAACCGTTGGTCCTGAGAGCGCAACCGATCTCGTGCGCCCTCCTGGTCCTCGAGGCGCGCCAGCTCATCGGTTGCGGCGGCTCCGAAGTCGAGCACCTGCTCGACGGTTGCGCCGTACTTGCGCTTCAGCTCGTACACGAGCTCCAGGCGCTCCTCGGCTGCGGCACGGCTGACCGGATCGAGGTCGACCCGCTCGCCGGCATCGCCCACGTCGCGTGCCAGCTCCTCCGCCTCGGCAAGGACGCCATGTGCCCGCTCCAGCAGCGGCGCGAACCGTTCGTCGTGGGCGGCCGCAGCCTGCAGCGCGGAGACGGCGGCGCCGGCCTGCTCGGTGGCGCCGCCCTCGTCGCGCAGCGCGCGATGCGCCTCGGCCGCGGAACGGGCGATCTCCTGGGCGTGCTGCGCGGCCCGCACCGTCGCCTCCAGCTCGAAATCCTCGCCAGCGTGCAGCTGCGCAGCGGCGATCTCATCCGCCTGGTGGCGCAGCAGCTCGACGCGACGCGCCAGCTCGTGAGCGTCGGTGAGCAGCTCGGCTGATGCGGCGACGACCGCGCGCCAGGCGCGGTGGCGGGCCTGGACCTCGTTGCGCAGCTCCCCCAGGTCGCTGGCGCGATCCAGCAGGGCGAGCTGTCGCGCCGGGTCGAGGAGCCGCTGCTGGTCGTGCTGGCCATGAATCTCGGCCAGCCGCCCGGCCAGCGAAGCCAGCGCACCGACGGTCACCGTCCGGTCGTTGACGCGCACCGTGGAGCGTCCATCGGCCGAGATCTCGCGCCGCACGATGACCATCCCCTCGCCGGCCGCCACCAGCTCGTCGAGCGGCTCATCGGCATCGCGTGGCACGTCGTCGAAGATGGCCTCGATGCGGGCTGCAGCCTCGCCGGAGCGCACCTGGTCGGCGGAAGCGCGTGCGCCCAGCGCCAGCGACAGTGCGTCGACGACCAGCGATTTGCCCGCGCCGGTCTCGCCGGTCACCACCGTGAAGCCGCGTGACAGCGGCAGGCGGACCTTCGACAGCACGGCCAGGTTTTCGACATTGAGCTCGAGCAGTGCCATCGGTCAGTAGGGCAGCAGCCCGGCCTTGGTGCGCAGCAGGTCGTAGAACGGAGTGCTGCCGGTCGGCTCGATGAGCCGCAGCGGTGCCTCCAGCGCGCGCACCTCGACACAGTCACCCGCCGCCATGGGGAGATCGGCCTGCCCGTCGAGGGAGATCAATGCGCCATCGGGTGCGGAGCGAAGCGTCAGGCGCACCACGTGGTTCTCGCCGGCCACCACGCTGTGCAACGGTGACAGGTAGGCGGCGACCGGGGTGATGATCATGTTGCGCAGCCGCGGATCCAGGATCGCGCCGCCTGCGCTGAACGAATACGCGGTCGAGCCGGTGGGTGTCGCGACCACCACCGCGTCGGCGAGGTAGGTCGCCAGGTGGCTGCCGCTCACCTCGACCTCGAGCTGGATCATCCGGACGCGGTTGCCGCGAGCCACGACCACCTCATTCAGGCAGGCATGCTCCGCCGGCGCTGCCGAGGCCCGCAGGATGCGCGCCGAGATCCGAAAGCGCTCCTCTACCAGGTAATCCCCGTCGCGGATCTGGTCCAGCGCGTGCTCGAGATCAACCGTCTCGACCTTGGTCAGGAATCCGACGCGGCCAAGGTTGATGCCCAGCGCCGGAGCGCTCAATCCTCCCAGCGACCGCGCCGCGCGCAGGAACGTGCCGTCTCCACCGAGGACGCTCACCAGGTCGCTGTGCTCAGCCTCCTGACCGATGCGCTCGTGGTCCTCCGCCTGCGCGTCCCACGCCTCGACGCCGTTGGCCCTGCACCAGGCATGACCCCGCTCAAGCACACCGGCGACTTCTGGATTGGTCGGGTTGAAAGCGAAGCCGATGCGGGCCAGCGTGCCGGTCACTCGTTCGACCCCAGGCGCTGCGCGATTACCTCGACCTGGCGGCGCAGTGCCCCCAGCTCGGTGGCCACGTCCGATTCAGTGACCGCGGCATAGCTGCGGTCAAGACCCGCCGCGATAAGCGCTCGCATCAGGCCTGACGGGCTCACGCCGCGGGCGTGCGCCGCCGCCTCGACGCGTTCGAGCAGGGCATCGGGCATGCGCAGGCTGACGATCTGCCGCATCGTGTCGGGCGCTGGCGCGGGTGGTGGCGGCGGCATGGGCTCCAGGCCTTCGAAGACGCTCAGCTGCTCGCCGCGCAGTTCCGCCGTCCGCTTCTTCACGGAGTGCATCGTAATACGCCCGTGCTACATCCGTCGCCTCCGTTCCCTCCGTTCCCTCCGTTCCCTCTTCGCCGGTCCGCCCGTTTTTGCATCGGCTGGTGGCAAACGACGGAGAAACCGCTCGGGGAAGGCGTTTCGAAGCCCTTCCTGCTCGTTTCGCCTCCACGGCATGCAAGAATCGGCGGAGGAGAGTCGTTTCGCCGGCGTTTGCCTCCATGGCATGCAAGGCTCGCCGCGTCAGAGCCGAGCCACCAGATCACGCCACGGCGGACGTTGGTCCGCACGACGCTTCTCCAGCAGCGCCAGGAACTCGACGTTGCCCTCGCCACCCACGATCGGCGAGCGGACGAGACCGGTCGGCGTGAAGCCAGCGCGCAGCGCGTCCTCGCCGAACCGAAGCAGCACGTCCCGATGCACCTCCGGATCGCGCACGACGCCACCGCGAGGAACGGCCTCGCGTCCCGCCTCGAACTGGGGCTTGACCAGGGCGATGGCGCGGCCGGCATCGGTCAACAGGCCGTGCACCACGGGCAGCACCAGGCGCAGCGAGATGAAGGAGAGGTCCAGGGTCGCCAGGTCGACCGCCTCGGGAAGCGAACGCAGCTCGCGCAGGTTCGTGCGCTCCATGCTCACCACGCGCTGGTCCCGGCGCAGCCGGTCGAGCAGCTGGGCCCGACCGACGTCGACGGCATACACGATGCGCGCCTCGCGCTCAAGCAGAACATCAGTGAAGCCGCCGGTCGAGGCGCCCGCGTCCAGGCAAGCGAGGCCCCGCGCGTCGACGGCGAAGGCGTCAAGGGCAGCCTCGAGCTTGCCGCCGGCGCGGCTTGCCCATCGTGGTCGGGCTCGCACGGTGACCTCCACGTCTGGCGTGAGCTGCTGGCCCGGCTTGAGTGCTCGGGTCGGCGTGCCGGTGAGCTCAACCTCGCCAGCCAGAAGCATCGCCTGAGCCTCGGTCCTCGAGGTCGCCAGCCCGCGCTCGACGAGGAGCTGGTCCAGGCGGATCTTCGCAGGCATCATTTTGCTGGGGTATCACTGCTGCCGATCAAACCTACGCGGCCGACACCTTGCGAGGCTTCGGACTCGCTTCGAGCGCAACGCCCAACCCGGCGAGCTTCTCGCGAACCTGCTCTCCGATCCCAGGCGCATCGATGCGCTGCTGCCGCCGGAGGTCGTCGACCGCGCCGTGGTGCACGAACCCCTCGCCGAGCGCGATCTTCAGCAGCGGCACGCGAATGTCGGCCCGGTTCAGCGCATCGAGCACGCCGTCGCCGAAGCCGCCCATGGCGGCCGATTCCTCGGCGGTCACCACCAGCCGCTTGCCGGCAGCGTGCTCGGTCAGGAGCGACTCGTCGAGCGGCTTCGCCCAGCGTGCATTGATGAGCGTCGAGGTCAACCCGAACGACGAGTCGAGCTCGGCCGCAACCGTTCGCAGCCGCTGGACGATCGGCCCGAAGCCGACCAGCAGCAGGTCCGACCCGTGCGACAGCACCTCGCCACGCCCGACCGGAAGCGCCTGGCCGTCGCGATCGGGGAGGTCCTCGCCGGCATCGCGCGGGTAATGCAGCGACATCGGTCCATTCGAGGCGAACGCTGTGACGACCATATCGCGCATCTCCTGCTCGTCCTTCGGTGAGCCGATGACCAGGTTCGGCAGCGAGCGCTGCGCCGGCAGGGTGAACATGCCCTGATGCGAGGTGCCGTCCTCGCCGACCAGCCCGGCCCGGTCGATCGCCAGCAGCACCGGCAGGTCGTTCTGACAGACGTCATGGACGAGCTGGTCGTAGGCGCGCTGGCTGAAGGTCGAATACAGCGACACGACCGGGCGCCTTCCCGCCAGCGCCAGGCCCGCCGCCATGGTCACGGCATGTTGCTC
>JBBSHF010000056.1:0-12792 GCA_038253355.1 Candidatus Limnocylindria bacterium
CCGGCGACCGCGGCGGCTCGTGAGGTGCGGGAGGAGCTGGGCGTCTCGCTGCCGATTGGTCGCCTGTTGGTGGTCGACTGGATCCCGGCGGCCGGCCCCAAGACAGAAGGCCTCATGCTGCTGTTCGACGGTGGCGTGCTCAACGACAAGGTGACCCATCAAATCCGCCTCCCGCGCGATGAACTTCTCGAGTGGGCATTCGTTGAGCCTGACCGCGTCGACGGATACCTCTCGGCGAGCCTCGCGCGGCGGCTCCGGGCGGCGCTGCGTGCGGTCGAGCTAGCAGGGACGCGTTACCTCGAGGCAGGAGAGAAACCCGCCAGCGCGGACGATGGGAATGGCGATCCGTACGGCTGGCTCAAGGAACGGGAGTGGCCGGAGATCGCCGAGATCGATGGGCGCCTGGAGCATGGCGAGATCGACGAGCCCGACTCGCACGCCGAGATGGCGCGTCTCATCGTCGCGGCGTACCTGGCCGCATCGACGCCGTGGGAGGGGTCGGGCAAATCGGGCAGCGCCGAGGACTGGGAGTACGCCCGGAGCCACATCGCGCATGCCATGGACCGCGACGTCTCGTTCCTGGACGTCGGCTGCGCCAACGGCTTCCTGCTCGAATGCCTGCCGCGCTGGACCGCCCACCAGCTGCACCGATACGGCCTCGACATCGCGCCCGAAGTGCGAGACCTCGCCGCCTGCAGACTGCCAGAGCTGGCCGAGCGGCTCTTCGTCGGCAACGCGCTCGATTGGCAGCCTCCGCATCGGTTCAGCTTCGTTCGGACCGGACTCGAGTATGTACCTCGGGAGCGCCGGCGCGACTTGGTCGAGCGGCTGCTCGCCTGGTGCGACCGGCTGATCATCGGCGCCTTCAACGAGGAGACGGAGAAGCGCTGGACGGAAGAATCGTTGCACTCATGGGGATTCAGGATCGCGGGGCGCAGAGAACGCACGAATCGGCAGAAGCCCGGGATCGACGGCCGCGTCCTCTGGATCGACGGCACCTGAAGAGCGCGACGGACGTGTCGGCGCCCGGCGCCGGCCGCACATCCTGCCAAATTCCGCCCAGGTGCGGCATAGTCCCACGGTCGGTGCGAGGTCTGGACAGATTCCGCTGCCGCAGGCGTTAGGCGAGTGAGCGGCCGATGGGCATCGCTGCGACGAGCGCGGTCGCGCTCGAATCCGGATCGGGGAGCGGCGGGGCGGCCTGGTGCGGGTGTCGGAGCGTGCCTAGCTCCGGCCAGAGCGGAATCTGTCAATCAGGCGGGCCAGGCGCGGTCGGGCCGCCAGCCGCCAGTGCGTCAGCCGGTGGGTCGAGCCAGAAGGAAGAGGCAAACGGACAACGGCCCGACCTCGTAGGCCGATCTCGCAGCAAGCCGCGACCGATCCGGCGGCGTGGACCGGGCGAGCGTCGCCCCCACGACCGCGGTGGCCGCAATGTCCCTCATCTGCCTCTTGTAAGGGTGCTAGGCGGCGCAGGCAGCAGTCGTACCGATGGCGTCGTCCTCGTCCACGCTCGATCGCAGCTCGTCTGGCGCCTGAATCGATCCGGATACACGTCTAACGCTCTCACCGCAGGCAGATGAGGGAATGGGCGACGACAGCGGGTCAGCCTCCGGGTCGAGGCAGAAGGAAGAGGCAGACCGACAGCGGCTCAAGCTCGTGGACCGAGCCGGCGGCGTGAAACGAGCGACCGTAGCCCCGGGCGGGCGGCGCCGCCGAGGTCGTGTCGAAGATCAGTCCCCACTCCCCGCCGTGGTCGGCAGGCAATGCGAATGGAACGCGCTCCTCCGACGCGTTGAGCAGCAGCAGCAGCGTGTCGTCGACGATCGGCGCGCCGCGGTCGTCGGGCTCGTCGATGGCATCGCCCGCCAGGCGCAGGCCCAGCGCGCGGGCTCCTGCCCAGGCGTCATCGGTCATCTCGGAACCGTCGGGGACGTACCAGGTGAGGTCCTTGACCGATGAGTCGCCCAGCGGCCGACCCTGCAAAAAGCGCTGGTGGCGCAGGACCGCATGGCCCCGAAAGAGTGTGACCAGGCCAATGGTGAAGTCGAGCAGCTGCTCATCCGCCGCCGACCAATCGAGCCAGGAGACCGGACCGTCCTGGCAGTAGGCGTTGTTGTTGCCGCCCTGGCTGCGGCCGATCTCGTCGCCGGCAAGGAGCATCGGCACGCCCTGGCTCAGCAGCAGCGTGGCGAGCAGGTTGCGCTGCTGACGCGCCCGTGCCTCGAGCACCCCAGGATCCGGGGAAGGGCCCTCAACGCCGAAGTTGCGGCTGCCGTTGTCATCGGTCCCGTCGCGGTTGCCTTCGCCATTCGCCTCGTTGTATTTGTGCTCGTAGCTCACCAGATCGCGCAGAGTGAACCCATCGTGCGCGGTCACATAGTTGATGGAGGCATGTGGATGCCGGCCGTCATCGGCATACAGGTCGGACGAGCCCGAAAGCCGAAAAGCGAGATCCGCCGCCTGGCCGGAGTCGCCGCGCCAGAAGCGCCGCACGGTGTCGCGATAGCGGCCATTCCATTCCGACCAGCCGGGCGGAAAGGTGCCGACCTGGTAGCCGCCCTGGCCGAGGTCCCATGGCTCGGCGATGAGCTTCACCTGACCGATGAGCGGGTCCCCGCCGATGGTGTCGAGGAAGGCGCTCAGCCGCTCCACCGCGTGCGGTCCACGGGCGAGCGCCGAGGCGAGATCGAAGCGGAAGCCGTCGACGTGATACTGGGTCACCCAATGGCGCAGGCTATCCATGATCAGCTGCCGCACCTGCGGCTGGGTGGCATCCAGCGTGTTGCCCGTGCCGGTGTAGTCGAGGTAGCGTCGCCCCTCGCCGGGACGCAGGCGGTAGTAGGCCGCGTTGTCGATGCCGCGGAAGAGGACGGTTGGTCCAAGCTCGTCGCCCTCGCCGGTGTGGTTGTAGACCACGTCCAGGATCACCTCGATCCCGCTTGCGTGCAGGCTGCGCACCATCTCCTTGACCTCGCGCACCGGATCGGCCGTGGCGGCGAAGCGCGGGTCCGGCGCGAAGAAGCCAACGGTGTTATAGCCCCAGTAGTTGGTCAGGCCGCGATCTGCCAGTGGCCGCGCGGTGAGGTGGTGATGGATCGGCAGCAGCTCGACGGCGGTCACGCCCAGGCGTCGCAGGTGCGCAAGCGCCGCAGCCGATGCGAGCCCCGCATAGGTCCCGCGCAGCTCCCGCGGCACATCCGGGTGCTGGGCGCTGAAGCCCTTGACGTGCAGCTCGTAGATCAACGTGTCGCTGAGCCGCGTCGCCGGCGATGCGTCATCGGCCCAGTCAAAGGACGGATCGATCACCACGCATTTCGGCAGCTGTGCGCTCGAATCGCGTTCGTCGAAGCTCAGATCGGACGCTGGATCGCCATACCGATAGCCGAACAGCTCGTCCACCGCGGAGATCGTGCCGTCGATCAGCCGCGCGTACGGATCGAGCAGCAGCTTGTGCGCGTTGAACCGATGCCCGAGTTCGGGCTGGTACGGCCCAGAAACCCGGTAGCCGTAGCGCTGCCCCGGACCGATGCCCGGCAGGTAGCCGTGCCACACCAGCTCGCTGCGGTCGTGCAGCCGGGTGCGGTGCTCGCGGCCGTCCGCGTCGAACAGGCACACCTCGACCGCGGTGGCGTTGCGACTGAAGATCGCGAAGTTCGTCCCGGCGCCGTCCCATGTTGCTCCGAGCGGAAAGGGCCGGCCGCGCCAGGGCGTCATCCCTCGCGCGTCAGGCGATCCAGCGCCTGCAGCGGCAGCCAGACCCAGTCCGGCCGGTTGTTGGCCTCGTAGTGGACCTCGTAGCAGGCCTTCTCGAGCTCGAAGGCGCGCAGCAGCCGTTCGTCGATCGGCATCCCGCCGGACACATACGCCTGCAGGAACGCCTGGCGCGCCGCGCTGAGGGATCCCGCCGGATCGGAGCCCGATGCGGGGGCGCCGCGCGCCACCGTGCGCACCGCGTAGTCGAGTGAGCGGAGCATGCCGGCCACATCCTTGAGCGGCGACTGCGGCTCACGCCGCTCCATCAGCGTCCTTGCTGGTTCGCCCTCGAAATCGACGACCCAGAAGTCATCGTCGCTGCGCAGCAGCTGGCCGAGGTGGTAGTCGCCGTGAATGCGGCTGAGCGTCGCGCCGGTGGCCGCGACGATGCCGTCGAAGGCGGCCCGAATAGCCGGGGCCCGCGGCGCCAGTTGCGGGGCGGCCGCCAGCGCCCGCTCGAGCTGCGCATTGGCCGATGCCCGCCAGGCGCGCCGGTCGTGCAGCGAGGCGGGCCGCGCCGGAAAGGCCGGGTCGTCGGCCTGGGAGGCGAGCGCCGCGTGCATCCGCGCGGTGATCGTGCCGATGCGCCCGACGGCCCCGAGCGCAGCGTCCGGGTCGGCTTCGACGACCAGCTCGTTCAGCAGCCACTGCCACGCGTCGACGGCGTCTGGCAGGAACGCCTGGAGCATGGCCGCGACGATTGCCTTACCGCGCGCCGGAATGTAGCGAATGTAGCCGGAGACGGCGGGCACGCGATCGAAGCCCGCCCGGGTCAGGAAGCGCGGGAGCTCCAGGTCGGGGTTCTGGCCCGGTTCCAGGCGCCGGTACAGCTTGAGCAGCAGCCTATCTCCCAGCGCCACCGACGTGTTGCTCTGCTCGCCGCTCAGCCGTCGCTCGAGGCGGACCTGCGGAACGGGTTGCAGCGCATGGAAGACAAAGCTGCCGTGCAAGCCGGTGAGCGTCATCTCGGCCGCCAGGCCGGCCGCCAGGCGGCGCCACACGCCATCGCCGTCGCGCGGCTCGCGCAGGACGGCGCCCGTTTGCGGGTCGCGCACGGCGACGATCCCCTCCGCCTCGGCGGACGGCGTGCCGGAAGCATCCGGCTCGGAGAGCATCGGCAGCAGGTACAGCTCGTCGGTGCCGCCATCCGCGAAGCTGACCCGCACGATCAGCAGGGCGGCGTCGCACCCACCCGGCTCGGCGACGAGCGCAGCCGAGTCCTCGAGCTTCATGTCGGCGATCTGCCGTGCCTTCGAGCGGAACCAGCGTCGCGAGCTGAGCTGCTCATGCGGGATCTGGCGGACCAGCCGATCGAGCTGTATCACGTCGAGCGTCATTGGTGCGGGATCACCATGTGGTGGCTATCGCGCACGAGCGCGCGGGCGCGCGGGCGCACGAGCCGCATCGGGCTCAGGTGAGCTCGAACCACAGGAAGTCGTGCGGACCCAGGGTCAGCAGGTATGGCAGCTCGCCGATGGGCGGGAAATGGACCCGGCCGATGAGCTCCACCGGCACCCGGCCCTGATATGGCGACAGGTCGAGCTCGACGTACTGCGCGAAGCGCGACAGGCTGGCCACGCACAGGATCGTCGTGCCCTCGTGCTCGCGCAGGTAGGCCAGCACGCGCCGGTTCTGCGGGTGCAGGAACTCGAGCGAGCCGCGGCCGAACACCGGATGGGCGCGCCGGACGCGGATGAGGCGCTTCATCCAGTTGAGCAGCGAACCTGGAACACGCTTCTGCGACTCCACGTTGACCGCCTGGTAGCCGTACACCGGATCGGCCACCACAGGTGCGTAGAGCGCATGGACATCGGCGCTCGAGAAGCCGGCATTTCGGTCGCCGGTCCACTGCATCGGGGTTCGCACGCCGTTGCGGTCGCCCAGGAAGACATTGTCGCCCATCCCGATCTCGTCGCCGTAGTAGATCACCGGCGTGCCGCGCAGGGAGAGCAGCAGCGAGCTGAGCAGCTCGATCCGGCGTCGGCTGTTGTCGACCAGGGGGGCCAGGCGGCGGCGGATCCCCAGGTTGATGCGCATGCGCTGGTCGGTGGCGTACTCGGCGTACATGTAGTCGCGCTCTTCATCGGTCACCATCTCGAGCGTCAGCTCATCGTGGTTGCGCAGGAAGAGGGCCCACTGGCAGGCGTCGGGGATCTCTGGCGTCTGCTGCATGATCTCGATGATCGGGTAGCTGTCCTCGCGGCGCAGCGCGATCCAGATGCGCGGCATCAACGGAAAGTGGAACGCCATGTGGCATTCGTCACCGTCGCCGAAGTAGGGGCGCACGTCCGGCGGCCACTGGTTGGCCTCGGCGAGGAGCATGCGGTTCGGATGCCGCTGCTCCAGCTGGGCGCGCAGCTGCTTGAGCACCGCGTGTGTCTCTGGCAGGTTCTCGCAGTTGGTGCCCTCACGTTCGACCAGGTAAGGGACTGCGTCGAGCCGCAGCCCATCGACGCCCAGGTCCAGCCAGAAGCGCATTACCCGCAGCATGGCGCGCACCACGTGCGGGTTGTCGAAGTTCAGGTCCGGCTGATGCGAGAAAAACCGGTGCCAGTAGTACTGGCGCGACTCGTTGTCCCAGGCCCAGTTGCTGGTCTCGGTATCGGTGAAGATGACCCGCGCATCGGCATAGCGCTGGTCGGAGTCGGACCAGACGTACCAGTTGCGCCGCGGGCTGTCGACCGATGAGCGCGACTCGACAAACCACGGATGCTGATCGCTGGTGTGGTTGATGACCAGCTCGGTGATGACCCGCAGGCCGCGACGATGCGCCTCGCGCACGAAGCTGCGGAAGTCGCGCAGCGAGCCATAGTCCGGATGCACGTTGGCATAGTCGGCGATGTCGTAGCCGTCGTCGCGCAGCGGCGATGGATAGAACGGCAGCAGCCAGATGGCGGTCACGCCCAGCTCGGCGATGTAGTCGAGCTTCTGCGCCAGGCCGCCGAAGTCACCGATGCCGTCCCCGGTGGAATCGTAGAAGGCCTTGACGTGCAGCTCGTAGATGACCGCGTCCTTGTACCACTGCGGGTCGTCGCGGAGCAGCTGGGGAGCGCCGTCGACGGCACGGCTGGGTTGGTTGGCCATCGGTCGGGCGGTCATGACCCCGGGGAGAGGCTGAAGATGAGGAACGGTGCGCCGTTCGGATCGAGGTCGACCACCAGGTCCGCCCCCCGAGCCGGCCGCGACTCGCCGCTCAGCAGGTCCGTCAGGAGATAGGGCTCATCCCAGCCGATGCCGATCGCCGGCAGGTCGGGATGGAGGATCGCATGTTCGGGCAGCGTGGGGTCGACATTCACCGCCACGAAGACCGCGTCGCGCCAGCGCGGCGGCTCGCCGTTCAGCGGATCGAGGTCGCCATCGGGCAGCGCCTTGCGGTAGAAGAGGGTCCGTACCGCGGTCGTGGCCTGGAAACGCAGGTTGTCGTAGCGCTGCATGGCGGGCTGCTCGGCGCGCAATCGGTTCAGCGCGGTGATCAGCGGCTTGATGTTGCCGGGGGCATCCCAGTCGCGGACGCGGATCTCGTACTTCTCGCTGTGCAGGTACTCCTCGCGATCGTCGAGACGGGCGTTCTCGCAAAGCTCCCAGCCGGAGTAGATGCCCCACAGGCTGGAGAGTGTCGCAGCCAGGACGCTGCGCACCACAAACGCCGGCCGGCCGGCATCGAGATGATGCGGATTGATATCGGGCGTGTTGGTGAACAGGTTGCCGCGGAAATAGTCGCGCATCTCGCCCCCGGTGAGCTCGGTCAGGTAGTCGCGCAGCTCGTCGCGGCTCTCGCGCCAGGTGAAGTAGGTATAGCTCTGCGTGAAGCCGATCTTGGCCAGGGCTCGCATCATCTTCGGCCCGGTGAACGCCTCCGACAGGAAGATGACCTCCGGATGATCACGCTGCACGTCGCGGATCAGCCACTCCCAGAACGGCAGCGGCTTGGTGTGCGGGTTGTCCACGCGAAAGATCTTCAAGCCGCGTTCGATCCACAGCAGCACGGTCCGGCGCAGCTCCTCCCAGAGCTCGATGCGCGCCTGCGCATCGTCGTCGTAGAAGTCCACCGGGTAGATGTCCTGGTATTTCTTCGGCGGGTTCTCGGCGTACTTGATCGTGCCGTCGGGGGCATGGCGGAACCACTGCGGGTGGGCCACCACCCACGGATGATCGGGCGAGACCTGGATGGCAAGATCCAGCGCCAGCTCCATGCCGCTGGCCTCGGCCGCGCGGCGGAAATGATCGAATGCGGCCAGCCCACCCAGCTCCGTGGCGACGGCGTCGTGTCCCCCCTGCGCTGATCCGATGGCGTACGGGCTGCCGACGTTGCGTTCGTCCGCCGCCAGGGTGTTGTTGCGACCCTTCCGATTGGTCTGACCGATGGGGTGCAGCGGGGGCAGGTAGACCACGCTGAATCCCATGCTGGCGATCTGCGGCAGGCGCCACTCCGCCTGCTCGAGGGTCGTTGCCTGCCCCGCGCGCCGGCCCTGCGATCGTGGAAAGAGCTCGTACCACGCGCCGCAGCGCGCCGCAGCGCGATCGACCACCAGCTCCAGCTCGCGCCCGTAGCGGGTCGCGGCGCTGCGATCCGGGCTGCGCCGCATGGCCGCGAGGAGCCGCTCGTCAGACAGCACCGACGCGCGCATCGATTCGTCCCGGCCGGCATCCAGCCGCTTCAGCGCCGCGTGAATCAGTCGAATGTCGCTGGGCGCGGCGCGCGCTGCCGCCGCCCGCAGCAGCATCCGCCCCTCGAGCAGCTCGGTCGGCACGGCGACGCCGGCCTCGACCTTCTTGAGCAGGCCGTCGCGCCACGTCCCGAACTCGTCGCGCCATGCCTCGATGGTGTACCGATGCCAACGATTGCGCGTCAGCGGCATCTCAGCGGCCCAGCGGTCGTTGTCCACGAAGCGCATCGGCGCCTGGCGCCACTCGACCTCGTCATCGGCCCGCACCAGGAGCGCGGCGCCCAGCATGCCGTGGCCATCGGCGAAGATGTCGGCGCTGACGATCAACGTGTCGCCCACCACCCGCTTCACCGGATGGCGGCCACCATCCAGCTCAGGTTGCACCCGCTCGATGACGATCGTCCGTCGCGTGCCGACCGCCTCGCGGTCCGGCTCGTCGCGGTGCGCCGCGTGCTGCTGCTCGCGGGCAATCTGCGCGATGCGCCGCACGCTCGATCTGGTCGTCGTCATGGCTTCGCGCAACCCTACCCGATCACCGCGCCATACGCCGCGTTCACCGGCGGCGCCGATGAACGGGCTAGTGTTTACCAATGCGCTCCTCCGCAACGCGACCCTGGCTGTCGGCTCTCGCCTGCCTGATGCTGATCCTCGCCGCATGCAGCCGCAACGAGCAGCGCAGCGGGAGCCCAACGCCGAGCCAGCCGCAGGAAAGCCAGGCGGGCAGCAGGCAGCCACGGCCCAGCCGGCCGGTGTCGACCGCGCCGCCGCTGCCCACCGGGCCCGACGCGCTGAAGCTCGTGAAGGTGACCGCTGGTCTCCGCAGCCCGATCAGCGTGACGAACGCCGGCGACGGCAGCGGTCGGCTGTACATCAACGAGCAGGCGGGCATCATTCGCATCGTGGACGCAGACGGCAAGCTGTTGCGCCAGCCGTTCGTCGACCTGAGCGAGCGCATCTCATCGGGCGGCGAGCGCGGCCTGCTGGGGCTGGCGTTCGACCCCGACTTCAAGCGCAACCATCGCTTCTTCGTGGATTACACCGATCGTGACGGCAACACGGTGATCGCCGAGCTGCGCGCCGCCCCCGACGGGCTGTCGGCCGATCCGGGCAGCGAGCGACGGCTGCTGGGGGTCACCCAGCCGTACGCCAACCACAACGGCGGCCAGCTTGCGTTCGGTCCCGATGGCTACCTGTACATCGGCCTGGGCGACGGCGGCTCCGGCGGAGACCCACACGGCAACGGCCAGAACCGCAACGTGCTGCTCGGCAAGATCCTGCGCATCGACGTCGAGGCGACGCCCGCAACCGGCAGGGCCTATGCGATTCCGGCCGATAACCCCTTCGCCACCGCCGGCGGCGCAGCAGAAGTATGGGCCTACGGCCTGCGCAACCCGTGGCGTTTCAGCTTCGACGCGCAGACCGGGGATCTGTACATCGCCGACGTCGGACAGGCCGCCTGGGAGGAGATCGACCGCCAGGCGAGCGACTCATCCGGCGGCGAGAACTACGGCTGGAACGTGATGGAGGGTCGTCACTGCTATGGCGGCGACACGTGCGACCAGCGTCCGTTCAGGAAGCCCATCGCCGAGTACAGCCACGAGGGAGGAAGATGCTCGGTCACCGGCGGCTACGTGTATCGGGGCAGCAGCCAGCCGCAGCTGAACGGCGTCTACGTCTTCGCCGACTACTGCAGCGGGACGCTCTTCACCTTGCAGGCCGATGAGGGCACCACCACCCCCAAGGTGGTGGCCCAGACCGGTCTGGCGATCAGCTCGTTCGGGGTCGCAGAGAACGGCGAGATGTACGCCGTCGATGTATCGGGGGGCGGTCTCTACCACGTCGTGGTCGGCTGAGCGCGTCACCCTCACATGGCGCCCAGCGAGCGCAGGCTGAGCCAGCGGCCGTGGCCGATGACAAGGTGATCGAGCAGCTCGATATCGAGCAGTCGACCGGCCTCGGACAGCTCGCGCGTGATCCTGAGATCCTCGGCCGATGGCGTAGGATCGCCGCTGGGATGGTTGTGGGCCACCACCAGCGCGGCCGCCTGGCGGCGCACCGCCTCGCGATACAGCTCCCCGACCCTGACCGATGAACCCGCCAGGTTGCCGACGTACACCGTGCTGCTGGCGATCACCGCGTTCTTGGTGTTGAGCAGCACGACGCGCAGCTCCTCGTGCTCCAGCTGTCCCATCACCGGCAGCAGCTGCTCGGCGACATCGGCCGGGGTGCGCACCGTCGGGTGCCGCTCAGGCCACGCGGCGCCGGCCCGCCGTCCCAGCTCGAAGGCCGCGGCCACCGCGGCGGCCCGCCGCTCTCCGAGCCAGGCGGCGAGCTCCGGCATCGATGCTGAAGCAACCTCACGCATGCCGCCGAGCTCGTCGAGCGCGCGCCGCGCCATGGGCAGCGCGTCGTGGCCTTCGAGCAGGAGCGCCAGCAGCTGCTCGTCGCCGCAGGCGGCGGGCCCCATCGTGGCCAGCGCCGCGCGGACACGTGCGGCGGCATCGGTATGTGCGGTCGGATGAAGCGGGATGGGGAGCTGTGCTGCCATTGGTGAAGGCTAGCCAATGGGCCATCACCAGCCGCTTACTGGCGGCTTATCGGTCAGGTGGGCAGTCGGATGAGGTCGTAGCGGACCAGCAGCGCGAGGGCCACGCTGATGCCATTGAAGGTCGCGTGCAGCGCGATGGAGCTCGCCAGGTTACCGGTTCGCCGATAGACCGCGGCGAGCGCCACGCCCAGGCCGAAGATGGGCAGCACCGCGATCAGCGAGCCGTGGATCAGGGCGAAGAGCACCGCCGAGCCGACGATCGCACGGCGCGCCCCGTACTCGCGGGTCCAGGCGTTGAGCGCCACGCCGCGGAAGAAGACCTCCTCGGCGATGGGCGCAACGATCACCGTGGCCAGCACCGCGACGCCCGGGTTGGCCGTACCCAGCACCTGCTGTGCGACCTCGGGCTGCGGCTGAATCCCGGCGCGGCCCAGCAGGTCGCTGACGAGCTCCGCCAGGAGTGAGGCGATCACCCAGGCAGGTATGCCCCAGCCAACCCCGACCAGGATCGAGCGTCCCAGCCGCTGCCGCCCGATGAGCCGTACGCCGGCCAGCGCCTGCGGCCAGAACACGAGCAGGCCGGCTGCGATCAGCAACGCGACCTGCGTTGCGGTCAGCAGCACCAACGATCCCATCAGCGTCAGCTGGCCCCGGCCGGTGGTGAGCACGACTGCGTCGTCGGGGAAGAGGAACCCGACCCCGATCGCGGGGACCGCGGCCAGGACCAGCAGCAGGAGGACCGATGGACCACGGTAGCGGGCCGCGGACAGCCAGCGGCGCACGACCAGGGCGCGCAGCGCATTCATCAGGCAGCCGAGGACAAAAAGCACAACACCCGCGACCAGCAGCGGGACCAGGGAGGGTGGATCGATCGCCAGCGACGGATCCCGGCGAGCGGCAGCCGCCGTGCCGATCGCGCCCAGCGCGACCCCGGCACCGACCACAATGGCCACGATCGAGAGCCACTGCCAGGCACGGTGGCGGCTCGACGGCGGAGCCGCAGCTTCGCCGGGCAACGCCCTGCCGGACGCCGAAGCGCCCGGCTCAGAAGATCCGGCCGGGCGCAGGTCGTCCAACGCGCGGACTAGGTGTTGGTGTTCGCGGCGCGGCGCAGCGCGGCACGCTCGGCCGTCACATCGCCTCTATCGGGCTCACGGAGATCACCCGGCGGCTGCGTGTGCGTGACGGCAGCGCGCTCGGTGGCGGGTCGCGCCGGCCGCTCGAACTCCCGTCCGCAGTATGCGCACAAGGACCAGCTCGGCTCGGCCAGCCGGTTGCACGACGGGCAGACCCGATGCAGCCGGGTGCGGCAGTTCGGGCAGACCAGCCAATCGGAGTGGACGCGATCGCGACAGACCGGGCAGAGTTCGTTCTTCTCGACCTCGGCCAGGAGCGACTCCTCGGCGAGCGAGCGCTCGTAGACCTCGGCCAGCGACTCACGCGGCCGGATGATGAGGTACAGGATCACCGCGAAGAGGAACAGGAGGGGGGTGAAGAAGATGATCAGGGCCGCCCCGAAGTAGGGCAGGATCGGGTTCTCGGTGCGCGCCTGCATGTCGCGGAACGCCCAGTACGCCGTGCCGAGCCAGAGCAGCACCGCATAGATCACGATCAGCTGCCCGGCGAGGCCGACGATCGGGTTGTTGATGAAGTCGGACCAGATCTTTCCGGGATCCGGCAGGCCGTTAGGCATGGAGGGTTCGCCTTTCCTAGCTTGCGCGTGATGCGCGCCGGTCATCCTAGCACGCGGCGTACCGATGCTTGCTTCGGGCCGCCTGAGGCCATCCGTCCGCCTGAGTGGCCTTGCGGCGTGACGAGCCTGGC
>JBBSHF010000057.1:0-11990 GCA_038253355.1 Candidatus Limnocylindria bacterium
CGCGCTGAGCGGTTCAACGGCAAGGGACGCGTGAAGCATCGGCCCCGAGGGTGCAGATGTCGGTGGTGATTCGCGTTAACGCCCTCGGGAGCGTCCGGCGGAGAGCAGCTGAGCACGCATGACAACCAATGTGGCCTGTCCCACTCGCTTAACGCGACGATGACCGACATCTGCACCGGCGGGCAGGATTACGCCCCGGCGCGACGGAGGCCAGTGAGAGCTCGTGCGGTGAGCGGCGGGCGAGGCTCGTATCATGGGGAGCGTCAACGAACGACTCGGCAGATAACTTGCGGAGCTTCCCAGGGATATGAACGACCTCGACCGATGGCGCGAGCTGGGGCAGCAGCTGCGCGTCGATTCCATCCGATCCAGCGCGGCGGCCGGGTCCGGCCACCCGACCTCATCGATGTCCGCGGCCGACCTGATGGCCGTGCTCATGACGAAGTACCTGCACTACGATTTCGACACGCCGAAGAACCCGAACAACGATCATCTGATCTTCAGCAAGGGCCACGCGTCGCCGCTGCTGTACGCGATCTATAAGGCCGCCGGCGCCATCTCCGACGAGGAGATGCTCACCTTCCGCCAAGAAGGCAGCCGCCTGCAGGGCCATCCCACCCCGGTGCTGCCGTGGGTCGACGTGGCCACCGGCTCGCTGGGCCAGGGGCTGCCGATAGGTGTCGGGATTGCTCTTGCGGGCAAGCGCCTTGACCGGCTGCCGTATCACATTTGGGTGCTGTGCGGCGACTCGGAGATGGCCGAGGGCTCGATGTGGGAGGCGATCGAGCATGCAGCCTTCAACGGGCTCGACAACCTGACGGCGATTATCGACGTCAATCGGCTGGGCCAGACCGGCGAGACGATGCACGGCTGGGACCTCGACTACTTCAAGGCGCGACTTGAGGCCTGCGGCTGGCACGCCATCGAGGTGGACGGGCACGATGCGCACGCCGTCGACATGGCGTTCGGCGAGGCGACATCGGTCAGGGGCAAGCCCACCTGCATCGTGGCGCGCACGGTGAAGGGCCAGGGCGATCCCGCGGTCGCCAACAAGAACGGTGCGCACGGCAAGCCCGTGCCGAACCCCGACGAGACGATCCGGGCGCTCGGCGGCGAACGGCATATCCACGTCGACGTGCCGAAGCCGACCGGCGACGGCACGCCGCACGTCTTCGAGAGCGCCCGGCTCGAGCTGCCCCGCTACGAGCTCGGCGGCAGCGAAGCGGTGCGCAAAGCGTTCGGCGACGCCCTCGCCGCGCTGGGAGCCGCGAACGGCAAGGTCGTGGTCCTCGACGGCGAAGTCGGCAACTCGACCTACGCGGAGATCTTCAAGGCGGCGCATCCGGAGCGCTATTTCGAGATGTACATCGCCGAGCAGCAGCTGGTCGCCGCGGCGGTTGGCATGCAGGTCCGCGGCTGGCGCCCCTTCGCCAGCACCTTCGCGGCGTTCCTCAGCCGCGCCTATGACTTCGTGCGCATGGCCGCCATCAGCCAGGCCGACATCAGCCTGGTCGGCACGCACGCCGGCGTGAGCATCGGGGAGGATGGACCGTCGCAGATGGCGCTGGAGGATATCGCCAGCCTGCGCGCCGTGCACGGCAGCACGATCCTGTATCCGTGCGATGCGAACCAGACGGCGCAGCTCCTGGCCCAGATGGTCGACCTCGAGGGGATCGCCTTCCTGCGCGCAACCCGTGAGAAGACGCCGATCATCTATGCGCCCGACGAGACATTCCGCATCGGCGGCAGTCGTGTCGTTCGTGAGACCGATGACGACGCGGTGACCCTCATCGGCGCAGGAATCACTCTGCATGAGGCCATGAAGGCGGCGGACACGCTGGCGAGTGAGGGCACCAATGCGCGCGTCATCGATCTGTACTCGATCAAGCCGATCGACGCCGAGACCCTCATCGCCGCGGCGCGCGCAACCGGTCGCCTGGTGACGGTCGAGGATCATTTCGCCCAGGGCGGCCTGGGTGACGCGGTGCTGGAGGTCTTCGCCGATAGCGACGAGCGGCCCCGAATCGTGAAGCTGGCGGTGCGCGAGATGCCCGGTTCGGCGACCCCCGAGCAGCAGCTGGCCACGGCCGGGATCGACGCCCCGCACATCGCCGAAGCGGCGCGGCGGCTGGTCCGCGAGCCGGTCGCGGCGGGTGCGCGGTGAGTGCAGTAGCTGGCTACAAGGAAGGCAAAGCCATGAACACGTTGCAGCGGCTCAACGCGGAGCAGGAGCAGAGTCCCTGGATCGACTTCATCGACCGGGAGCTGATCAGCAGCGGCAAGCTGGGCGAGCTCATCGACCACGGAATCCGCGGCCTCACCAGCAACCCGACCATCTTCGCCAAGGCGGTGGAGAGCGGGCAGTACGACGAGCTCATCAAGCGCCAGATCGACGCCGGCAATTCCAACCAGCAGATCTTCGAGGAGATCGCGGTCACCGACGTCGGCGACGCGGCCGATGCGCTGCGCAAGGTCTACGACGCATCGGGCGGGACCGATGGCTTCGCCTCGATCGAGGTCGAGCCGGCACTGGCCAATGACACCCAGAAGACGCTCGATCGCGCCCGCCATCTCTGGCAGCGGCTCGAGCGTCCGAACGTCTTCGTCAAGATCCCGGCGACCGAGGCCGGCATCCCGGCCATCGCCCAGGCGGTTGGCGAGGGGATCAATATCAACATCACCCTGATGTTCAGCGTGGACGTCTACCGTCGCGTGGCGCAGGCCTACATCGATGGCCTCAAACAGCATCGGCAGCAGGGTGGCGAGCTGTCGAAGCTTGCATCGGTCGCCAGCTTCTTCGTCAGCCGCGTCGACACCAAGGTCGACAAGCAGCTCGAGGCGGTCAATACCGACAGCGCCCGCAGCGCCAGGGGCCACGCGGCGATCGCCAACGCCAAGATGGCCTACCAGGCGTACCTCGAGATCTTCGGCGGCGCAGAGTTCAAGGAGCTGCGCGCCGCGGGTGCGCAGGTGCAGCGCTGCCTGTGGGCGAGCACCTCGACCAAGAACCCGGACTACCGCGACGTGTTGTACGTCGAGGAGCTCATCGGTCCGCAGACCGTCGACACCATGCCCATCGATACCATCAAGGCCTTCCTGGACCACGGCAACGTGCAGCGCACCATCGACCGCAACGTCGACGACGCCCGCGACGAGCTGCGCGACCTGGAAGCGCAGGGCATCACCATGAGCACGGTGACCGACGAGCTGATCAAAGAGGGCGTCGAGTCCTTCGCCAAGTCGTTCGACGACCTGATGGAGACGATCGACAGCCAGCGCAAGGCTCTCGCGACGGCGTGACGAGCGGAGTGGGCAACCGCGTGGACGGCGCGACCATGGGCGATGCGCTGCAGGCCAGCGTCTCGGCGTGCCTCCAGGCCTGGACCGATGAACGAGTCGCGGAGCGCCTCTGGCGCAAGGACGGCAGCCTGTGGGCAGCGTCGGGCAAGAAGCCCGAGGAGCTGATCGCCTGGCTCGGCTGGCTCGACCTGCCCGAAGCCATGCAGCCGCGCGTCGCCGAGCTGGAGCACCTGCGCGATTTGGTGCGCAACGACGGCTACACCCGCGCGGCGGTGCTGGGCATGGGCGGCTCGTCCCTCGCGCCGGAGCTCTTCAGCCGGCTTTTCGGCTCGGCGGGAGGCGGCCCGGCGCCGGAGAGCGGCGGCCTCGAGCTGCGCATCCTCGACTCGACGCATCCAGCGGTGGTGCGCGGCTTCCGCGAGTGGGCGAGCGCGGCGCGCACCATCTTCTGCGTCAGCTCCAAGTCGGGCACCACCACCGAGCCGAATGCCTTCCACGCCGCGATGGCCGCCAGCGCGCCGGCGCTCGACTTCATCGCCATCACGGATCCCGGCACTGCGCTCGCCGAGCTGGCACGCAGCCAGGAGTTCCGCGCCATCGTCGAGGCGCCGCCCGACGTCGGCGGGCGCTACTCGGCGCTGACCGTCTTCGGACTCCTGCCGGCCGTGCTCCACGGCGTGGACATCGGTGAGCTGCTGGGGCGCGCGGCCGCGATGGCCCAACGCTGCCGGCTGAGCGCCACGCAGAACCCGGGACTGCAGCTGGGCGCCTACATCGGTCAGGCCGCCCTCGCCGGACGCGACAAGCTGACGGTGCTCACCTCGCCCCGCCTGGCGAGCTTCGGCGACTGGGTCGAGCAGCTCATCGCCGAGAGCACGGGCAAGGCGGGAACCGGGATCGTGCCGGTGGTCGGTGAGCCGATAGGGGACCCGCCGCGCTATGGCGAGGACCGCTGCTTCGTGCTGCTCACCCTGGCCGGCGAACCCGACACCGAGTGGCGCCGCCTGACCGAGGGGCTCACCCGGCTCGGTCATCCGCTGCTGCACTTGGAGCTGGCCGAGCCGATTGACATCGGTGGCGAGCTCGTTCGCTGGGAAGTGGCGACCGCCGTGGCGGGCATCATCCTGGAGATCGATCCGTTCGACCAGCCGAACGTGCAGGAGAGCAAGGATGCGACGAAGGCGCTGCTGGCCGGGGCACGCGAGAGCGGCCGGCTGACCTCACCAGCACCCATGGTTGCCGCCCAGGGGATCGCGGCCTACGGCGATCCGGCGGCGCTGCGCGACGTGCCAGTGAGCGTCGATGGTGCGCTGCGGCAGCTGTTCGGCCTCGCGGTGGCGGGCGATTACTTCGCGATCCTCGCCTACCTGCCGCAGGATCGCGAGATCGAGGCGCTCCTGCAGCGCATGCGCGCACAGGTGCGCGACGCGCTTGGCGTGGCTACCACGCTCGGCTTCGGGCCGCGCTTCCTGCACTCCACCGGACAGCTGCACAAGGGTGGACCCGAGAGCGGGATCTACCTGCAGATCACCGCCGAGCCGCACAAGGACCTGCCCATCCCCGGCTGGGACGAGAGCTTTGGCACCCTGATCGCAGCCGAGGCGCTGGGCGACCTGCAGTCGCTCGAGCGTCGCGGTCGGCGCGTCCTGCGCCTGCACCTGAGCGATGCTGCCGATGGCCTGCAACGCGTCGAGGTGATGATCAGCGACGCATTGTCCGGTCTGCTGACCGCCTAGCACGAGGAGACACCGAAAGATCATGCAGATCGGGATCTGCGGCCTGGGTCGCATGGGCGCGGGCATGGCGCGCCGGCTGGCGCAGGGTGGCCACCAGGTGGTCGCCTGGAATCGGACCGAGTCAGTCGCCACCGAGCTCGCGGCCGAGCCGGACAACGGCGGCCGGATCAGCGTTGCCGATCCGATCGAGACGCTGGTCCAGAAGCTCAGCGCACCGCGTCACGTCCTGATCAGCGTGCCATCCGGTGACGCCACGCAGCAGCTGATCGACCAACTGTGCGGCATCCTGCAGCCGGGCGATGTGATCATCGATGCCGGCAACTCGAACTTCCACGACTCGCAGCGCCGCGCGACGCAGGTGCGCGGGCACGGCCTGGAATGGCTCGACTTCGGGGTGAGCGGCGGGGTCTGGGGCCTGGAGGTGGGCTTCTGCACCATGATCGGCGGCAGTCGCGCGGTGTTCGATCGCGTGGAACCGATGATCAGCAGCATGGCACCCCTCAAGGGCTACCTGTACTGCGGTGAGGCCGGCGCCGGACACTACGTCAAGATGGTCCACAACGGCATCGAGTACGGGATCATGCAGGCCTACGGCGAGGGGTTCGACATCCTGCACGCCTCCGACTTCCCGCTCGACCTGGCGGCCGTCGCCGGGATGTGGAACCACGGCAGCGTCATCCGCTCCTGGCTGCTGGAGCTCGCCGCCACCGCCTTCACCCGCGAGGGCAACGACCTGGCGGAGATCTCCGGCTGGGTCGCCGATTCCGGAGAGGGACGCTGGACGGTGGCCGAGGCGATCGACCACGACGTGCCGGCACCGGTCATCACCCTCAGCCTGCTGCAGCGCCTCCGCAGCCGCCGCTCGCCCGACTCGTACGCCGACCGGGTCCTCGCCGCGCTGCGCAACGAGTTCGGTGGGCACGCCATCAAGGCCGCATCGCCTACTTCTCCGCGAGGCGAGGGCTAGCTGGCGATGCCTGACACCACGGCGCCGGCGCGCAGCGCGACCGAGCCGGACGCTCGGAGCAACGGCGAGGGTCGCAGGGGCCGCCGCGCCAATGCTGCCTCTGCTGCGCCGGTCCCGAATCCATTGCGCGAAGGGCTGCGCCTCGATCGCATGCCGGCGCCGTGCACCATGGTTATCTGCGGCGCGACCGGCGATCTCACCGAACGCAAGCTGGCGCCGGCGCTCTACAACCTGATGCTGGGCGGCTACCTGCCACCCGAGTTCAGCGTCGTCGGCTTCGCTCGGCGCGACCTGGGCAACGACCAGTTCCGCGACCACCTGCGCGAGGGGATCGACCAGTTCAGTCGAAATCGGCCGGCCAAGGCATCGGTCTGGCAGTCGTTCGCCAAGGGGATCGAGTATCACCGCGGCGACCTGGACGATCCGCAAGCCTACGAGGAGCTGCGCAAGCTGCTCGAGCGGATCGATCGAGACCGCGGCACCGCCGGCAACCGGCTCTTCTACCTCGCCGTGCCGGCGACCCTCTATCCGGAGATCGTGGCGCGGCTGGGCGCGGCCGGCCTGGCCGGCCATCATCGGGAGGATGGCGCGCAGCCGCGTGGGTGGACGCGGGTCATCGTCGAGAAGCCGTTTGGCTTTGACCTCGCCTCGGCACGAGCGTTGAACCGCGAGATCAGCCAGGTCTTCGACGAGAACCAGATCTACCGCATCGATCATTACCTGGGGAAGGAGACGGTGCAGAACCTGGCCGTCTTCCGCTTCGGCAATGGCATCTTCGAGCCGATCTGGAACCGCCGCTACATCGACTCGGTGCAGATCACCGTGGCCGAGACGGTCGGCGTTGAGGGCCGCGGCGAGTTCTACGACCAGACCGGCGCGCTGCGCGACATCGTGCAGAACCACGCACTGCAGCTGATGGCCACGTTCGCCATGGAGCCACCCGTCGAGCTCAACGCCCAGGATCTCCGCGACGAGAAGGTCAAGGTGCTGCGCGCGGTGAAGCCCATCCCGCGCAGCGAAGTGGCCAGCCAGACGGTGCGCGGCCAGTACACGGCCGGCTGGGTCGAGGGCGCCAAGCTGCCGGCCTATCGCGACGAAAAAGAGATTGCGTCCGACAGCCAGACGGCCACTTACGTGGCGCTCAAGCTGGCGATCGACTCGTGGCGCTGGGCCGGCGTCCCGTTCTACATCCGCACCGGAAAGGCGCTCGCCACGCGGATGACCGAGATCGCGGTGCAGTTCAAGCAGGCGCCGCTGGCCCTCTTCGCTCGCGCCGGCATGCCAGTCATCGATCCGAACGTGCTGGCCATTCGCATTCAGCCCGACGAAGGCATCCTGCTGCGCTTCGGAGCCAAGGTTCCGGGACAGGGACTGCAGATCCGGACGGTCAACATGGACTTCCGCTACGGCAGCTCGTTCGCCGTCGACTCGCCGGATGCCTACGAGACGCTGCTGCTCGACGCGATGATCGGCGATCCATCGCTCTTCACCCGCGACGACGAGGTGGAGCGCGCCTGGAAGATCCTCGGCAACGTGCTCGCGGCGTGGGGTGCCGGCGAAGGCGGCCCCTTGCAGTTCTACCCGGCCGGCACCTGGGGGCCGCCAGCCGCCGATGAGCTGATCGCGCGCGATGATCGCGTCTGGAGACGGCCATGACGCCGGCCAGAGACGATACCAGGCCGCGCAGCTCCGGGCCGCGCGCGTCGAAGCCGCGGGGCTCCAAGCCGCGCCGTGCCGCGCACCACGCCAAGGAGGCGCGGGCCGTTCACCAGCGACTCATGCGCTTCGGCGAGGCCGATTCACTGGCCACGCCGGTCTGGGAGGAGCGCGGCACGAGCGTGCCGGCGATCGAGACGCAGCTCGCCCAGCTCTGGACGCTGCCCCCGAGCGAGACCAGGCGCCAGCCAACCCACCCCGGCCTGCCGCAGGCGCGCACGTCGGTCCTCAACCTGATCGTCACCGTGGCCGATGCCGAAGCGGCCGATCGCGTGGTGCATACCATGACCGACCTGGGCATCCGCCACCCGTCGCGTGCGATCGTGCTGGTCGCCCACCCCCAGGCCAGCGGCGACGGGCTCGACGCGCGGATCACCACGCATTGCCACCTCAGCGCTGGGGGCGGCGAGCGGGTCTGCTACGACGAGATCGTGCTCACCGTCCACGGCGAGGCCGCCGGGCACCTGTCCGGGATCGTCGCGCCGCTGCTGCTCCACGACCTGCCGACCCACGTATGGTGGCCCGGCGACCCACCGTTCGGCGATCCGGTCTTCGAGCAGCTGGTCGAGATGGCCGATCGGCTGATCGTCGACAGCTCCGATTTCGGCGACCTGCTGTTCGGGTATCGGCGCCTGGCCAACCTGCGACGTCGAAGCGGCGTGGGCGACCTCGCCTGGGATCGGCTGGGCTGGTGGCAGGAGCTCACCGCCGAGTTCTTCGACGCGCCGCGCTTCCGCCGCTATCTGTCGAATCTGAACCGCCTCATGCTGCGCTACGCCGTTCCGTCGCGGAACCACGACGGCCGTCCGAATCCCTCGGCGCAGGCCGATGTGGCGCCCGGCGTCAGCGCACCCCTGAGCCAGGCGCTGCTCTACGCTGGCTGGATCGCCTCACGGCTGGGCTGGAAGCGCGACCGCGTCCAGGAGACGCTGCTCGACGGACGGCTGCGCCTGCGCCTGGAGGGTCGCTACGAAATGATCGACCTGCTGCTGGAGCCATTCGAGACCGATGCGCAGGTGCCCGGCGAGCTGCTCAACATGCACCTGCGCGCGCTGGGCGAGACGGGCGCGGCCGAGTTCATCATCGATCGCAGCGGCGACGACGAGGCCACGGTCGCCAGCAACGCGGACGGCATGACCGCCCTGCTGCGCCGCGTGCCCATGGATCAGCCGCGCGAATCGGATCTGCTCAGCGCGGACCTGATCACCCAGCCCCACGATCCGGTGTATGAGGCCTCGCTGCGTGCTGCCGCCGTCTTCCTGGCTGCGGCGCAGCCGTCGGAGGAGGTCGCGTGAGCCAGCCGCAGTTCGACGTGCTGCCCGACGTGCCCAGCGTCGCCGAGGCAACCGCGGTGCGTTTCGTCGCACTGGCGCGCGCGGCGATCGACGACCGCGGCTCATTTCGCGTGGCGCTCTCCGGCGGCTCGACGCCCAAGACGGTCTATCCGCTGCTCGTCGCCGGGCCGCGAGCTGGCGCGGTCGACTGGAGCCGGGTCGAGTTCTTCTGGGGCGACGAACGCTCGGTTCCACCCGACGATCCCGAATCGAATTTCGGCGTCGCCTTCCAGATGCTGATCTCGCGGCTGCCCGGCGTGCGTCCGGGATCGGTGCATCGCATGCGGGCCGAGGCGTCCGACCGCGATGCCGCGGCGCTCGCCTACGAGGCCGAGATCCGGCTGGCCCTCGACGCCCGCGCCGACCAGCCGCCGGCGTTCGACCTGATCTGGCTGGGGATGGGGCCGGACGGCCACACCGCGTCGCTCTTTCCCGGCAGCGCGGCTCTCGACATCCACGATCGATGGGTCGTCCCGAACTGGGCATCGCGCCTCGAAACCTGGCGCATGACGCTCACCTATCCGATCCTCAACGCGGCGCGCCAGGTGCTGTTCGTGGTAACCGGCGCGGACAAGGCCGCGGCGCTGGCCGACGTGCGCTCCGGGCGCAACGAGCTTCCGGCAGCGCGGGTCGCGGCGCAGGAGACGCACTGGATCGTGGACGGCGCCGCAGCCGGGACGAAGGGCCAGGCGGAGCGCGGCGCGTGACGAGCTGGCTGTGGCTGCTCGGCATGGTCGTGGCCCTGGGCGCCGCCTACCTCATGGCGTGGCCCGCGTGGCAGCAGTATCGGCGGCGCGATGCAGGCGACACCAACACTGATCGCTACATGGCCTGGCGCGGTCGCGCGGCGCGTCCCATGGAGCGCCCTCGCGAGGGGATGACCGGCGAGGAGCGGCGGCGGGTCCGCGTCGGCATCGGCCTGGGGGTGGTGGCCCTCTTCTGCCTGGTGGGATTCTTCACGTACACGTGAGGCGGCCCGTTGAACTGGCGCGTGTTGGCATGCTCGCTGCAAGGTTGCACCGCGTCAAGCGATGTACGAGGGTAAATCCAATGTGCGCAACCTGTGGCTGTGGCATCCCCGAAGAGAAGCATGGTGATGAGCGGAACATCAACTGGTCCCAGATCGAGGACGCCGCCAAGGCGGCCGGCGCCGACACCGACACGGCCGTGCAGAACATCGAGAAGATGGCGAAGCACGAGCACCAGCACTGACCGATGTCGCGGCGGCCTGTCCGGGGCCGCTGCGGCTTGGGGGATGCTCGCCCGGCCCGTCCGCGAGGCCGGCTTGGCTTGGCCGATGCCCGTCCCGGCCCACTGCGAGCCCGACTCGGCATATGTCGGTGTGACGCGCGTTAGGTATTGTTACGTAATAACTTCACATAGGGTGACGGCGGCGGTATGCTCGCTGGGTGATCGACGAGCCGGCCATCCGGACGCGCTACGGGGCGCTGTCGACCGCCCTCGACGAGCGCTCCCGACGGCTCCTGGTGGGGGCCGAGGCCCTCGCCGCGGGACGGGGTGGCCAGGCCGCGGTCGCACGGGCGACGGGCGCCGCAGCGGCGACGATCCGGCGCGGGATGACCGAGCTCGGCGAGCCGCCGGGCAACCTCGCCCAGGGCCGGATCCGGCGGCCCGGCGGCGGGCGCAAGCGGACCGTCGAGCGCGACCCGACCCTCCGGCGCGACCTCGAGGCGCTGATCGAGCCGACCAGCCGGGGCGATCCCGAGTCACCGTTGCGCTGGACGACCAAGAGCGTCCGCCACCTGGCGGCCGAACTGGGCCGGGCGGGCCATCGGGTGAGCTACCGGATCGTCGGTGACCTGCTCCATGAGCTCGGCTACAGCCTCCGGGCCAACCGCAAGACCCTCGAGGGCACCCATCATCATCCGGATCGGAACGCCCAGTTCGAGCACCTGAACGCGGCGGTCCAGCTGCAGCTCAGCCTCGGTGAGCCGGTCATCTCGGTCGATACCAAGAAGAAGGAGCTCATCGGCCCGTTCCGGAACGCCGGCCGCGAGCTCCGCCCGAACGGCAAACCCGAAGAGGTCCTGGTCCACGACTTCCTGATCCCCGAACTTGGCCGAGTCAGCCCCTATGGGGTGTACGACCTCGGCCAGAACGAGGCCTGGGTCAGTGTCGGGACCGACCATGACACGGCTGCCTTCGCGGTCGAGAGCATCCGGCGCTGGTGGGCGACGATGGGCGCGCCGCTCTACCCGGGGGCGACCCGCCTGCTCGTGACCGCCGACGCCGGGGGCAGCAACGGCTACCGCCTGCGCCTGTGGAAGCTGGAGCTCCAGAAGCTGGCCGACGAGACGGGTCTCGAGATCGCCGTCTGCCACTTCCCGCCCGGGACGAGCAAATGGAACAAGATCGAGCACCGCTTGTTCAGTGCGATCAGCCAGAACTGGCGGGCCAAGCCGCTGGTCAGCCACGAGGTCGTGGTCAACCTGATCGGCGCGACCACCACCCGCACCGGCCTGCGGGTCCGGAGCGAGCTTGACCCGAACGTCTACCCGGCCGGGGTGCGCGTCAGCGACGCCGAGATGGAGACCCTCTATCTCCGACCCGACGCCTTCCACGGGGAGTGGAACTACACCCTCCTGCCCCGCCTCATGCTTCCCCGGGAATGAGGGGGCTTATTCCGTGGCAGTCCCTTAGCTCCTTCGCGGGCGGCAGATAAGCAGCCGATCGACGCAGCGGTGAGCGTGAGAACGGCGTCGATCGGCTGTAGCGACCCGGTCTGAGTTGGATAGCGCGCCCAGCACCGACATCTGCACCTCCGGGACGGTTCCTATACTCGCCCGATGCCGATGCGCGTCGAGCTGCTCTACTGGGACGCCGATCCCGACTACATGAGCGCGCGCCAGCACCTGGTCGAGGTGCTCACCGAGGACGCCTTCGAGACCACGATCCAGATGATCGCGGTGAGCAGCG
>JBBSHF010000058.1:0-11857 GCA_038253355.1 Candidatus Limnocylindria bacterium
CGCTTCCACCGGTCACCAACACCGTTGGTGATACGTGGAGAGTCCGCAGCAGACGCGGCGTTCACAGTCCGAGCGGAGCGTGGCGAACCGCGCTCGCAGCTGACTTCAGACCGATATTCCCGCGTCACCAACCCTGTACGTGAGCAGCGGAAACCGCGCAACGTCACGGAGCAGGTGCGTGATGCACGAGCCGCATCACCGCGCGCCAGCGCGTCGGTTCCGGCGCCGCGGAATGCATCGCCTGCATCAGCGTGCGCCAGCGCGACAGTTCTGGAGGTGAGTGATGCACACGCTGCATCGGCAGTCGAAACCGCCGTTCAGCGCACCTCGCGCGTCACGCTCGTCACGTCGCGCAGCCGCTCGATCCGCGACAGGACGCGCGACAGCTGCTGCAGTGAGGTCACCTTCAGCGTGGCGGTGATGATCGCGCTGCCGTCGGCGTGGGTGCCGATCGAGGCGGCCACGATGTTCACCCTGTGCTCAGCGACGACATTCGTGATCTCGTTGAGCAGGCCCGGCCGGTCGAGCGCGCTGATGCGCACCGTGATCGGGTAGGTCTGCTGCCCGGCGATCTCCCAATCGACGTCGATGAGCCGCTCGATGTCCCGCTCCGACAGCACCGACGGGCAGTTGGCGCGATGCACGGTCACGCCCTTGCCACGCGTCACGTAGCCGGCGATCTCGTCACCCGGAATCGGTGAGCAGCACTTGGCGAAGCGCACCAGCAGGTCTCCCACGCCATTGACTCGCACCCCGGTCGATGCCGGCGTGCTGGGCGGAGCGATCTCCGGCAGCGTGATCTCCACGTCGTCGTGGATCTCGAGCTTGCTGACGACGGAAGCTGGCGAGACGGCCCCGTAACCGATCGCCGCGTAGAAGTCGTCGAGCTCCTTGAAGCGGTGGTGCTGCGCGATCTCGGTGAGCTTGACGGCATCGACCGATGAAAGCGTCTCGTGCGCCATCCGCCGCAGCTCACGATCGAGCAGCTCCTTGCCCTGGGTGATGTTCTCGTCGCGCTGCTGGTGTTTGAACCAGGCGCGGATCTTCTCGCGAGCATGGCTGGTGCCCACGATGTTCAGCCAGTCGCGCGACGGACCGTGGGCGGCCTTGGTGGTCACGATTTCGACGATGTCGCCGTTGCGCAGCCGGTAGTCGAGCGGCACCAGCCGGTTGTTCACCTTCGCGCCGATGGTGCGGTGGCCGACATCGGTATGGATCCGGTAGGCGAAGTCGAGCGGGCCGGCGCCGGCGGGCAGATCCTTGACGTCGCCCTTTGGCGTGAAGACGAAGACCTGGTCCTGGAAGACGTCGAGCTTGAGCCCTTCGACGAACTCGGTCGCGTCGGCGACCTCGCGCTGCCAGTCGATGAGCTGACGCACCCACGCGAGCTTCTCATCGTAGCGCCGATCACCGCGCGAGCCCTCCTTGTAGCGCCAGTGGGCGGCGATCCCGGCCTCGGCCACGTCGTGCATCTGGGCGGTCCGGATCTGCACCTCCAGCGGCTTGGCATCGGGCCCGATGACCGCGGTGTGCAGGCTCTGGTACATGTTCGCCTTGGGCATGGCGATGTAGTCGTCGAACTGCCCCGGAATCGGTCGCCAGATGGAATGCACCACGCCCAGCGCGGCGTAGCAGTCCTTCACCTCCGCGACGAGCAGGCGGATGGCGTGGATGTCGTAGATCTCGCTGAACTCGGCGCCCTTGCGCTCCATCTTCTTGGCGATCGAGTACAGGTGCTTGGGCCGACCGCTGATCTCGGCCTCGATGCCGACCTTGGCCAGCTCCTTGCGCAGGATGCCGATTGACTTGTTGACGAACGATTCGCGCACCTTGCGCCGGTCGGCCAGCATGTCGACCAGCTTGCGGTAGGCATCGGGCTCGAGGTATTTGAACGAAAGGTCCTCGAGCTCCCATTTGATCTGCCACATGCCCAGCCGATGCGCCAGCGGCGCGTAGATCTCCATCGACTGTCGCGCGATGCGCTGCTGCTTCTCGGGCGGCAGGAACTGCAGCGTGCGCATGTTGTGCAGCCGGTCGGCGAGCTTGATGATCACCACCCGCACGTCCTCGGCCATGGCCAGGAACATCTTGCGGATGTTCTCGGCCTGCTGCTCCTCCATCGATCGCGCCGATCCGAATCTGGAGAGCTTGGTCACCCCGTCGACCAGCCGCGTCACCTCACGCCCGAAGCGCTTCTCGATGTCGGTGAGCGTGAAGTCGGTGTCTTCGGGCACGTCGTGGAGCAGCGCGGCGGCGATCGTCTCGGCGTCCATCTGCATGCCGGCGAGGTAGAACGCCACCTCCACCGGGTGGTTGATATACGGTTCGCCCGATGCCCGCAGCTGCCCCTCATGGGCCGTGCCCGCCACCCCGTGGGCGCGCTCGATCAGGCCGACGTTGATGCTCGGCCGATGGCGCCGCGCCTCCGCGACGACGTCCGCGATGGTGGGCTGCGCCTGGGCGTCGTCGGCCGTTCGGGTGATGCGGTGAACGACGGCGGCCGGCGCGGCCCGCAGGCGTGCCAGGTCCATGAGATGCGATGGTAGCACGGCGCGTTCGACGGCCAGTAATGGACCCATGAGTGGGTGTCGGTCAGCTGCACCCCGTGGCACCTCGCCCGGCGCAGCGGGCTCAGCCTGAACGGCGCAGCAGGTCACGCAGATGGCCGCGGAGCTCGCGCAGGCGGTACCACAACGGATCGGTCACGAGGTCGTACAGGCCCGGGTGACGCAGCGGCGTACCGCCGAACATGCGTTTGAAGGCGGAGAAGCCTTGCCACGCCGGATCAGCTGTCGCTTCGTCGGGCTCAACGACGCCCCACATATCGAGCGAGCGAACGCCATCCGCCGCGAGTGTGCGCTGGAGCGCTGCCATCACGGCGTATGGGCCGTACTTATGCCTGTAGGCCGGATCGCGCAGAGAGGCGCCGTACAGGTAATAGGCGCGGTCGCCGATCCGCGGCATGGCCATTCCCGCGAAGGGCACGCCCTCGAACCGCGCAATGCCCAGGTACCACCCGTCCTGCGCGGCGAATTCGGCCGCCAGGCGTTCGAGGAATCCGAGGCTGCGCGCGCGGAAGTCCGAGCGCTCGGCGGTCACGGTCAGCAGCTCATGGAAGGTCCGCACCGCGCCCGCGTCGTCAGTGCGTTCGACCTGCACCTCGACGTGCTCCCGCACGGCGCGACGCGAGAGGCGGCGTGCATCGGCATGCCACGACGCGAGCAGCTGGTCGCCGCCGTCGAGCAGGTCCACGATCCGGGTGGTTGGTGCCTGCAGGTCGTCGCCAGGCTGCAGACCATATCTGCGCAACAGGCCTGAGATGTCGTCAGCATCGGGCATCGCTCGCGGGTCGAGCTTGACTACGATGGCGCGCTGAGCCTGGGCGATGTCGCGAAGCGCATCCAGCATGGCACCCAGCAGCGCGTCGCCGTCGGCTGCGTCGCGCTCCCAGATCGGACCGTGGGCAACGTAGGCGACACTATGACCCAGGCCCGCGGGCCTGACGAGGATCTGGGCGACCCCGCGGAGCATCCCATCCGAGCCCTCGGCCACCCGGCGCAGCGGTGGCTCGCCGGCAAGCGCCGAGCATTCACCCCAGGCCCATGATTGGAGCGGGTCACCCTCGGGATGGGCCGCGACGAAGGCATCCCAGGCTGGACGGTCGGCATCGGTCGCCGGTCGGATGCGGGCGCCGGCCATCAGTCGTCGCTCCCGGCCAGGTGCCTGCCCTGCAGCCGAAGCCGCGTGCGCTGCGCGAGACCGTACGCCGGCAAGGCCAGACGCAGCAGCGACGTGACCACCGGCTGCAGTGGCCAGTCGCGCGCACCGACGTAATCGACCTGCTGTCCGCCGAAGCCCTCCTTGAACTGAGCGATGCCACCGGTCGCCAATCCCCACAGGTCGTAGGTCGCCGCACCCCGTTCGCGGCAGCCGCGAATCGCCTCCCACTTGAGCAGGTAGTTGGCGCGCGACTCGGCGCCGGCGTCGGTCATGCCGCCGAAAGCCTCGGCCACGCGATCGCCGCACACGAAGCAGAAGAGCGTGGCGACGCGCTCGCCGTCGAGGGCGGCGAACAGCAATCGGGCCCGGCCGCCCGGCGCGAACAGCTCCCACGCGCGGTCGTAGTAGCGCCGCGCCCGGGCGACGAAACCGGCGCGCTCGGCGGTGAAGGTGTAGATCCGGTAGAAGTCCGCCAGCGCCTGACCGATGCCATCCGAGCCGTGATCCAGCCACTCGACGCTGACGCCGGCGCGCTCCGCCTTGTTGACGTACTGCCGATGCTTGCGCCTCATCTGCGTGCGCAGCTCATCCTCCGAGAGTCGCAGGTCAACGCTCCGCGTCCTGGCTGGCTGCACCCTGGCTGCTTCTCGCCACGGCGCAGCCAGCAGCGCCTGCCCGTAGGCCGAAGCGGGGGTGGCCTGCGGGTCGACTTTCAGCGTGGCGATGCGCTCCTGTCGGGCGAGCGTGCGCAGCGCGGCGAACAGAGCATGCCTGACTGGCGGCTCATCGAGCTCGCCGACCGGGCCACGGGGCGCATAGCCAAGCCGCCTGCCCACGAGCGGCACGTCGCGGAGCAGGACCTGGGCGCCCGCCAACGGCTCGTCCTGCCGCTCCCCCACCGCAATCCGTTCTGGTCGCCAGCCGAACGGGCGGCGCAGCTCGCCCCATTCCCAGAGCTGCGGGAAGGAGCGGTAGGCAGCGCCTGTGACGAAGTCGTTCCACGCGTCGCCATCGGTCACGCGCCAGGCCCGAAGCTCAGCCACCGGCGGTCCCGCCGAAGCCGGCGCTGCGCAGTGCCTGTCGTGCGACCTCGCGCTCGTCCCACCACCGGCGCTCAACACCGTAGATGATGCATTGCTCATGGCCCTTGCCGGCCAGCAGGATCACGTCACCTGCCCGAGCCATGGAGATGGCGCGGTTGATCGCTTCACGACGGTCGTCGATCACGAACAGGCTCGTACCATCCCGCCCGCCGGCAGCACGCGCACCACTGGCGATCTGCTCGTTGATAGCGTGACCATCCTCCAGGCGCGGATCCTCGTCGGTGACGATCGCGACGTCGGCCAGTTTCGCCGCCAGCGCGCCCATGGCCGGTCGCTTGGTGGCGTCGCGCTCACCCGCCGATCCGAAGACGACGATCAGCCGGTCAGCGGTCAGCGGACGGAGGACGCGCAGCACCTTGTCGAGCGAGTCGGCGGTATGCGCGTAGTCGACCACCACGCTGAACGGCTGGCCGGCGTCGATGCGCTCCATGCGCCCAGGCACGCCCGGCAGCGCGCTCACCGCACGCGCCGCCAACGCAGGGTCAAGCTCCAGCCCCTCGGCGAGCGCCAGCACGGCGAGCGCATTGTGCACGTTGAACCAGCCGGGCAGCTGCAGCGACACCTCGCCCGTCCAGCGCGGCCCCTCGACGACGAAGCGCGTGCCGTCGGCCCCCGCTTCGATCGCGCGGGCACGCACGTCGGCGACCGCCTCGATGCCGTAGGTCAGCACCCGGTCGCGCGCCCGCTGCCGAAAGTAGTCATACGCGGCGTCATCGGCGTTGAGGATCGCCAGCGGCGCCTCCTCGACCAGCCTGGCCTTGGCGGCACGGTACGCCTCCAGCGTCCCATGGAACTCCAGGTGCTCGCTGCTGACCGTGGTCACGATGCCGACATCGAATCGGCAGTTGCGCACCCGATCGAGCGCCAGTCCGTGCGAGGTGGCCTCCATGACGACGCTGCGGTTGCCGGCCGCCACCATCTCGGCGAGCAGCTCCTGGAGCTCCAGCGACTCGGGCGTGGTGGCACGCTGCTCATTGTCCAGCTCGCGGTCGCCGACGCGCAGCGCAACGGTGCCCACCAACCCCGGACGCCGTCCGGCGGCGCGCAAGACGGCCACCGCCAAGAAGCCGGTGGTCGTCTTGCCATCGGTGCCGGTGATGCCGATCACGTCGAGCTGCTTCGAGGGCTGCCCGAACCACGCATCGGCCGCATCGGCCAGGCCCCGACGGCTGGAGTCGACGACCAGCTGCGGCACGCTGATGTCCTGCAGCTGGCGCTCGACGACCACCGCGATCGCTCCGGCCTCCACCGCGGCGGACGCGAACGCGTGCCCATCGACGTGCACCCCCGGCACCGCGAAGAAGAGCGTGCCCGGCTGCACCGCCCGCGAGTCGTAGGCCAGGCGGCGCACCTCGCCAACTGGCAGGCCGACCACTCGCTGGGGGCCGATCACGTCCGCCAGCTCGCCGAGGCCCATCCGTCTCGCGTTCACCGGGGCACCCGCGACGCCCAGCCGCGCATCATGCCGAAGGCCCTGCGCAGGCGGTACACGGCCGGCTCGACCACGATGTCCCAGGAGCCGGCCCAGGTCACGCTTCGGCCACCGAAGCTCTTTTTGAAGACGCCGATCCCGTACCAGGCATGTTCCGGCCCGGCGCCCTGGGGCTCGATGCCCCACAAGTCGTGCTGGCGACTGCCCAGCTCGCGCGCGGTGAGAATCATCTGCCACTGCATGGCGTACGACGGGAATTTCTTGGTCGAGCCGGGTTCCTCGCGCAGCGAGCCAGCGAACAGGTAGAAGGACCGATCGCCCTCGAGCACGAGCATGCCCGACGCCATGGGGCGATCATCGAACCAGGCTTCCACGATACGGGCGCGCCCGGCGCCGGCCAAGCCGCGCCAGGCGGTCCTGTAGCGCTCGAGTGACGGCGTCGGGAATCCGGCGCGCCGCTGTGTCTCGAGGACCAGCCCGTGCAGCGCGTCGATCGCCCGCGTCTCCTGCGCGTCGGCGGTCACGCGTACCTCCACGCCATCACGCTGGGCGCGGCGGATCTTGCGACGCGTCTGCCCGTCGAGCGCCGCGAAGATCGCCGCTTCGTCGTCCGAAAGGTCGAGCACCTGCGTCCGGCCGACCTGCAGCGAGCGGCCATCGCGTCGCAGGCGCGGCCCGTCGTACAGCCGCGCCGCCGACGATCCGGCCTCGATCCGCGGATCCAGCTTGACCGCCAGCGCCCGCTCCGGGCGCGCCAGCTCGCGCAGGCCGATGACGATCGCGCGCAGCCACTCCCCGGCGCGTGGGTGCTCGTAGTCGAGCACCGGTCCGTGTGGCACGTACCAGAACGTCCGACCCAGCGGCAGGCGACGAACCTGCGCCGCGATGATCGCCACCAGCGCGCCGTCCTCCTCGGCGATGAAGCGACGCTGTGGCTCGCCGTCGCATGCCGCCACGCTCGCCCACGCCCAGTCGTGCAGAAAGTCGCCCGATGCGGTGCGCTGCAGGTGCGCCTGCCACGCGGCGGCATCGGCATCGGTCGCCGGATGAAGGCGGATCACGTGGATCTCCGACGGAAGCGCCGACCAAGGTGCCAGCGCACCTGGGCGAGCTCCGGCGAGCGCAGCGCCGCAGCGACCAGCACGTAGATCGCCACGCCCGCCGCCGAGAGCGCGGCCAGGATCAGCAGGCGGCCGAACCCATTGGCCAGCAGCGGCGCGAGCCAGTCCTCGGCCAGCCGGATGCCGCCCAGCATCAGCAGCGCCGCCGCGCCGGCCGATACCGCGGAACGAGCAGCGGAGCGCAGCACCGCTCCTTCGTTGACCGACTCGATGCGTCGATGCAGCGCCCAGATCAGCCCGATCACTTCCCCGATGGCGCTGATCGAGAGCGCCAAGGCAAGGCCCTGCACCCCCATCGGTCCCACCAGCCAGACCATGAGCGGCACGTTGATCACGACCGCGATGATTGCCCACAGGACGGGGGTGCGCGTGTCCTGCATGGCATAGAAGGCCCGCGTCAGGACGTGGACCACGATGTGCCCCACCAGACCGATGCTGAAGAAGACGAGCGCCCCCGCGGTGCGTTCGGCGGAACGCGCGCTGAACAGGCCGTACTGGAAGAAGACCGCCGATAGCGGCTGCGCCAGCACGATCATGATCGCGGTCAGCGGCGCGGCCAGGAAGACCAGGATGCGCAGGCTGGCGGCGACCTGCCGCCGGATCTCGCCGATGCGTCCCAGGGCGGCGTCGCGCGACAGGGTCGGGAAGAGTGCCACGGCCACGCTGACGCCGAGCACCCCGACCGGGATCTGGCTCAGCTGGAAGGCGTAGTTGTAGGCCGTGATGCTGCCCTCCTGCAGGCCGCTGGCGAGGACCGTGCTGACGATGAAGTTGATCTGTCCGGCGGCCAGGCCCAGCATCCGCGGACCCATCAGCCAGGCAACCTTGCGCACGCCGGGGTGCCGCAGGCCAATCGTCAGGTCGTAGCGCTGGCCCACCGCCCCGAGATTGGGCAGCTGCACCACCAGGTGCGCCAGCGAGCCCACCGCCACGCCGACCGCCAACCCTTCGACGCCCATGATCGGCGCCAGGAAGATGGCGGCGAGGATGATCGCCAGGTTGTAGATGAGCGGCGCGATCGCCGGGACCGCGAAGCGCTCGTACGAGTTGAGGATACCGCTCACCACGGCCCCCATACCGATGAAGACCGGGCTGAGCAGCATGACCCGCGTCATGCGCACGGTCAGCTCGGTGGTCGGCGCGTCGAAGCCGGGCGCCACGATGGGCACCACCAGCGGAGCGAAGATGGCCATCACCAGGCTGAACGCCGCGAGCGCGATGACCACCAGGTTGATCACGCTGCTGGCCAGGCGCCAGGCCTCGACCTCCTGGTCCCTGGCCCGGTACCCGGAAAAGACCGGGATGAGCGCCGCGGACAAGGCGCCGGCGACCACCAGTTGGAAGATCGCGTCCGGAATGCGGAAGGCGGCGAAGTAGGCATCCAGCTCACGGCTGGCACCGAACTGCGAACCGATGACCAGCAGCCGGATCCAGCCCAGCAGGCGGCTGGCGAGCGCCGCGACGGTCAGGATCAGGCTGGCGTTGACCAGCACCCGGGCGGTGGTCGGCCCGCCGGCCGACGAGGGAACCGCCTCGCTCACGGGCGGCGGGACCCAGCCTCCGCGCGGCTGGAGCGCGGGTGTGCGGCCTGGTAGACATCCCGCAGCACCGCATCGGAGAGATGGGTGTAGATCTGGGTGCTGGACAGGCTGGCATGCCCGAGCAGCTCCTGCACGGTGCGCAGGTCAGCGCCTCCCTCCAGCAGGTGCGTGGCGAACGAATGGCGCAGGGTGTGCGGCGAGGTGCTGGGGGGAACGCCGCTGCGTGCGACCCACTTTTCGACCACCAGCCGCGCGCCGCGGACACTCAGCGCGGCGCCGCTGGCGTTCACAAAGACGGCGTTCACCTGTTGCGGCCGTGCCAGCAGCGGACGCGCCTCGCGCAGGTAGATCGCCAGGGCCTGCGACGCGTGTCGGCCGAAGATGAGCTCACGCTCCTTGTTGCCCTTGCCGATGACGCGCAGGCGGCGGCGGGCGGGGTCCAGGCGCCCCATCGTCAGGCTGGCCAGCTCGCCGATGCGCATGCCGGTGGCGTACAGCAGCTCAAGCAGCGCAGCGTCTCGCTGCTGCAGCGCCGCCTGACGCGCATCGCGGCCCGGACCGTGGACGGGTGCCTCGACCAGCAGCTCGGCCTGCGCCACGCTGAGCACGCGCGGCAGGCGACCGGGGCGCTTTGGGCTGCGTACGCCATGCAGTGGATCGGCGCTGATCCAGCCCTGCCGCGTGGCGTGGCGATAGAAGGCGCGGATGGCGGCCAGCCGGCCAGCCACGGCCGACGGCGAGAGGTTGCGATCGGCGAGGCCGGCGAGATAGGCACGCACGACGGCACGATCGGGCACTCCCCAGCCCACGCCGCGCTCCCTCAGAAAGGAGAGGAACTCGCCGGCGTGGCGGCGATACTCGACGATGGTGCCGGAAGAGGCGTTGCGCGCGGCAAGATGCCCGAGGAATCGCTCCAGGGCGGTCGCCGCGTCAGGCACGCCCGTCGCCGTCGGACGCAACGGCCGCGACGGCACGCCGACCGCGGCGTTTCGGAGCATCGCCGTTCCTCGCCTCGGTGCCGGGCCGCGTCCAGGTCGAGTAGTCGCAGTCGGGGTAGCGGTCGCAACCCCAGAAGGTCCGACCGCGTCGGCTGCGCTTGGAAGTGACGGTACCCTGGCCGCACTGCGGGCATGGCCCGAAGCGCTCGCTGGCCGGGGCCGCGTCCTTCTTGATGTATTTGCACTCGGGATAGCGGTCGCAGCCGACGAACGGCCCGAACCGTCCATGCTTGGCCGCCAGGTGGCCCTGCCCGCATTCCGGGCAGGTCTCGCCAACGCCCGGCAGATCGACGGCCTCTGGCTCCTCGCCGGGGAGTGGCTGGGTGTACTTGCACTCGGGGTAGCCGCTGCAGCCCAGGAACCAGCCGTTGCGCCCGAAGCGCTTGAGCAATGGATGACCGGAGAGCGGGCAGATGATATCGGTCATCTCGACCTGCTTGGCGATCGTCTGCCTGCCCTCGTTCACCTTCGCGGCGAACGGCGTGTAGAAGTCGCGCACGACGGGGACCCATTCATGCGCGCCGGCAGCCACGTCGTCGAGCTGATCTTCCATGCGCGCGGTGAAGTCCGGGTCGACGATCTCGGGAAAGTGCTCGACCAGCAGGTCGGTGACGCGGTGAGCCGACTCGGTGGGTGTCAGGCGACGGTCCTCCAGGGTGACGTAGCCACGCTCGCGGATGGTCTCCATGATTGGCGCGTAGGTGGACGGTCGACCGATGCCATGCTCCTCCAGCAGCTTGATCAGGCTCGCTTCGGTGAAGCGCGGCGGCGGCTGGGTGAAGTGCTGCTCGGCAAGCAGGTCGGCGAGGCGCAGCGGATCGCCATCGTTCAGGGCGGGCAGGACGGTGAGGCGCTCGTCCTCCTCGTCGTCGCGACCCTCGACGTAGACCGCCTGGTAGCCGTCGAAGACGCGCTTGCTGGCCCCGGCGTGCAGCGTATAGCGACCGGCGTTGACATCGACTCCCACCTGCTCGAAGCGCGCCGGAACCATCTGGCTCGCCAGCGCTCGCCTCCAGATCAGCTCGTACAGCCGATATTCATCCGACTTGAGGTGCGGCCTGACCGATTCCGGCGTGCGCGCGAAGCTCGACGGCCGGATCGCCTCGTGGGCCTCCTGCGCTCCCCGGCTCCTGGCCCGATACGCATTGGGCCGCCTCGGCACGAAGTCGCCGCCGTAGCGCCCGGTGATGACCTGCCGCGCCTCGGCCACGGCGCTGGAGGCCATTGCCACCGAATCGGTGCGCATGTAGCTGATCAGGCCGACCTGCCCCTCGGCCAGCGCGACCCCCTCGTACAAACGCTGCGCGGCGCTCATCGTGCGGCGTGCCCCGAAACCGAGCTTGCGGGATGCCTCCTGCTGCAGCGTGCTGGTGGTGAACGGCGGCGCCGCCGAGCGCTTGCGTTCGCTGCGGGTCACCTTCTCGACCGCATAGGCGGCCTCGCGCAGCGCGGCCTCGTGCTGACGTGCCTCCCCCTCGGAGCCGATGCGCGCCTTCTCGCCGTCGATGCGTGTCAGCTCCGCCGCGAAGCTGCCGCTCCCCTGCTCGCGCTCGCGCTCGAGCTGCGCCGTGAGCGACCAGTATTCCTCCGCGGTGAAGGCATCGATCTCGCGCTCGCGGTCGACCACCAGGCGCACCGCCACGCTCTGCACACGTCCGGCGGAGAGGCCCCTGCGGATCTTGCTGGCGACCAGCGGGCTGAGCTTGTAGCCGACCAGGCGGTCGATCACCCGACGAGCCTGCTGCGCATTGACCAGGTCGAGGTTGATTCGCCGTGGATGCGCAAATGCCTCCTCGATGGCGCTCTGCGTGATCTCGCTGAACGTTACGCGCCGGAAGCGATCCTCCGGCAAGTTGACGTACTCGGCGATATGCCAGGCGATGGCTTCGCCCTCGCGGTCGAGGTCGGTCGCCAGCCAGACCTGGTCGGCGCGCTTCGCGGC
>JBBSHF010000059.1:0-11770 GCA_038253355.1 Candidatus Limnocylindria bacterium
ACCAGCGACACCCTCGTGGCCATCACCGGAGCGTCCAACGTGACCGGCGAGATCGTGCCGATCGACGAGGTGACGGCGCTGTCGCATCGCTATGGCGCACGCGTGCTGCTCGATGCCGCCCAGCTGGCGCCGCATGCGCCCATCGACATGCGGGCCAGCGGGATCGACTACCTGGCCATGTCCGGCCACAAGCTGTACGCGCCCTACGGCGCTGGCGCGCTGATCGGCCCCACCGACTGGCTGGGCGGTGGGGAGCCCTACCTGCGCGGCGGCGGCGCGGTCAAGCTGGTCACCCTCGACGAGGTCGTCTGGGCCGAGATGCCGGACCGCCAAGAGGCCGGATCGCCGAACGTCGTCGGCGCCGTGGCGCTGGGCGTCGCCTGCGACACGCTCCGTGCGGCGGGCATGCAACGCCTGGCCGGTGAGGAGCGCGACCTGTGGACCTACGCCCGCTCCCGCTTTGCCGGGGTGCCGGGCTTCGAGCACTACCGGCTCTGGTCTGTCGATCACCCGCGCGTCGGGCTGTTCACCTTCAACCTGGCCGGGTTCGGGCACGACCAGGTGGCCGCCATCCTGTCGGCGGAGCACGGCATTGGCGTACGGCACGGCTGCTTCTGCGCCCACCCGCTGATGATGGAGCTGCTGCACGTCGAGCAGGCCGAGGCGCACCGGTTGATCGTAGAGACGAAGCGCGGCGCGCATCCGCGGCTTCCCGGCGCGGCGCGCATCAGCTTCGGCCTGGGCACGACTCGCGAGGACGTCGACGACACGGCCAACGCGCTGGCGCTGATCGCCGCGAACGGCCCGCGCTGGACCTACCGCGCCTCGAAGATCAGTGGCGACTGGGAGCCCGATCCGGATCCGCGTGCGCTCCCCGACCTGCCGATTCGGTACGCCGCCGCGGGACGAGGCAGCGAAGCCTCCTGACCGGCTGACCGGCGGTCGCCTTCATCGGTCCGTCACAGGCGGTTCATACTCTCGGGCAGCCATGGCGACCGTCCTGATCGTCGACGACGACCCGAAAATTCGCGACCTGTTGCGCCTCTACGTCGAGCGCGAGGGACATACCGCGCTGTTCGCGGCCGACGGTCAGGCGGCGGTAACGACGGCGCTGGAGAACAAGCCGGACCTCCTGTTGCTCGACCTGATGCTGCCCGGCCTCGATGGCTTCGAGGTGTGCCGCCGCCTCCGCGAGGAGAGCGACGTGCCGGTCATCCTGCTCACCGCGCGCAGCGGCGACTCCGACAAGGTGGTGGGTCTCGACATCGGGGCGGACGACTACGTCGTCAAGCCGTTCTCGCCACGCGAGCTGATGGCTCGCGTCCGGGCGCAGCTGCGCCGAAATCGGCCGGGGAAGGCTGACGAACCGATGCTGACCAGCGGCGGATTGGTGCTCGACCCGAACGCGGTCGAGGCGCGCCTCGACGGTGAGCTGCTCGACCTGACGCCGTTCGAGTTTCGCCTGCTGCGTGGCCTGATGCGCCGCCCGGGACGCGTCTTCACCCGCGACGACCTGATCGACGCGATCCATGGCAACGACGACCCGGGGATCATCGACCGCACCATCGACGTGCATCTCGGCCGACTGCGGCGCAAGCTCGGCGACGACGCCGCGGACCCGCGCTTCATCGCGACCGTTCGAACGGTCGGCTACAAGTTCATCGGTCCGGTGCAGCAGAGCTCATGAGACCGATCTTCTCGCTGCGTCTGCGTCTCATCGGTCTGTGGCTGTTCCTGACGCTCACCGTTGCGGGCGCCATGATCCTGGCGGTCCAGCGTTTTTCCTCCGAGCAGGTCATGGAGCTGGCCATCGCGGGCGGATCGTCACCCGCCGAGGCGCAGGCCATGTTCGACCAGTACGTGGGCCGGGTGCTGCTCATTGGGGCCGGGGTCGGCCTGCTGCTGGGCGCCTTCGCGGCGTGGTGGCTGCTGCGCCGCATCCTCCGCCCGCTGCAGCGCCTGACCGATGCGACCCGCGCCATCGCCCACGGCGACCTGGCGGCGCGTGTCCCCGATCCGCCCGATCCGGAGCTGCGCGTCCTCGCCGCATCCTTCAACCAGATGGCGGCCACCCTGCAGCGCGTCGAGGAGCTGCGCCGCTCCCTGGTCGAGGACGTGGCGCACGAGCTCCGCACGCCGCTCACCTCGCTGCAGGGCTACACCGAGGCGCTGGCCGATGGAGTGATCGAGCCCACGCCCCAGATGCTGCGCACCGTCCACGAGGAGATCGTGCGGCTCACCCGCCTGGTCGAGGGTCTGGACCAGCTGGCACGTGGCGAGTCGAGCGAGCGCAGCCAGGCGCTGGCCGAGGTGGACCTGGCCGGGGTGGTGGCTCGTGCCATCGCCATCGCGTCGCCGGAGCTGGCCAGCCGTCAGATCAGCGTGCAGGTCGAAGACGCGCAGATGCTCCCCGTGCTGCAGGCTGACCCGGACGCCATCGGGCAGGTCGTGACCAACCTGGTGCAGAACGCCGCCCGCTATACCGATGACGGCGGAATGGTCACCGTCCGGCTGCGCGCCGAGCGCGGCTGGGTGCGCTGCGAGATCGAGAACACGGGCGCCGAGATCCCCGCCGGCGAGCTGCCGCTCATCTGGGAGCGGCTCTATCGGGTCGACCCGTCGCGCACGCGGGCCAGCGGCGGCGCGGGGATCGGCCTGACGATCGTGCGCCAGATCGTGGAGGGCCACGGCGGCCAGGTGGGCGCCTCCTCGGCCGATGGGCGAACCGAGGTCTGGTTCCGCCTGCCGGCGGCGCGGACGATGTAGGCGGGTGGATCGGTCCGATTTGCACCGGGTGCAGGCAAACGCCGGAGGAAGCCGTCGCCGCGGCTGGATTCGGGCAGTTCCTCCGCCATCAACCCACAGCGGATGCAAATATCGGGGTCGACCGACGCGTTCTCCGGCGTTTGCCTGCATCGGATGCAAACCGCGCCAGAGGAGGCCTCAAGTGTCGAACAGGACACCCGGGTTGAGGACGCCGGCGGGGTCGAGTGCCCGCTTGACGGCGCGCATGGCGGCGACATCGGCGGCACCGCGATCTGCCTCCAGCCAGCGCACTTTGGCGATGCCTATGCCGTGCTCCGCGCTGATGCTGCCGCCGAGCTCGATCACCAGCCGCAGGACCGCCTCGTCCGCCGACTCGTCGTCCGCCGCCGGGCCCAGGATGCTGACGTGCAGGTTGCCCTCCGCCAGGTGGCCATACGAGATGACACGCGCGCTGGGCGCCGCCGCGGCAACGGTGGGCGCAAGCCGCTCAACAAAACCTGCCAGTCGGTCGAGCGGCACGCTGACGTCGAGCTTGTGCACGACGCCGGCGGCGCTGATCGCCTCGGTGTGCCGCTCGCGCAGCTGCCACAGCCGGGAGCGGCCGCTCTGGTCGCTCGCCAGCAGGACCTCGCCGGGCGCGTCCGTCAGCGCCGTCGCGAGATCGTCGCTCGGGTCGGACTGCGCGGCGGTCTCGAGCAGCAGGTAGGCACCAGCCGGCGCCGCGAAGGGTTGGGCCGCGCCCGTGTGATCGAGGACGAGGCGCAGACCCGCTTCGAAGAAGAGCTCGGCAGCCATGAGCGAGGGAAGGCTGCGACGCAGGTCGGCGGTCAGCGAGATTGCCGCGCCGGTGTCGGGGAGCGCGAGCAGCGCCACTGCGCGGCGCGGCATCGGCGGCACCAGGCACAGGCGCGCCCGCGTGATCACTCCCAGGGTCCCCTCGCTGCCGCATAGCAACCCCGCCAGGTCGTACCCGGTGTTGTCCTTCGCCAGCCCGGACAGGCGACGCACGACGGACCCGTCGGCCAGCACCGCCTCCACCCCGAGCAGCTGCGCCCGCATGGTGCCGTGGCGCAGCACGTGCAGGCCGCCGGCGTTGGTCGCGATCATCCCCCCGATCGTCGCGGAGTCGCGCGCGGCGAGGTCCACGCCGAACGCCCAGCCCGCTGCAGCCGCCTGCTGCTGGGCACTCGCCAGCGTCACGCCGGCCCCCGCGATCAGCGAACCGCCATCGACATCGACCGGCTCCCAGGACCGCAACCGCAGCGTGCTCAGCACCACCTCGCCGCCGCGTGGCACCGAGCCGCCCACCAGCCCGGTGTTGCCGCCCTGCGGCACGACCGACGCACCAAGCTCGCTGCAGGCGCGCAGCACCTCGACGACTTCATCGGTCGAGCCCGGGCGCACGACCGCCAGTGCCGAGCCCGAGAAGCGCCGCGTCCAATCGGTCTCATACGCGGCTTTCAGGTCGGGATCGGTCAACAGCTGCGCGGCGCCGACGATCGAGGCCAGGCGGTCGAGCAGGCGGGTCGACATCGGTCAATCCTGACATGCGCACGGATTGAACGTTCCGGCGGCGGCCCGTGTCGAATAGGGTGTGGTCGAAGCGTGTGCGGGTTGGGAGAGACTGGCATGGAGGACGTGGGGATGGCGCTGACCGGCTCCGGCGCGGAGCGGGCCGCCGCGTTCTCGGAGCTGCTGGATCGCTCGCTGGATCGCAGCTATCGGCTGGCAGCCACCATCCTCGGGAACCTGCAGGAAGGCGAGGACGCCACCCACGATGCCGCGCTGCGGGCCTGGACCGCCGTGCCATCGCTGCGCGATCCAGCGAAATTCGACGCGTGGTTCCAGCGCATCCTGGTGAACGTGTGCCGCAATCGCCTGCGCGCGCGGCGGCGTCCGTTGATTCTGGAGGCCGATCGTGCTCAATCGGTCGACCACCAGGCCGCGTCGGCTGAGCGAGACGCGTTGCGCCGGGCCATCGCCGAGCTCTCGCACGATCACGCCATCGTCATCGTGCTGCGCTACCTCGAGGACCTCACGATCGATCAGAGAGCCTCACTGACCAACCGACGCCTGGGCGTTCGTGGTTCACCGGGCCGTGGCGGGCAGCCGTCGTCCTGGCGGTTTTGGTCGTGGTCACGGTCATCGCCTACGCGGTGACAGCACTCCCCCCGGTTGGCCCGGCGCCGATCGCGACGAGCACGCCAACCGCCAGTTCGACCCCGACGCCGGGACCAACCGCGACCGACGCGCCGCGGGTCGCTCCGGTGATCGCGCGCATCCCATTTGCCCACTCCGACGCTCAGACCGCGTTCGACTACCAGACGGCGGTCACCGATGGCGCCATCTGGGTAGCCGATGCCCGTGGCTTCTACCTCGTGCGCGTCGACATCGCGACGAACCGCGTCAACTCGACGGTGCCGATCGAGCCATCGGCGCTGTTCACGGGCGACGGAGCGCTCTGGACGCTCAGCCCAGTGGACGTCATACCAGGCCCGGATCGGATCACGATCAGCCGGGTGGACCTGCTGACGGGTGCGGTGCGAGCCGTCGGTTCGAGACCATACGGCAGCGCGGGTGCTGCCGGGCTCGGCGCGCTGTGGCTCATCATCGACCATCTCGAAAAGATCGACCCGAAGACCCTCGAGGTTCGAGCCACGTTCTCGGCGCTCGGAACCGTCATCCAGGTTGCCTGCGGCGCGCTGTGGGCGTGGCAGGATGTCGGACCGGGCCTCGTCACGCTCGATCAGCTGGATCCGGAGACCGGCCAGGTCATGATGAAGCTCGGCATGGGAGACGACGCACAGTCCGGAGGGCTGCACGAGGCCGATGGCTCGTGCTGGACGCAGTCCGCGGGAATGCTGCTGCGGATCCAGCGTGGCTCGGGCATGGTGGCACGCGTCCCGGCTGGAACGTATGGCCGCGTCCAGGTCGCCGGCGACACATTCTGGACCTGGGACTCGGATGGGACGATCCAGCAGCTCGATCCGGCAACGGGAAAGAACGTCGGCCCGGTCTGTCAGGTGCCCGGCGAGGATACGTTCACCAATCCAAAGGGAGGTCCCGACTGGCGGCTGTTATCCGCCGGCGGCTCGCTCTGGCTGCTCAATGGCGCCGAGGTCGTCAGGTTCGACATCTCGACCAGGGTCGCGGGGCACTGAAACGGCCACGGAGACCGCGAATCAGCGGCGCAGAGCGGCCGCCAGCCGGGCGACGAATGGATCGGCCTCGATCTCCTCGAGCGAGCGGGGCAACGCCAGCGACCAGTTGGGCGTGGGGCTGACGGTCCCCGGCATGTTCGGCCGCTCCTCGACGGCGAGGGCGTCGTCGAGCGTGGAGGCGACGAGCAGCGACGGTGCCTCGGCGAGGCGCGCATGCGCCGCCAGGATCACCGAACGCACCTCAGAGGTCGGCGACACCAGGGTCGCCAGCGGCGCGCGCAGCTTGGCCAGCCCGTCCGGATCGGGTACCAACCCTGAACGCGCCTGCTGGCCCAGGTCGGCTCCGCTCCACAGCCCGGCGATGGTCGGCAGGTCGTGGGTGCTGACGGCGGCCATGGCGAGCTCCGGGTAGGCGGAGGCATCGGTCCCTTCGAACAGCATGAGGCGATACGACAGGATGTCGCGGGCCGCAAGCTCCCGCCGCATCTCGGGCGCCACGGTGCCCAGGTCTTCACCAATGACCAGCGCACCGGACCGATGCGCCTCGAGGGTGACGACGGCGAGCAGCTCATCGGCCGGATAGCGGACGTACGCGCCTTCGGCGGGGCCCCGCTCGGGAAGCACCCACCACTGGCGGAAGAGGCCCATGACGTGGTCGATGCGCAGGCCACCGGCATGCCGCAGCCCGGCGCGGATCGTCTCGATGAACGGCCCGAGGCGTTCCTGCTGCAGGCGCCACGGCACGAATGGCGGCAGGTCCCAATCCTGGCCCGATGCGTTGAAGGTGTCCGGCGGCGCCCCGACCGTCACGCCATCGGCCAGCAGATCCTGCCAGGTCCAGGCGTCGGCGCCCTCAGGATCGAAGCCAATCGCCATGTCGGCGATGAGCGGGAGCTGCCGGGCCGCCGCGTCGAGCTGCTCGTCGAGCAGCCACTGCAGCCAGGCGTGAAACGCGACGCGTTCGCGGCGCTCCGCCGCGAAGACGCGGACGGCCGTGCCCCCGGGACGACGCAGCTCCGCTGGCCACTCCCGCCAGGGGCCGCCGAAATGCTCGGCGAGCACGCAGAAGGTCGCCCAGTTCTGAAGCGGCTGGCCCTCCTGCGCCCGATAGGCTTCCAGCCGCGGACCGGTGCCCTGCGGCTGCCACAGTACCTCCAGGGCGGCCATCTTCAGCCGTGCCACGCGCTCTCGATCGATCAGCCGCGCGCCGTTGAGCAAGCGCGCCTGCGCGGAGGCGGCCTCGAGTGCCGCGCCACTCGCCCCCGGCACGAGCTCCGGCCGCAGGTAGAGCGGGTTGCGGAAACGGCGCGAGCTGGGGAAGTAGGGGCTCGGCTCGGGCGGCAGCAACGGTGCCACCGCGTGCAGCGGATTGAGCATCAGGAAGCCCGCGCCAAGTCCGCGCGACCATGCCGCCAGCTCCGCGAGGTCGACGAGGTCGCCGATCCCCCAGCTGTGCGCGGAGCGGACCGCGTACAGCTGGGCCGCCCAGCCCCAGGCTCGCTCGCGCGGGCGAGGGCAGCGCGGCGGCGCGGCGATCAGCAGCAGCTCTTCGTCGTCGCGGCGCAGGGCGTGGTAGCCGTACGGCAGGTCCGCCGGCAGCCGCTGCACGACGCCCAGCGCGCTTCCATCTTCCAGCACCAGCTCACCGGGCTCGTTCAGCGCCGCGCCGGCGCGAACGAGGCGGACGGGTGACGGCGGCGGCACGTCATCGGCCTCGACGCCCATGGCGGCCAGGATCTCGCGCGCGACCTCTGCGCGGACCGTGCGCATGGTTCCATGCACGTCGCGGAACGAGCGCAGGAGGCCCCAGTCCTGGGCGCTCACCCGGCGCCGGCGGCCACGACGGCGAGCTCAGCCCACACGGCGCAGCAGGACCAATGAGCGCGCCGCGACACTGAGCTCGCTGGCAGCCGGGATCATCGGCGCATCCTCGGCGGGCATGGTGGTCGCCGTGCCCGCATCGGTATCGACCAGGCGCACCCAGCGACGACCCCATCGCGCACCGGGAAGCGTGAAGACCAGCGGCTCGTAGTGGGCGTTGAGCAGGAGGTAGAAGGTCGCGTCACTGATCGGCATGCCGCGCTCGTCGACCTGGTCGATCTGACCGCCATTGAGGAAGACCCCCAGCGAGCGGGCGTAGCTGACCCGCCAGTCGGCATCGGTCATCTCGTTGCCGTCAGGGTTGAACCAGCCGATGTCGGCGTTCGCCCGCACGCCTCGGGATTCTCCGTTGAACCAGCTGCGGCGGCGGAAGATGGGATGCGCGCCGCGCAGGGCGATGAGCTCGCGGGTGAAGCTCAGCAGCTGATGGTCGGCACCAGCCCAGTCGTACCAGCTGATCGGCGTGTCCTGGCAGTACGCGTTGTTGTTGCCGCCCTGGCTGCGACCGATCTCGTCGCCACCGAACAGCATCGGTGTCCCCTGTGAGAGGAAGAGAGTCGCCAGGAAGGTGCGCTGCGCACGGGCGCGCGAGGCGAGGATCTGCGGGTCGTCGGTCGGCCCTTCAGCGCCGTGGTTCCAGGAGCGATTGTCGTCGGCGCCGTCACGGTTCTGTTCGCCATTCGCCTCGTTGTGCTTGTGGTCGTAGCTGACCAGGTCGCGCAGCGTGAAGCCGTCGTGGGCGGTGACGAAGTTGATCGATGCGTGCGGACTTCGGCCGGTCCCCTCGTACAGGTCGGCGCTGCCGGACAGGCGATTCGCAAACTCGCCGAGCGCCTGCTCGGCGCCGCGCCAGTAGTCACGCACCGCATCGCGATATCTGCCGTTCCACTCGGCCCACAGCGGCGGGAAGTTGCCGACCTGGTAGCCGCCCTCGCCGACGTCCCACGGCTCGGCGATGAGCTTCACCGTGCGCACCACGGGGTCCTGCTGGATCAGGTCGAAGAAGGCGGACAGGCGGTCGACCTCGTGCAGCTCGCGGGCGAGTGCCGAGGCAAGGTCAAAGCGGAACCCATCGACGTGCATCTCGGTGACCCAGTAGCGCAGGCTGTCCATGATCAGCTGCAGCACGTGCGGGTTGCGCATGTTCAGACTGTTGCCGGTCCCGGTGTAATCCATGTAGTGGCCCGGGTCGTCGGGCATGAGCCGGTAGTACGCGGCGTTGTCGAGGCCCTTGAACGACAGGGTCGGCCCCAGGTGGTTGCCCTCGCCGGTGTGGTTGTAGACGACATCGAGGATCACCTCGATCCCCGCGGCGTGCAGGGAGCGGACCATGCGCTTGAACTCGGTGACCTGCTCACCGGCCTGCGCCGCGGCGTACTCGTTGTGCGGCGCCAGGAAACCGATTGAGCTGTAGCCCCAGTAGTTGCGCAGCCCGCGCTCAACGAGCTGCGGCTCGTGAATGAACTGATGAATGGGCATGAGCTCCACGGCGCTCACGCCCAGCTCGCGCAGGTAGTTGATCGCCACTGGATGCGCCATGGCCTGGTACGTCCCGCGAATCTCAGGCGGAATGTCGGGGTGCAGCTGGGTGAAGCCCTTGACATGGGTCTCATAGATCACCATCCGGTCGAGCGGCCGATGCGGTGGCCGATCGTCGCCCCAGTCGAAGAGCGGGCTAACCACCACTGAACGAGGGACGTACGGGGCACTGTCATCGGTATTTGGCTTGTCTGGCTCATCAAACCGATAGCCAAAGACCGCCTGATCCCAGCGCACCTGGCCCTCGATCGCCCGTGCGTACGGGTCGAGCAGCAGCTTCTGCGGCTGGCAGTGCAGGCCCTTCGACGGGTCCCACGGCCCGTCAACACGGAAGCCGTAGCGCTGTCCCGGACCGACGTCGGGCAGGTAGCCGTGCCAGCAGTACGAGTCGACCTGCGGCAGCTTGATGCGTCGCTCGTTGCCCTCGGCGTCGAAGAGGCACAGCCAGACCTGCTCGGCGACCTCCGAGAATACCGAGAAGTTCGTGCCCGCGCCGTCGTACGTGGCGCCCAGCGGGTAGGGTTGACCGGGCCAGACGTTCACCGCCGCACGCTACCATTCTCACCGCGCTGGCGGGTACTCTTCGCCGATGGAGGAGATCGACCTCGTCCTGGGGCTGCTGGTCGTCGTGGCGCTGATTGCCACGCTCTCGCGGCGGCTGGGCGTCCCCTATCCGATCCTGATGGTCCTGGGCGGCCTGGCGCTGGGCGTGGTCCCCGGCATGCCGCGCGTTCAGCTCAAACCCGACCTGGTTCTGCTCATCTTCCTGCCGCCGATCCTCTTCTCGGCCGCGTACTTCACCTCGTTCCGCGACCTGCGTGCCAACCTGCGGCAAGTCGGCCAGCTGGCCTTCGTGCTGGTGCTGATCACCACCGTGGCGGTCGCCGTGGCGGTGCACTGGCTCCAGCCGGCCATGGGCTGGCCGGCCGCGTTTGCGCTGGGCGCCATCGTCTCGCCGCCGGATGCTATCGCGGCGACGTCCATCGCGCAGCGCATCGGTCTGCCGCGCCGCGCCGTGGTCATCCTGGAGGGCGAGAGCCTGGTCAACGACGCGACCGCGCTGACCGCCTACCGCGTCGCCGTGGGTGTGACGGTCGGCACCGCGTTCGTCGCGCAGCAGGCGGTGCTGCAGCTGATCGTCACCGTGGTTGGCGGTGTGCTCATCGGCCTGGCGGTCGGCTGGCTGATCACCTGGATCGAGGGCCACCTCAACGACCCGCCGGTCGAGATCACGGTGAGCATCATCGCCCCCTTCGCGGCCTATCTGCCGGCGGAGCGACTGGGCGTCTCGGGCGTGCTGGCCTGCGTGGTGGCCGGCCTGATGCTCGGCCGCGCCGCGCCGCGCGTGCTCACGTCGCAGTCGCGCGTGCTCGGCAGTGCGGTATGGGAGATGGTCATCTTCCTGATCAACGCCTTCGTGTTCGTGCTGATCGGCCTCCAGCTGCCGGCCATCGCCAGTTCGACCGGTGGCTCGCTGGGCGAGTTCCTGGCGGTGGGTGTCGCAGTCGCAGCCGTCGTGGTGCTGACACGGATTGGCTGGATCTTCGCGGTCAGCTACGGCGCGGACGCGCTGGCCGGCCGTCTCGGCGGCAAGCTGCGCGGATGGCATCACATCATGGTCGTCTCGTGGTCGGGGATGCGCGGCTCGGTCTCCCTGGCCGCGGCACTGGCGCTGCCCGCCGACTTTCCGGCGCGTGACCTGATCGTGTTCGCCGCGTTCGTGGTGATCCTGGTCACGCTTGTCGGTCAGGGGCTGACCCTGCCGATGTTGATTCGACGGCTGGGCGTGACCGGCGACGGGCAGTTCGGTGAGGAGGAGAACCATGCCCGCCAGGTGGCGACCGAAGCGGCCCTTGCCCGGATTGCCGGCCTCGCCACGGAATGGCCTGACCATCTGCCGCTGGTGCGTCAGCTCCAGGAGCGCTATGAACATCGGAGCGAGCACGCCACCGCCGACCCGAGCGACGAGGCGGCCGACCAGGAGCTGCTCGAGCACCGCCAGATCCGCCACGAGGTGATCGAGACCGAGCGCCTGGCGGTCATCCACCTGCGTGACATCGGCGAGATCAACGACGACGTGCTGCGCCGCCTTGAACGGGAGCTCGATCTCGAGGAGCTGCGCATGGAGGCGTAGTTGCGCTGAGTGGCGGCCGCTGCTACTCGTCGTGCGCATATCGCTTCCGCTGGAACCGACGCCCGACGGCTGACCTTGACCAACGAGCGCACACCCGGCCACCGAGACGGCGGAGCCCGCCTTAATGGTCCGCTTCGGGCGCCTTATGCACGAACCACGCGCCATCCGCTCGCCAAACAGGCGCAAGAGGCCCAATGCGGACCGTTACGCACGGGAATCGGCCTCCACGGCATCCGCAGCGCAGATAAGGGTCCTCTGGGCGCCCATTAGCGCGGGTGACCTCCGTACG
>JBBSHF010000060.1:0-11561 GCA_038253355.1 Candidatus Limnocylindria bacterium
AGGCGCCGCTGCAGGACCATTACGCGCAGCCCGGTCCTCCGATCTGGTCGTCCCCCGCGGCCGATCCTTCCCCGCGGCATAAGGCGCTCCTGCAGGAGCATTACGCGTGGCACAGGGCCGGCAGCCAACAGCCGCCCCGTTAAAGCGCCGGCAGCTCAACCATTCGCGCGTCGACAATGCCATCGGCCGCGCAGATGCGCCGGAGCACGGCCGGCGGCACCGCGTCATCGACCGATACGAACATCATGGCCTCGCCCCGCGCTGAGAGGCGCGACAGCTCAAGCGACGAGATGTTGATCCCCGCCTCGGCCAGCACCGTACCCACGGCGCCCACGATCCCGGGCCGGTCGTGATGGCGCGTGACGAGAATCACACCGGCCAGCTCCGCGTCGATCGCGAACTCGTCGACCCCGGCCAGGTGCGGGCGGCCATGGGCGGTCGAGCCGGCCAGGCGGAGGGCGGCGCCATCGGTCGAACGGGATGAGCTCACCTCCAGGACCACCAGCGAGGCCCATGGTTCCGAGGCGCTGCTCGGGGTCTCGGTCACTGTCAGGCCGCGCTCGCGGGCGACCAGGTCGGCGTTGACGGCGTTGACGCGCTGATCGGTCACGGGCTCCAGCAGCCCGGCCAGCGCCGCGGTGCGCAATGGCGCGCCGTCCCAGGCGGAGATCTCGCCGGCGTAGGTCAGCGCGACGTCGTCGAATGGCGCGCTGCGCAGCTGCCGCGCCAGGATCGCCAGCCGGCGCGAGAGCTCGACATATGGGCGCAGGCGCGGCGCGACGTCGAGCGACACAGCCGGCGCGTTGACGGCGTACGGCGGCGTGACGCCCGACAGCGCCAGCAGCACCTGCTCGGCCATCTCCTGGCCCACGCGTTCCTGCGCTTCGCTGGTCGACGCCCCAAGGTGGGGCGTCAGGACGAGGTTGGGCGCCTCGCGCAGCGGGTTCGCCGCGCCCATCGGTTCGGCGGAGTAGACGTCCACGGCGGCGCCGCCCAGCTGCCCGGAGGCCAGCGCCCGGGCCAGGGCCTGCTCGTCGACGATCCCGCCGCGTGCCACGTTGAGCACGAACGCGCCGGGCTTCATGGCCTCCAGCTGCGCCTGACCGATGAGCCCGCGCGTCTGCCGCGTCAGCGGGGTGTGGACGGTGATGACATCGGCCCGCAGCAGGAGCTCCGGCAGCCCGACCAGCTTGGCGCCTGCCTCGGCCGCCTGCTCGGCGGTCAGGTATGGGTCGTTGGTCAGCACGCGCATCTCGAACGCATTGGCCCGTCGCGCCACGGCCTTCCCGATCTTCCCCAGGCCGATGATGCCCAGCGTCTTGCCCCGCAGCTCGCTCCCGACATGCGCGGACCGCTCCCATGCACCTCGCCGGACCGATGCGTCCGCCGACGGGATCTTGCGCAGCAGCGCGAGCATGAGAGCCATGGTGTGCTCGGCGGCCGCGATGGTGTTGCCGGTGGGCGCGTTGACCACCATCACTCCGGCACGCGTCGCCGCCTCCAGGTCGATCTTGTCGGTGCCGATGCTGGCCACGCCGATGACGCTCAGCCGCGGCGCGCCGGCCTGCAGCATGTCGGTGTCGACGCGTGTCTGCGACCGAACGATGAGCGCGTCCCAACCACCGTCCTCGCCCAGGGCCTGCAGGAGCTGCTCGCGGGTCAGGTTGAGGCGGATCTGGGTGTCGTGCGCTGCGTGCAGCAGGTCGAGCCCGGCCTGAGCGACCGGCTCAACGACGAGGATGCGGGCCATGGTCGTGAGTCTAACGGCCGGTGCGACCTACTCGAGGGCCTCGGCGATGGGCGGGTTCTGCCTGTCGCGCGCGGAGAGGAGCGGCGAGGCCACCGGCCACGTGATCCCGACCGTCGGATCGTCCCATGCCAGCCCGCGCTCGAGCTCGGGGTCGTACGCGCTGCTCACCTTGTAGCAGACGTCCGCGACCTCGCTCAGCACGCAGAACCCGTGGGCGAACCCCACCGGCACGTAGAGCTGTCGGTGCTCGACGTCGTCGAGCTCAAACGCTTCCCATCGGCCGACGGCCGGCGAGTCGCGCCGGATGTCGACCGCAACGTCCCAGACACGTCCTCGTGCCACGCGGACGAGCTTCGCCTGTCCCGGATCCGCCTGGTAGTGCAGGCCTCGGATCGTGTCGCGCACCGATCGAGAGTGGTTGTCCTGCACGAAGTCGGTGGAGATGCCAGCAGCCGAGAATCGCGGACGAGAGAAGGTCTCCACAAAGAACCCACGCTCGTCGCTGAACACGTCCGGTTCGACGAGGAGCAGGCCCTCGAGACGGGTCGGCAGCACACGCATCACCCAACAACCTCGGCGAGCAGCTCCGACGCGTAGCGCCGTGTCGCCGGGCGCCAGTCGAACAGCCCAATGCCCAGCGCCAAGGCGCGCTCCGTGGCCAGAACCGCGTGCAGCGGGGCTCGCGATGCTCGCGGATAGTCCGCCGCGCTGATCGGCAGCAGGCGCAGGTTCGGGACCCCGGCGAGGATCTCCTGCGCCCACTCGAAGCGCGACACGGGCGGCTCGCCGGCGAGGTGCAGGATGCCGGGCCCCAGCCTGTCGCCGAGGACCGCCTGCACGGCAGCGAGGATGCCGTTCGCAAGATCCGGAGCCCAGGTGGGATTGCCGAACTCGTCGGCGACCACGCTCAGCGGCTGGCCAGCGGCGGCCTGTCGACGCGCGATCTCCAGGATCTTTGCGGGGAAGTTGCGTCCTCCGGGTCCAAAGACCCAAGCCGTGCGCACAACCAGGTGGTTCGGCGTGGCGGCCGCGACTGCCCGCTCGCCCGCCAGCTTTGACGCACCGTAGGGATTGAGGGGATTCGGGTCGTCATCCTCGACATATGGCCGCTGCGCAGACCCATCGAAGACCTCGTTGGTGCTGACCTGCACGGCGAGCGCACCGGCTCGAGCGCCTGCCTCGGCCACCTGCCCCGCCGCTGCACCGTTGATCCGCAGGGCGCGCTGGGGATCGCGGGCACAGCCGTCGACATCGGTCCAGGCAGCCGCGTTGATCACCACGCTCGGTCGCCAGCGCTCAAGCTGCTCGAGCGCGTCCTCAGCGGTGATGTCGAGCTGCCCATGGCCCGATCCGAGCACTTCCCAACCGGATGCGGCGAAGACCGCGCTGAGCTGCCGGCCGAGCTGGCCCCGAGCGCCGGTGATTGCCGCGCGTCGCGCGTTCACTCGACGGACGTGCTCGCCGCCAGTCGTTCGGCGTACTGGCGACGGTAGTAGTCGAGGTACTCGCCGTCCTTGAGCGGGCGCCACCACTCCGGGTGATCGACGTACCACCGGACGGTATCGGCGAGCGCCGCGCCGAAGGATGCCTGCGGCTGCCATCCGAGACCTCGAATCTTCTCGGCGTCGAGCGAGTAGCGGCGGTCGTGGCCCGGGCGATCCGGGACCGATCGGATGAGCGACATCGGTTTGCCGAGCTGCCCCAGGATGAGCTGGGTGAGCTCGATATTGGTGAGCTCGTTGTCGCCGGCCACGTTGTAGACCTGACCCGGCTCGCCGCGTTCAAGCACCAGCTCGATGGCCGCACAATGATCGTCGACGTGGAGCCAGTCGCGCACCTGCAGGCCGTCGCCGTACAGCGGCAGCGCTTCGCCGTCGATGGCGTTGGTGACGAAGAGGGGGATGATCTTCTCCGGGTACTGGTATCGCCCGAAGTTATTGCTGGCCCGGGTGATACAGGCGCGCAGGCCATAGGTCGTGTGGTACGCACCAACCAGGAGGTCGCCGGACGCCTTGCTCGCCGCATACGGGCTGCGCGGCAGGAGCCGATCGTCCTCGCGCGCGGAACCACTGACGAGGTCGCCGTACACCTCGTCGGTGCTCACCTGCAGATAGCGCTCGTGGCCGTGGCGCCGCGCGGCCTCGAGGAGGACATACGTGCCGACGACATCGGTGCGGATGAAGGCGTCCGGCGATTCGATGCTGCGGTCCACGTGGGACTCCGCGGCGAAGTTGACGATGGCGTCCACCTGGGACGCCAGCTCGTCCACGACCTCCGCGTCGGCGATGTCGCCGTGAACGAAACGGTAGCCGGGTGCCGCGTCGACCTGGCTCAGGTTCGCCAGGTTCCCGGCGTAGGTGAGCTTGTCGAGGACGATCACCGTTCGATCCGGGTCCCGTCCCAGCAGGCGGCGGACGAAGGCTGACCCGATGAACCCCGCGCCTCCGGTGACCAGCAAAGACCGGTGCTCGGCGGCGAGCCGGTCGCCCATCCAGGGATTCACCTGTCGTGTGCCACCCGCTCAGCCTCCATCGCCTCCATGTTCTGGGCGGTGGCGAGCGGCAGCTCATGGCTGAAGGTCGCGGCGAAGCTCGTCGCGTGGAGCAGCGATTCGATGGTTCCCGCGTCCATCCAGTCGCCGCTGAAGGTGTGGCTGATCAGCTCGCCGCGGTCCAGGAAGAAGTTCAACAGGTCGGTGATCTCGAACTCGCCGCGAGCCGAGGGCCGCAGGGCTCCCAGCGCCTCGAACACCGCGGGTCTGAACAGATACACCCCGATCGGAATCAGGTTGCTCTTGGGATGCGCTGGCTTCTCCTCGAAATGGATGACCCGCCCGTGAGCGTCCAGCTCGGCCACGCCGAACCGCTCCGGGTCGGGGACCTGCTTCAGCACGGAACCCGCCTGTGCGCTTCCGGCGAGGAAGTCATCGGCAAAGGCGCGCAGGGATCCGCGGATGATGTTGTCGCCCAGGACGATGACGATCGGGTCATCGCCGGCGAAGGCCCGCGTCAGACCAATGGCATGCGCGATCCCCAGGGCGCCACGCTGGTAGCGGTAGGTCAGCTGCAGGCCGATGTCGGAGCCGTCATGCAACAGCTCCAGAATGTCACCCACCGAGCGGCCGCCCACTACGACCATCGCCTCTTCGACGCCCATCTCCTTGAGGGTGTGCAGCGGGTAGTAGATCATCGGCCGGTCGTACACCGGCAGCAGGTGCTTGTTCGTCACCAGCGTCAACGGAAAGAGCCGTGTCCCGCTGCCCCCGGCCAGGACGACTCCCTTCAGGACCATGCCATCAGCATATCCCGGCGCCGGGCGCGGCGGAGGCGCTGGATGCCAGATAATCGAGCGCAGGTGGGACCCCCCGCACCGAACGACATCGCTCGACCACGCCTGGCGGCCGTGATCTGGGTCGCAGGCAGCACGCTGCTGTGCCTGATCACGCTGACTGCGCTGTTCGGGCTGCCAACCGCGATCGGGCAGATGTGGCCGGGGATTACGGTTGGGTCAGGCGCGGCCTGGGTCGCGGCCCTGGTTGCCGCCTTCGTGGCGGTGCTCGCCGGACTGATGATGGTGGTCGACTGGGCGGCGCGGCCCGGCAGGTCGACCTGGGTCATCCTGGTCAACGGGCTGGCGCTCGTCGCGGTTATTCGGCTCGTCGTGATTGCGCTGGTGCATCCCGCACTCGTGTCCGACTGGCTCTTCTACCACCACCTTGCGGTGGCGATCAGTACCGGTGGTTCGTGGTTCAGCATCGTGCCGACCGGATACCCCATCATGCTGGCTTCCCTGTACGCCGTCCTTGGGCCATATCCGATCATCGGCGAATTCCTGAACCTGGCGCTCGCGCTGTGGACAGCGGCGATGCTCTTCGTTCTCGCGCGCCATCGGTTCGGAAATGGCGCCGCTGCCGCCGCTGTGTACCTGTTCGCCATTGTCCCTTCACAGGTGCTGATGACCACGGTGCTCGGCACGGAGGTGGCCTACGGCGCCTTCATCGCAACGGCCGTGGCGGTGGCTGTCGTTGGCGGCCGGCGCGCGGCGCCATGGACCGCAGCCCTGGGAGTGGTCCTTGCCCTATCACAGTACGTCCGGTCGACGAGCGATATTCTGCTACCGGCGTTCGTGGCGTTTCTGTGGCTGCAGCATCGTTCGGCGGCCACCGCCCTCCGGCGCAGCGTCCTGCTGGTCGCGGTCTTCCTGCTGGTCATGATCCCGGCAATCGTGGTCAACGTCGCAGCCGGAGCAGGCGCAACGGTCGCCACGTCACGATATGGTGGTTGGTCCCTGCTCATTGGCCTCAACCAGCAGAAAATCGGCCACTACAACGGGCCCGACATCAAGCTCGTCGGCCTGACGGCCGGAACGGTCGCCTGGGAGCGACGCGCGACCAGGCTGGCCCTGCATCGCCTGGTTGCTGATCCTTCGGCCACCGCACAGCTGGTGGTTCGCAAGTTCCCGCTCTTCTGGGGAGCTGACGACTACGGCGCGCTGTGGGTCGCGCTGCCGCCGGGCAACGTCGCACAGCCCATGGGACGCACCGAGATCATGGCGAGCCAGATCGGCTATGCCGCGGTGCTGGTGCTCGCCCTGCTTGGACTTCTGCGGTGGCGAGGACGGCGAGGGCCCACCGAGCTGCTGATCGTGCTGCTGATCGGGACGGTCGCCGTGCTGCACTCATTCGTCGAGATCCAGACTCGCTACCACTCGTACCTCGTCCCGCTCTTGTGCGTGCTCGCGGCCGGAGAGATGGTCGTCCTCCTCAAACGCGGGGCACACCAGCCATCGCGAGCCGGTGAGGATGATGCGGCGGCGCTAATGGAACCTGAACCACACGAAGCCATATCCAACGAAGGCGATGCTCAGGCCGATCAGGGTCTTCTCGAGGGCTCCGAACCGTGATCGTGCTGCGATTGCCACCAGGGCGTACAGGAACGGAATGAAGTCGAGCGCATACCGATAGCCATAGGTGGAGGCTCCGCCTCCCCCGTAGTACAGGAAGACCGGGATTGCCACCAGCACGGCGGCCGCCCACAGCAGGCGCACGGTCGGATCGCCAATGCGCGCCCCGACCGCCGCGAGCAACGCAGGCGTTGTAAGCAGGATCGAGTGCCCGTTCTGGTCGGGTACCAGGTAGGGGAACCGGGCGCGCAGGTCAAACCCACGGGCCACGAACAATCCCAGGTTGTACGGGAGATGCCGTAGCGAGAAGAGCCCGATGGCCCGTCGCCCGGCGAGTGGTTCCGAGATCGAGGATATGCCGTATCCGGTCTCCAGGTAAGACCCGAAGCGAGCGAAGTTGTAGAGCAGCGCCACCGCCACGGTGGCCACCAGTGGCGCGCTGTATTGGAGCAGCGTCCTGACCCGGTGTCGCGCCGCAAGGAGGAGCGCCAGACCGAATGGGATGGCCGCCAGCAGGACGGTGGGTCGCGCGAGGCCTGCTGCGCCCAGGGCCAGGCCCAGCACCCAGGGCCGGCGCCGACCCTGCCACTCGATGAGGGCCACGAAGGTGCACAGGACGGCTTCGACGTGTCCGAGATAGTAGAAACTGCCACGGATCGACTGCGTGAAGAGCAGCGTCCCGAACGCGGCCAGGGCCGCGAGCCAGTAGGCGGGGGCACCCGCCGGTCCATACCGTCGCGCGAGCGGCAGAGCGAGCCATGAGGCGACGACGCCAAGCACCGCGGGGATGACCCAATGCGACGCCTCCCAGAGCGCGGGGAAGGGAACGAAGGCCAGGTACGGCACGATGGGGAGCGGGCTGATCGCCTGGTAGTAGCGCCCGTCGATCGTCACGATGTCGTTCGGGCGAGCGACCGCACCCAGATCGAAGCGGCCCTGGGTGAGATTGATGGCCAGCTGCATCGCGCGGTCGATTCGATGCGGAGATACCTGGGCAAGCGCCACGGTCGAGGCCAGGTAGACGAGGGCCACGACCACGAGCCAGATGAGCGTCCCGCGGTCGGGCGCCCGCCAGATACCTCTGAGCATGCGCACCTCCACTCGTGGGGCAGGGGGCGAGGGTATCAGGGCGGCCTTCGCGGCGTTCCCCGCAATTGGTCGTCCTGAGAGCGAAATGGCGCACTACCATGCATCGGTCCGACAACATCGACAGTGGAGCAGCTCCTTGCAGAACGACACGGACGTCTTGGTGGCCACGGAGTCGCAGCCAGACCTGCATCCGAGAGTCGTGGTGGTCATGCCCGCCTACAACGCCGCGCTCACGCTTGAACGCACCTACGACGACATTCCCCACGACATCGTCGACCACATCATCCTGATCGACGACGTCTCGCAGGACGAGACGGTCCAGATCGCGCATCACCTTGGGCTGGACGTCATCGTCCACAAGCAGAATCGTGGATACGGGGGAAACCAGAAGACCTGCTACGACCGCGCCCTCGAGATGGGCGCGGACATCATCATCATGCTGCACCCCGACTACCAGTACGACGCCACCCGCATCCCCGCGCTCATAGCGCCGATCCAGGCGCGGCACGCGGATCTGACGCTCGGAAGTCGTTTCCTGGGCGATCCGCTCGCGGGCGGCATGCCTCGCTGGAAGTACATCAGCAACCGATTCCTGACCGGGCTCGAGAATCTCGCCTTCGGTCTGCACCTCTCCGAATACCACACCGGCTTCCGGGCGTACAGCCGCACGCTCATCGAGAAGCTGCCCTACCACGAGAACAGCGACGACTTCGTCTTCGATCAGCAGCTCATCGCCCAGGCGGTGCGGGCCGGGTTTCGCATCGCGGAGATTCCCGTGCCCACTCGCTACTTCGAGGAAGCCAGCTCAGTCGGATTCCGGCGCAGCGTCGTCTACGGGCTCTCGACGCTCCGCGTCGTGGTCGACCACCTCTTGCGCAAGGCCGGGGGTCGCAGATTCCGGTTCCGCAGGCCCGCCCACTGACGGAGCGCGCGCGCCGAGCTCCGCCGACTCCTCGCGAGCCGATGCGGCGCCTGCGATCTCCCCGAGACTCCCGCCTCCAAGGACCATGAGCGAGATTCCTCCTGCCAGGGCAACCGGCAGCAGCGTGACCGCGTGCAGGACGATGGCCAGGCTCAGTGCGGTGGGAGCTGGCAGGCCCACCGCCTGCCCGGCGGCAGAAGCAGCCAGCTCGTAGGTGCCCACGTAGCCGGGGGCGGAGGGAATCGCCGTCCCGAGAGCGCCCACGGCCACAACGAGGAGGGCGCCCGCCGGGCTGAGCTGCGCACCAAGGCCGGCCGCGATGAGCCAGCACACGCTGGTATCGACCAGCCAGATCGGAATGCTCAGGCCGGACGCCTCCGCGACCGGCCGCCCGCGCGACCGCCCACCGACGCCCTGAGCAAAGCGCTCCAGAACGGTGAGGACTCGTTCCGCGGCTCCCCAGCCAATCGCCCCAATGACGCGCCGCACAAAGCGAATGGGCGGTCCAAGACCCACGAAGATGAGGAGCAGCACAACGGCGCCGGCTCCGAGGGCGGCCGCGCCGGTGAGCTGAATGACCCACGCCGGCGCCGCCAGGACCCAGGCGGCCACGAAAGCCATGACCGCCAGGGTCGCGACATCCACGATTCGTTCCAACAGCGCCGTGCCCAGTACCTCGAAGGAGCTCAAGCCCTCGCGCCGCGCAAGCAGGTAGGCTCGAATCGGCTCACCCAGGCGAGCGGGCAGCAGCGCATTCCCAAGGTAGCCGATGAGCAGCACCGGGATCACGCGGGGGACTGGAACGGGGTGGGGGCGCGTGGGCAGCAGACGCTGCCATCTCCAGGCCCGCAGGACGACCCCCAATGCGACGAGCAGGAGCGCGGGAGCCAGCACCTGCAGGCGCATGTGCCCTATGGACTCGATCGTCAGACCAGGATCCACGGTCTGCAGAACCACCACCACCGCAACGACGCTGACGACCGGGCCGAGCAGGCCGATCGCCAGCCGCCGGTTCACGAAGCGTGCCCAGGCATCTTCATTCCCCTGAGAATACGGGAGGCTGAGTGTCGTGCGGTCTAAGATTCGCCGGTGACCCTATCCGCGAGGCCGGCGAGCGGCCCTCCGTCTCGCGGGGGAGCCCGCCTCGGCTGGACCCTGGCCGTCGTCGCCGGTCTCGCAGCGCTCGTCATCGCGTTCGCCGGAGCCAGGGCGTGGCTCGCCGGGACGAACGACGCGGACTCGATGTCCTCCGTCCTCTATTTCCAGCGCCTGATCTCTGGCGATCGGCTGGAGGTCACGGTCCTGACCACCCCGAAACCACTCCACACCCTTCTGTATGGCGCCAGCTGGAGCCTCTTCCATGATTGGCGCGTGATCGTCTGGGAGACCATTGCCGTCCACGCCGCCGGCGTTGCACTTGCAGCCCGCCTGGCCACTCGCCTGGCTGGCCTCCCCGCCGGCGTGTTCATCGCGACCGCACTCATCGTGTCATCCGGCGAATTTGCGGAGGTCTCCCAGGCAAATTCTCTGCCGTGGGCGCTCTCAGGCTGGCTGGTCGCGGGACTCGCGCTGACCTCAAGCCCGCGCCGCTTCGGGCTGGCGGGGCTGGCCCTGTTCCTGGCCGGCATGGCACGCCTCGAAACCTGGCTCATCATGGCCGCTGCGACTGCGGCCATTCTCGCCATCGGCATCCCCTGGATCCGGTCCAGAGCGCCAGCGAGCTGGCCGACCACGCGAGCGAGCCTTCCGTTGCTCCTTGGGTGGCTGGCGGTCCCCGTGCAGCTGTTCCATGACTATCTCCTTACCGGCAACCCGCTGTATTGGGCGAGCGTCCCGTCCGCGTACACCTCGCTGGTCACCCCGAACCTCGTCGCCGTGGGACCGCTTCGCTTCGCGCATGCGCTGATCGAGCGCTACGGTGCCACGCCATGGCTCATCCTCCTCGCCGCGGTCGGGGTCATCTACCTCGCCCGGCAGCGCAGGTGGACGATCCTGGTCGGCATGGCGGGCCTGGTGGCAGGTTCCCTGGTCCTGATCGGCTCGCTCGCGTTGCGCGCGGTCTTCATCTCGGATCGGTACTACGCGGAGCCAACGCTGGGCATCCTCTTCGCGGGCGGCCTTGGCTTCGGCGCCCTCGTCATGGGTTTGAGCGCCGTGGCTCGGACGCGTGGCGGCCCGCCCTTCCTTCTCGCCGCCATCTTGACCGTGGGGTCATTCGGAGCCGGCGGCGCGGCGATGGCCATCGCCGGTCCGGGTCCCATCACACCTGTGCTTGCGGCTCGAATCGTCAGGTCCCAGGCGGCGAGCCGCAATCTCGAGGCGGTCATGCCCCGACTGCGCCAGCTGCTCGCAGCTGCAGGGAACGCGGCGCCCGCGGCTTCGCCAGTCCTCACCGGAGTGACGGTCGTCGATCCGACGCAGGCCACGCTCTACGTTCCGCGGACGCTCCAGCGGCGGATCGCGATCGAGCTCGGTGTTCCCCTGACGCGCCTCGCCGACTCGAGCGTCTTTCGGACTGCGCAGCCGCGCGACATCCTGCGGTCCGGCCAGTACATCTACCACGACCCGCTCGTCGACGCGCCTTCGCGTGCCTACCGTTTCCTGGAAGTCACCCGGCCAACGACCATTGGCTCGCTCAGCCTTGTGCCGCTCGAACACCCGGCAGGCGGGTACTGGCTCCTTCGCGTCGAGCGCTGATGCGCATCGGCCAATGATGGCTGGTGAGGCATACTTGCGGCCATGGCGCAGCCTGCCAAACGCTCCCCCATCGAGGTCACCGTCGAGATCCCCGCCGGGAGCCGCAACAAGTACGAGTACGACCACGTGCGGCATCGGTTCGTGCTCGATCGCGTGCTGTACAGCAGCGTCCACTACCCCTGCGACTACGGCTTCATCGAG
>JBBSHF010000061.1:0-11249 GCA_038253355.1 Candidatus Limnocylindria bacterium
CAACCGCACCACCGGTGCCCGCGGACCGTTCGTCACGGATCCCAGCTGCTACTACGACGCGCAGACGCAGCGCTTCTACCTGGTGGTCCTGACCCTCGAGGTCAATCCGAACGGATCGTTCACGCTGGTCAATCATCTGGACGTCGCGGTCAGCAACACCTCCAACCCAGCGGGCACCTGGGCGATCTACAAGGTGGACGCCACCAACGATGGCTCGTCAAACCCGGCGGCCGGCAATGCCTGCCCGTGCCTGGGTGACTACCCGCACATCGGCGCGGATGCGAACGGCTTCTACATCACCACCAACGCCTACCCGTGGGCGGGGAGTGGCTTCAACGGCGCGCAGATCTATGCGTTCTCCAAGCGGGAGCTCGCGTCAGGCGCCGCTTCGGTGAGCGTGACCCACATCGACACCTGGGGCGCCGTGAACGCTCCCAGCGATGCCGGGACAACCCAGCCGGGCTTCACGGTGTGGCCTGCGCAGTCACCGGGAGCCAGCTCCTACGACCTGCAGGCGGGTGGAACCGAGTACCTCCTCAGCTCCAATGCGGCCGACGAGGCCACCCATCCGGTTGCCGGCTCCGGCGGAAGCTACACCTCCAGCCAGCTGGTGGTGTGGGCGCTGAAGAACACCGCGTCCCTGGACTCCACGCCTGCGCTCAGCCTCACCAACAAGGTGCTGGGCGTCAGCCCGTACGGGATTCCGCCAAAGTCGGACCAGCCCGGGTCGGGGACTCCGCCCGGCACCGATACCCCGCTCGGCCACTGCATCAACGACACGACAACCGTGACGGTCGCCGGGACCGGGTGCTGGCGGCTGCTGTTCGGAGCCGAGCCAGCTCACAACGAGGTGATCTCGCGCCCTGATTCCAACGACACCCGTATGCAGCAGGTGATGTACGCCAACGGCAAGGTGTGGGGCGCCCTCGACACCGCCGTCAGCTTTGACGCTGTCCCCGCAAACAACAAGGCCGGGGTGGCCTGGTACATCGTCAAGCCGGACATCTCCAGCGGGTCCCTCTCCGCGAAGGTCGCGCTGCAGGGTACCTACGGAGTGGCTGGTGCCAACATCACCTATCCCGCCATCGGCGTGACCGCCAGCGGTCGCGGCGTGATGGCCATGACCCTGATGGGCCCCAGTGACAACCCGAGCGCGGTGTACGCATCGATCGATGCGCTTGCCGGTGTCGGTCCAATCCATTGGGCTGCCGCAGGCGCCGCGCCTGACGACGGTTTCACCAGCTACAAGGCTGAGGTCGGGAATCCACCGCGCACCCGCTGGGGCGACTACGGCGCGGCCGCGGTCGACGGGAACTCTATCTGGATCGCCAGCGAATACGTGGCGCAGGCCTGCTCGTACACCGACTGGGGAGGTGGCGCGTTCGTCCCAGGCAGCGGCCCGTTCGGCACCTGCGGCGGGGCGCGCGGCGCGCTTGGCAACTGGTCGACCCGGATCAGCAAGGTCACGCCCTGACTGAGTAGACCGAGAGGCGCCGGTCCGCACCGACGCCTCTCACCCTTCAAAGACCGATAGCGAGGCCCGCCGGATCCGTCCGGCGGGCCTCGCGCTCCTCAGCGCAGTGCGCGGCGGAGCTGATCGAGGGCGGCGAAGGCCGCGCGCCGCATGCGCTGCGGTCCGCTGCCATGGATGCGGACCTCGCGCTCCGCGAAGGCAGCGGCTCCTTCCAGAAAGATCTTCACCCGGCTGCGACCATGGCCCTCCTCGGGGATGAGGTCAAGGTGCAGCAGTGCGTCGGCATCGACCGATGGCGTCACGTTGAGCCCGCCTCCCACGAAGCGAGCGGCGCCGTCGCTCAGCCGCTCGGCGGAGAGGATCGCCAGCAGGGCGCCATCGGTCCCTGACTCGTGCGTTGCCAGCGTGCGCACGCCATGGCGCGCAAGTGCGGCGAGGGCGAGCTGCGGGAGCGTCTCGTCATCGGTGCCATACACCTCGTCGCCCAGCAGCGCGCAGGCGCGGGCGACCAACGGCTGCAGCGCAGCGGGATCGCCGCGGGTCGAGAAGCGGACGTGCACCCCGTCGTCGCGGGCGTAGATCCCCGCATCCGGATCGCTCATGGTCAGCAGATCGCCGAGCTTCTCGGCAGCCGCGGATTCGCCGATTCCGTACGTCTTCAGGCTGCGGCTGTGGAGCGCTGCGAGGGCGAAGCGCACACGCAGGCGTGGCACGACCTGGTCGGACCACATGCGCCGCATCTCGGACGGCACCCCCGGCATGAGCACGGTGACTCGCGCGTCGCGGTCGACCCACCAGCCCGGCGCCGAACCGATGGGGTTGTCGATCGCCTGGGCCGATGGCACCAGCCTCGCCTGCCGCAGGTTCATGGCGGGCATGTGGCCGCTCATTCGCCGACGAAGCTGTGCCTCGAGGCCCGGTTCGCTGTGCAGCGCCTCACCGAGCGCGTCAGCCAGGCTTTCGCGGGTGAGATCGTCATGCGTCGGGCCGAGGCCGCCGGTGGCCAGCACCAGCTCGGCTCGCGATCGCGCTGCCCCGAAGGCGGCGCTGATCGCCGCGCGCTGATCCGGCACCGCGTGGACGCCGAGCAGCATGACGCCCAGTCGGGCGAGCTCGCCCGCCAGGAACACGGCGTTGGTGTCGACGATCTCGCCGAGCAGGATCTCGCTGCCGATGCTCAGGATTTCGGCACGCGGCGCTGTTGGCATCGGTCGAGTCTAGGCCGGCGAGCGTACGCTCGCCCATCGGTCTAGTATGCGAAACAGAGTGCCACGAGGAGCCAGCGCGCGCGTTGGCATCGGTCATGCGCAGACCGTCCCCGAACCCGACACAGGAGTTGCCGTTCATGACCGAAGCCCTGGTCACCCGCACGGTGATCACCCCCAAGATTCGAGATTGGCTGATGGAGGAGCTGCGCTTCCCGGTGATGGCGACCATCGGCAGCGATGGCATGCCCAGCCAGTCCGTGATCTGGTTCGACCTCGTTCCCGACAACAACGATGTCGTGCTGCTGAACACCAGGGCGGGGCGTCTGAAGGAGCGCCACCTGCGGCGCGACCATCGGCTCAGCCTGTGCTTCGAGGACGGAAATGACTACGTCACGCTCCAGGGCCGCGCGGAGCTGGTGGACGACCGCGAGCGTTCGCTCGAGGACATCAGGGACCTTGCCCGCCGCTACGGCGACGACCCCGAGGCGTTCAACGGGCAGCATCGCGTCACCATCCTGATGCGCGTCGAGCGCGTCATCCGCCACACGTGAGCGCTGACGTCGCGCCCATCAAGATCGGCGCCCTGTGCTGGAACCAGTACACCGATTGGGCATCCCTGCGCGGGGCGGGGATCCGGGCGGACCAGCTCGGGTACGACGACCTGTGGACCTGGGATCACCTCTACCCCATCGTCGGGTCGCACGAAGGGCCGATCTTCGAGGGCTACCTGACCCTGGCGGCCTGGGCTGAGGCGACGTCGCGGGTCGGCCTGGGATTGATGGTTGGGGCGAACACGTTTCGGAACCCGGCGCTCGTCGCCAAGATGATCACCACGCTCGACCACATCAGCGCCGGCCGGGCATGGCTCGGGATCGGCGGCGCGTGGTTCGAGACCGAGCACGTCGCCTATGGCATCCCCTTCGGTCACTCGCCCGGCGAGCGTCTGAACTGGCTCGACGAGGCGGTCGGCATCATGCGCGGCATGCTCGACGGCCAGGAGCCATCGGGCTCCGAGTACTACACCACGAAGAACGTCCGCAACGATCCGCGGCCGGTGCAGCGCCGCCTGCCGATCCTGGTCGGCGGCGGAGGCGAGCGCAAGACGCTGCGCACGGTGGCGAAGTACGCGGATGCGTGCAACATCGGCGGCTCGGTGGAGAACGTGCGGCACAAGGACGAGGTGCTGCGACGCCATTGCGACGAGGTGGGGCGCGACGAGTCCGAGATCGAGCGCACCACCGGCGCCGGCGTGATCATCATCCGCGACGACCCCGCGGAGGCGCAGCGCGTCTTCGCGGAGACCTTCGCCCGCAACGGCAAGGCGAAGCTGTGGTCGAACCAGCGGGTCGGGACGGTCGACCAGGTCGCCCAGCAGCTGCGGCCCTACGTCGAGCTGGGCTTCAGGCACTTCGATGTCGGCTTTCCGGCGCCCTACGACGCCGAGACCATGGAGCGCATGATCACCGAGGTGAGGCCGATCCTGGAGCGTGGCTGAGCCCACGTGAGCAAGCGCGTCGCGATCCTGGCCGGCGGAGTTGGCGGCGCCAAGATGGCGCACGGCTTCCAGCATGTCCTGCCCGCCGGCAACCTGAGCGTCATCGTCAACGTGGCGGACGACTTCGAGCTGTTCGGGCTGCGCATCAGCCCCGACCTCGACACCGTGACGTACACGCTTGCCGGCATCGCGGACCCCGACGTGGGCTGGGGCATCCGCGGCGACACGCATCGGGCGCTGGAGATGCTCGGGCGGCTGGGTGCCGAGACGTGGTTCAGCATCGGTGACAGCGACCTGGCCACGCACGTTCGCCGCACGCAGCTTCTGCGCGGCGGCGCCTTACTGACCGATGTCTCGCGCTCAATCGTCGCAGCGCTGGGCGTGCCATCACACATCTTTCCCGCCACGGATCAGGCGGTGCGCACGATCGTTCAGACCGATGAAGGCGAGCTCGATTTCCAGGCCTACTTCGTCCAACGTGGCCAACGCGACGAGGTGCGCGCCGTGCGGTTCGCGGGGAATGACCTAGCGCGACCGACCGAGGCCGCGCTGGCGGCCATCGGCGCAGCCGATCTGGTCGTGATCGCTCCTTCCAATCCGATCGTGAGCATCGGTCCAATCCTGGCCTTGCCCGGCATGCGCGAGGCGCTGGCGCACGCGGCCACGACGGCGGTCAGCCCCATCGTCGCCGGGCGCGCGCTGAAGGGACCTGCCGACCGGATGCTCGCCACGCTCGGCCACGAAGCCAGCGCGCTCGGCGTCGCGCGGCTGTATGCAGACGTGGTCGACCGCTTCGTCGTGGATGAAGCCGATGCCGCCCTGGCCCCGGACATCGAGTCGCTGGGCATGGCTGTCACTGTGCTGCCCACCGTGATGCGCACCAACGGCGACCGCGCCGAGCTTGCCCGCCGGATCGTTATGCTCAACGCGTGACCACCCGGATCATCGTGCCGCACCGCGGATTGGCCGCGGCCAAGACGCGTCTCGCAGCGGTCCTGGCTGCAGACGATCGGGTGGCGCTCGCCGAGCGGCTGCTGCGACACGTGCTGCGGGTCGCAGCAGCGGTGGCGGAGACGGTTGTGATCTCGCCGGCCGTCGCGCTGTCCCCGCTGGTTCACGAGTCCGGCGCGAGGCTGGTGGTACAACGCGGCATGGGGCTCAACGAAGGGCTGCAGCAGGCACGACACGAGGCTCTCGAGGACGACGTCGACTTCTTGGCGGTGCTGCATGGCGACCTGCCCAACCTGGCGACCGATGACGTCGAGACGCTCCTCGCGGCCGTCGCCGCTCCACGAGGAGTGGCCATTGCTCCCGACAAGACCGGCAGCGGGACCAATGGGCTGGCAATGCGGCCGCCGGAGGCCATCGCCTTCAGGTTCGGCGCGGGCTCCTTTGCGGCGCACGTGGCACAGGCCGATGGCCTGCCCCTGAGCGTGGTCAATCGACCGGGACTGGCCTTTGACCTCGACACACCGGCGGACCTTGCCCGCTGGCTCGAGCTGGGTGACGCGGCGTGAGCGAGCTGCGGCTCATCGCGCTCGAAGGCATTCCCGAGGTCAAAGCCGGCGACGACCTGGGGGCGCTCATCGAGGCGGCGCTGGCCGCCGCCGGCATCGGTCTGCAGGCAGGAGACGTGCTGGTGGTGACGCAGAAGGTCGTCAGCAAGGCCGAGGGTCGGGTGGTCGATCTGGCATCGGTCGAGCCATCGCGGTTCGCGCGGGAGTGGGCCGAGCGCTGGGGGAAGGACGCCCGGCAGGTGGAGCTGGTGCTGCGCGAGTCCGCCTCGATCGTGCGCATGGCCGAAGGCGGGTTGATCATCGCCCGCACGCGCCACGGCCTGGTGTGTGCCAATGCCGGTGTCGATCTTTCCAACGTCGGCAGCGGCGAGGTCGCGACACTCCTGCCGCTCGACCCGGACGCGTCCGCGGCGCTGCTCGCTGAGCGACTGGGCGTGCCGGTGATCATCAGCGACTCGTTCGGGCGGCCGTGGCGCAACGGGATCGTCAACGTGGCGATTGGCGTTGCCGGGCTCGAGGGACTGATCGACCTGCGCGGGCAGCCGGATGCCTCCGGCCGCGTGATGCAGTCGACGGTCGTGGCAGTGGCCGACGAGCTGGCATCGGCGGCCGATCTGGTGGGCGGCAAGGTTTCCCAGCGGCCGGTCGTGGTGGTGCGTGGCTACGGTTGGCAGGCGGCCCGGGGCAGCGGCGCGGCGCTCGTCATGGATCCTGCCCGCGACCTGTTCCGCTAGTGGCGTGATCAGATCGGCTGCGGGATCAGATCGGCTGCAGGAAGAGTGCTGCGATTTCGCCGTTCTCGACGCGGAAGTTGGCCTCCACGTGCATGGATGGTGCGCCCGGTCGCATGACCGTCACGTCGGCGATGTAGCTGGCGCCCATGCTGCGCCCGTCGTTGGCATACATCCGGAAGCCGTCACCGGCGCGGATGAACCAGCCGCCGACCTTGTCGCGACCGCGCAGGTTGCTGCGCTCGTCCGATCCGGGAATGGAGATGCCCAGCACGGCGTGCTCGGCGAAGAGGTCGACCGCCTTCTCGCGAGCATCGTCGTTGATCAGCTCGAAGAAGAGGTCGACGGTTTCGGTGGCTCCCATAGGCGGGTCAGTCTACCGGTTGGGCGGCCGCGTGCCGCATTGGCCCCGGGGCCGCGCCGTGGCACGCTCCCACGTTTCCGTCAGATGCCCGCTGTGAGAGCGTTAGGCGGGTGCATGGGTCATTCGCGTGGTCCGCGAGCGAGGTTTGAGCGTGGATCAAACGTGGATCAAGCGTGGATCAAGCGTGGACGTGGGTGGAGCCAGAGATCCGGATGCCGCGCGCGCCGTCTAGCGCTCCCAGAACAGGCAGATGGCGGAATGTTGGTGGTGGTCCGTGCGTGAGATACCACCTGGAGGCATATTTCGCAGCCATCGGCGCGCATCCGCAACGGACAGGGCGGTTTCTGGCCCGCATCGGCCACGGCCTGCCATGACTGGATGCACCGATACAGGGGCCGGACGACTGGACCCTCGCCGGTTTCCCCGGGCGACCCTCGCCCGTTTCCCCGGTCGATCATCCTTTAGGTGGTTCCGATCGCGCGGCCGGCGGACCCGTACACTCCTGGCATGGACTCCCGACGCCCGCGCCTGCGCATCGGCCTCATCGGGTGGGGAACCGTTGGGTCGGCGCTCGGCGGCCTGATCCAGGAAGGGCCGCTGCCGCTCCGGGTTTCCGGCCTGGCGGTCCGCGATGGCGCGCGCGATCGCGCAGCTCCGCTGCCGGACGTCGAGCTGGGCACGCCGGAGCAGGTCATCGAGGGGGCCAGCATCGTCGTGGAACTGGCCGGGGGCATCGACGGCCCGCGAACATGGGCGCTGTCGGCGCTCGGCGCGCGCAAGGCCTTCGTGACGGCCAACAAGGCACTGCTGGCCAACCACGGTGGCGAGCTCGCTGCGCTCGCAACGATGAACCAGACGGCGTTCCTTGGCTCGGCCAGCGTGGGCGGCGGCGTCCCGATGATCGAGACGGTGCAGCACCTGGCGGCGACCGGCGCGATCGAGCGCATCACCGGCCTGCTCAACGCCACCACCACCTTCATCCTGGGCCGCATGGGCGACGGCGCCTCCTACGAGGATGCCCTTCGCGAAGCCCAACAAGCCGGTTACGCGGAGGCGGATCCCTCCTTTGACGTGAATGGCCGCGACGCTGCGCAGAAGCTGGCCATCCTCGCATCGGTGGCCTGGGGTGCCTGGCGGCCGGAGACCGAGGTCGAGAGCCTGGGGATCGTTGGTCTCACGCTGGAGCCCGGCCGAACCGTCCGGCTGGTCGCCGAGGCGACGCCTGAGCGCATGACTGTCAGACCAATGGAGCTCCCCAGCGACTCGCCATTCTCCGCAGCAAGCGGCGTCGAGAGCATCCTCGAGGTCACCGTGCGAGAGGCGGGCATGTTCCGTGTCAGCGGTCCGGGCGCAGGTGGACGTGCCACGGCCGGAGCGGTCTATGCTGACCTCGCTCGCCTGGTGGCCGGCGAGCAACCGATCCTGTTCGGAGGTGGCACATGAACGACTGGCCGATCGTGGGTGTCGCCGGCGCGCGCGGCCTGGTGGGCGGCGTCTTCCTTTCGATCCTGGCCGATGCCGGCCTGCCGGCTTCCCACCTGCGCGCCTACGGTCACGAGTCAGGCACGGTCGACTTCGGCCACACCGATGTCGTGGTCTCGCCCGCCACCGACAAGACCATGGCGGGGCTCGATGTCCTCTTCTGCGCGACCGATAGCGCCACTTCCCGTGAGCTCGTGGCGGGACCGGCCCGCAGCGTGCCGCTCATTGTCGACAACTCGAGCGCCTTCCGTCTGGATCCCGCCGTCCCCCTGGTGGTGCCCGAGGCGAACGGCAGCGCACTCGAGGTCGGTCGGGGCAACCTGGTCGCCAATCCGAACTGCACCACGGCGGCCTGCGCCGTGGTCCTGGCTCCCATCCACGCCGAGGCAGGGCTCGCATCGGTCGACATTGCCAGCTACCAGGCAGTGAGTGGTGCCGGACGTGCCGGGCTCAACGCATTCCTCTCCGAGCGCCGCGGGACTGATCGCGACGCCGCGGCCGGCTCGCCGTTCCACGGCCGCATCGCGGACAGCGTCGTGCCGCAGATCGACGTGCTCGACGACGACGGCTGGACCGGCGAGGAGACGAAGATCCACGCCGAGCTGCGCAAGATCCTGGGCCTGCCCACGCTCGACGTGGCAGCCACCGCGGTGCGCGTGCCGGTGCACACCGGTCACTCGGTGGCGCTGCACTTCACCACCCGCGAGCCGAGCAGCGTGGCGGCCCTCGAGTCGGCGCTGCGACGCGCCCCCGGCCTGGAGTATCGCCCGGCGGACGGCTCGCAACGGCACCCCATGCCACTCGACGCGGAGGGCCGTGACCCGGTGCTCGTCGGGCGGCTGCGAGCCGTTCCCGGCCGCGACCGCGGATTCGCCCTCTTCGTGTCGTCCGACAACCTGCGCAAGGGGGCGGCGCTGAACGCCGTTCAGATCGCTGCCTGCGCCGACCCGCATCGGTTCGGCTGTCTGCTCCCGCCAATGCGCTGACCGCGCTATTCTTCTGCTCGCCTCCCGCTGACAACACATAACCGCCCCGCGCGGCGGCCTCACGGAGCCTTGCCATGTCTGACTTCGCGGACCTCGCCAGCAAGTTCCTGGACGAGGAGTTCGCCAACGCTCCCGTCCATGCCAGCGCGCTGGGCCTGACCCAGTACGACGATCAGCTCGACGACCTGTCGGCCGATGCCTTCGAGCGTCGCCGCGTGCGGTCTGCCGGTTCGCTCGAGCGCTTTGTCGCCGTCGACCCCGGCGACCTGAGCTTCGACGAGGGGATCGACCGTGATCTGATCATCGCCGGCCTCAACGAGCGCGCGGTGTACGCCGAGTGGGAGAACTGGCGCCGGCATCCTGACATCTACCTCAATCCCGGTCTGGACGGGGTCTTCGGGCTCTTCCTGCATCGGCTTCGCCCCGAGGGAGAGCTGGCCCAGGCGGCGGCGGCGCGCCTGCGCGCGGTGCCGGCCAGCCTGCAGGCCGGGCGCGAGAACCTGAGGCCGGTGCTGGTGCCGCCGCTGCTGCTCGACCGCGCGGTGAACCAGGCACGTGCGGGGGCCCGGTACGCTCGCGAGCTGCTGCCCGCACAGGTCAGCGCTGAATATCGCGACGACCTGGCCGATGCTGGCGCTGCCGCGGCCACCGCCTTCGAGGACTACGCCGTGTTCCTGGAGCAGATGCGCCCCGACGCCAGCGGCGACTGGGCATTCGGCGAGGAGCGCTACGACGCGATTCTGCGCGACGCGGAGCTGCTCGACTTCACGGCACGCTCGCTGCGCGACCGCGGCCGCGAGGAGTACGAGCGGCTCACCGGCGAGCTGACACGCCTCGCCCGTGAGCTGCGCGGCACCGACGACTGGCACGCTGTCCTCGCCGAGCTCTCGGCCGATCATCCGATCACGCCCGAGGAGATGCGTGTCGGCTACGAGGAGTGGACGAGCACCGCGCGGGACTACCTGCGTGAGCATCGCCTGGTCAGCTTCCCGGCCGGCGAGGAGTGCAGCGTCGAGCCGTCGCCGCCGTTCCAGCGCCCGGTCATCGCCGTCGCGTCGTATGAGAGCCCGCCGGCCTTCAGCGATTCGATGCAGGGCCACTTCTTCGTGCCCTACCCGCCCGACGGCGCCAGCCCGGCCGATATCGACAAGCGGCTGGCGAGCAACTGCTTCCCGGGCATCCCGACCACATCGGTCCATGAGGCGTACCCCGGGCACCACTGGCACCTGGTCATGGCCAAGCTCAACCCGAGTGCCGTGCGACAGGTGTTCGGCACCTCGTACTTCGCCGAGGGCTGGGCGCTGTACGCCGAGCGCATGATGCGCGAGCGCGGCTTTTTCAGCGAGCTCGCCCAGGAGATGTTCCAGTACGAGGCGACCATCTTCCGCGCCGCGCGGATCGTGGTCGACACGAGCCTGCACATCGGTGAGATGACCTACGAGGAGGCGGTCGACTTCATGATGGCCTCGACCAACATGACCGAGCCGACCGCACGTGCCGAGGTGACCCGCTACTGCTCGTGGCCGACCCAGGCTTCCTCGTACCTCACCGGCTGCCTGGAGATCGTGCGCATCCGAGACCGATTCCTCTCGGCCCGCGGCTCGACCATCGCCGACACGAATGACCTGCGCGACTTCCACGACGCGCTGTGCTCGAGCGGCGTGCTGCCGATCGCCCTGGCCGAGCGTGCGGTGATGGCCGCGGTCTGACCGGGACCCAGCGCCGATGCACCAGGTGCATCACCTGACGCCAAACGCCGCCTTCTCACATCGCCCGATGCACCAAGTGCATCATGTGACGCCAAACGCCGCCTTCTCACATCGCCCGATGCACCCGGTGCATCATGTGACGCCAAATGCCGCCTTCTCACATCGCCCGATGCACCCGGTGCATCACCTGACGCCAAATGCCGCCTTCTCACATCGCCCGATGCACCCGGTGCATCACCTGACGCCAAACGCCGCCTTCTCACATCGCCCGATGCACCTGGTG
>JBBSHF010000062.1:0-10972 GCA_038253355.1 Candidatus Limnocylindria bacterium
GGCGCGGGCGTCGCTGGCACCTGGGTGGCCGGAACACCAGTGGCCGATCGACTTGGCGTGGCGGATGGGCTGGGGGTGGCTGCGTCGCTCGGGTCCGGCGTGGCAGGCTGCTCGGGAACGCTCGTGTTGGCCGTCGGGCTCGGCGGCGCGCTCGTCACGGGCCACGTCGAGCCGCCGGCGAAGGGTGTCGAGGATGGCAGCACGCCGGCCGGTGGCGTGGGCGTCGGCGACGTGGGTGTCGGCGCTGCGATGCCGGGCTGTGCGCACGCGCCGAGCGCGACGATCAGGGGCAGAGCCAGGATGCGACGCAGGTCAGGCATGAGTCCCTCATGGAGCGGCTCGGCGACGCCCATTCGGGCGCGGCTCACGTTGTAGACGCGGCAGCACGGATGGTTGCTACCGTGTCGGGTTAGTGAGGTTCCGTCAGAGATTTGAGACAACCGCTACCGGGGCCGCTGTCTCGAACGTCCCGGGCAAACGTCACGTAGCCAGCCGGCGGCTCTAACGACCAAGCAAGGACCGCTTTCGGCGTCTGGTTGGCCGAATCGCCAGGGGGTGCGCGCATCGGCCATCAACACTGCCGTCTTGGGGCGTCTGCTTGGCGGTTACAGCCAGCACCTGGCTATGGTGCCGCCGAACCGGGCTTGGGGCACGGACTGCTGAGCCGCCGTGTCAAATCTCCCGGAGAACTTCAGTAAGCCGGTCGCTGATCCGGCGTCATCGGTCCTTCACGGGAGGAGCGTAGACTCAAAGCATGTGGTCCTTCAACTCGCACAAGAACCGGATGCCGGACCCCGGAAAGTCGCTCAGCGGCCGGCCGTCGCCGATCCCCACCGCTGAGCGCCACTTCGTCAACGACACGCCGCTGCAGCCGCCGTACCCCGAGGGCTCGGAGATCGCGACCTTCGCGATGGGCTGCTTCTGGGGCGCGGAGAAGCTCTTCTGGAACACGCCTGGCGTCATCTCCACCTCGGCCGGCTACGCCGGCGGCACGACGCCGAACCCCACCTACCAGGAGGTCTGCAGCGCCAAGACCGGGCATGCCGAGGTGGTGCAGGTCGTCTTCGACCCGGCGCGCATCGACTATGAACAGCTGCTGAGCCTGTTCTGGGAGAACCACGACCCGACCCAGGGCATGCGCCAGGGCAACGACGTCGGGACGCAGTACCGGTCCGCGATCTTCATCCATTCCGATGAACAGCAGGCGGCCGCAGAGGCCTCGCGCGACCTGTACCAGGAGGAGCTGGCGAAGGCGGGGTACGGCACGATCACGACCGAGATCACGCCGGCAGCGGACTACTACTTCGCCGAGGACTACCACCAGCAGTACCTGGCCAAGGTCCCTAACGGCTATTGCCCGGACCACGGGACCGGCGTCGCCTGCCCAATCGGGCTGGGCGTCAGCGTCGTCCAGCCGGCCGTGGAGATGGAGCACGTTTAGGAGGGTCGCTGCGCCCGTCGTCGCCTGAGTCGAGACCTCAACACGAAGTGTCCCGAAGGAACTGCGTCCGGACCCATCAGTCGCGAACGACCTCTGAGCCGGTACCGGAGCCCTTGATGCAATCTCATGAACCGGTATCCGCTGCCCCTTCGGGACGACGACAGAATAGGCCGCGGGCCGCGGCCGACGCAATCCCACTTATCCCCGACTTTCGACCGATGCGGACCGCTCATCCACAGGCCATCCACACCGCCCTCCACGACGCTCGGCGCGTACACTCGCCGCCTATGACGCAGCGCAGTCGGGTGATCAACAAGTGAAAGGCGATCAAGTCGAGGCAGTGGTCGACACCGGACAGGGCACGCAGACCTTTCTCATCGAGGCGACGCGCGCCGGCCGACGGATCGAGGTGGCGACCAGCCGCGGGGTGGTCGAAGTGAGCGAGGTGACCCGCGGCGGCACGATTGTGCGGACCGGTCGCTTCATGTCCAGCCGGCTCATCGCACTGGTCGAGCATCCGGCCCACGAGGGACGCGAGTCGCAGGTGGAGATCTCGACCCGGCGACGGATCAAGCAGTCCGGTCCCGACGCCTGAGCCGCTCAGCCGATGAGCAGCTTGAGCCCGACCAGCGTGCCGACCACCATGATCACGATGCGCAGCAGAAGGGGCGGCAGGCGCCGTCCGAGCAGCGAACCGATCTGCCCGCCGACGATGGAACCCACGGCGAGCAGCAGCGCCACCGGCCAGACCACGGGGGCGATCAGGATGAAGAGCAGCGCGGCGACGCCGTTGATCAGCACGGTCATCGCGTTCTTCAGGCCATTGAGGCGCTGCAGATCGTCGGCGACGAAAATGCCCAGCAGGGCGATCAGGATGACGCCCTGCGCCGCGCCGAAGTAGCCACCGTAGATGCCCGTCAGGTAGATCGTGGCCATCAGCGGCAGCGCGTGTCGCTCGCCGTTGGCGCGACGAGTGGCCATCGCGCGCGAGAGCCGCGGCTGCAGCGCGATGAGCACCACCGCTCCCAGGATCAGGTACGGCACCACCCGCTGGAACGCGGTGGCGGGCAGGACGAGCAGCAGGACGGCGCCGGTGAGGCCCCCGAGCGTGGCGGCGATGCCAAGCCGGATGGCACGCATGCGCTGACCGGAAAGCTCGCGACGGTAGCCGATCGCCCCGCTCAGCGAGCCGGGCACCAGGCCGACCGTGTTCGTCACGTTGGCGACCACCGGCGCGTAGCCGAGCGCCAGCAGCGTTGGAAAGGTGATCAGCGAGCCGGAGCCGACGATGGTGTTGATCGTGCCCGCGGCCATGCCGGCCGCCACGATGGCGGCAATCTCGAGCGGTGTCACGCTCGGCATCTTCGCTGATCGGGAATCGTCGCGAAGCGCGATGTAACTGACCGGGCGGCAGGTCCGTCCTGAAGGTCCGGTCGCTCCGGTCACCGCTCACCTGGGAGAATCCGGCCAATGCATCGTTCGAGACCCATGTACGGAGCGCTTATCGCCGCGCTGGTGTCGCTGGTAGGCTGCGCCGGCCCGATGGCCTCGCCCAGCAGCCCGCAACCCATGATGGTCGCGGCAATCCCGCTCGCGGTCCCGTCGTCATCACCGCCGCGTCCGTCAGCAGCGCCATCCCGCTCGCCGGCGCCACCAACGCCGTCAGCACCACCGTCAACGGCCCCACCGCCGGCACGGCCCGTCGTGCGAGCAGGCGCGCCCGCGTACGTGGCCGTCGCCGTGGCGACCGGCTGGCGCAGTCCCGAATCGGTTCGACAGGTGGATCAACCCGCACTCGGCCGCACCGACAACGTGCGCGCCTGGCTTCGCGCGATGAACCAGCACGATGCCGCCGGGCTCATCGGTCGGGCCGACACGCAGGCGCTTCTGGGCGAGAAGGTGCTCGTGCTCGCCGTGCGGAGCGGCTGGGCGCAGGTCGTCGTGGCCGACCAGCCGACACCGCTCGACCAACGCGGCTATCCGGTCTGGATCCCGCTGGCGCAGCTGGCGGCGACTCCCCCGCTGACCGCGTCCGTCACGGCGCTCATCACCTCGCCAACCTCCTGGCTGCGGACTTCGGATGGCAAGCCACTCCTCGAGGCCAGCTTCGGCACGCGACTACGGGTCGTGTCGACGCGCGGCGCAGCCGTTGAGCTGAGCCTGCCCGATGGCGACCGCGCCTGGGCGGATGCTGCGGGGCTTGCCCTGGAGCCGCTGCCCGTGACCGGAAATGCCGTGGTCGCATCGGCACGCCAGTTCATCGGCCTGCCCTACCTATGGGCCGGAACGTCGGGCCTGGGATTCGACTGCTCCGGTCTGGTCTACGCGGTCTATCGCGCGCACGGGGTGCTGCTGCCAAGGGACGCCTCTCCACAGGCCAGCGCCGGCATGGCCGTGGCGCGCTCGGACCTGCGGACCGGAGACCTGGTCTTCTTCGCCCGGAACGGGCACGTTCACCATGTGGCGATCTATGCGGGTGGTGGCCGCGTGATCGAGGCCCCGTACGTGGGCGCATCGGTCAGGGAGGTCGATCTGGCCAGCCTGCCATACGCCGATCAGTACGCCGGAGCCCGCCGAGTCCTTCCCTCAGCCAGCGCCGGCTAGCGACAGGGCCTCCTCGTTCGCCGGCTCGAGTCCCTACCGACGCCCGCGGCCGCCACGGCTTGCAGGGAAGAAGCCCACCGAAGTGGGCTTCTTCCCTGTCGCGAGCGTCCGATCCTGATCTCGCTCAGCTGTCGGAGCTCCTGGCGATCTTGTCGTCGGGATCGATCTCGATGTCGTGGCGCTTCGCCGCCGCGACGATCTTCCGACGAGCGTTCTCCTTGGCCGTCGCGCTCTCGAAATCGGTCTGGTTCCAGCGTGCCATCGCGTTGCGCACGTGCGATTCGTCGTTGATGGGCAGGTGCTCGCCGCCCTTGCGGTCAACGTAGGCGAACTGGTTGCTGCGCAGCTTGTCGCGCTTCTTGGTATCGAGCTCAGCCATCGGCCACATACCTCCTGAAGGCCGATGAAGCAGCACGCGTGCCACAAGCACCGTTGCGTATTCTTCGCTAGAGTCCCCGGGTGACGAACCGAACCATGATCCGCGTCGAGGGTCTCGAGAAGCATTTCGGTTCCACGCACGCGCTGCGCGGCATCGACCTCGACGCGGCCGAGGGCACGATCCTGTGCGTCCTCGGACCGAACGGCGCGGGAAAGACGACGGCGGTCCGCATCCTTGCCACCCTCATCCGGCCTGATGCCGGCAGCGCAGAGGTCGCCGGCATCGACGTGCTGCGTCACCCCGGCGAGGTACGCGCCAGGATCGGGCTGGCGGGGCAGTACGCCGCCCTGGATGAGCTGCTCACCGGACGCGAGAACCTCGAGATGATTGCGCGCCTCTTCCGCCTGTCGGGAGCGACGGCGCGTCACCGCGCGGCCGAGCTGCTCGAGCGCTTCGAGCTCGTGGATGCGGCGGACCGAATCGTGAAGACCTACTCTGGCGGCATGCGCCGACGCCTCGACCTGGGAGGCGCGCTGGTGGCCTCACCGCCCGTCCTCTTCCTGGACGAGCCGACCACCGGTCTGGATCCGCGCAGCCGCCTGTCGATGTGGGACCTCATCGAGGACCTGGCGAAGGGAGGCACCACGATGCTGATGACCACGCAATACCTCGAAGAGGCGGACCGCCTGGCCGACGACATCGTGGTCATTGATCATGGCAAGGTGATCGCGCGCGGCACGGCAGCCGAGCTCAAGCGGCTGATCGGCGGCGAGCGCCTGCAGGTCACGGTGGACCGGCCGGCGGACCTGGAACGGGCGGCATCGGTCCTCTCGAGCCTCGGCGAGGGGCCGGCGCACGTCGAGGCCGAGGAGCGTCGCGTGAGCGTGGCGATCACATCGGTCGATGGCGTGCTGACGCGAGCGGTGCGCGAGCTCGATGCGGCCGGCGTGGCCGTCGACGACGCTGGCTTCCGAAGTCCAACGCTGGACGAGGTCTTCCTGAATCTCACCGGTCATCCGGCGGAAGAGACCCCCACGGAAGCGGCCACATGAGCCTGCGCTGGTGGATCGCCGACTCGATCGAGATGGTCAAGCGCAACCTGCGGCACATCCGGCGCACGCCCGAGCTGCTGCTCGACGTGACCCTCTCGCCGATCATGTTCGTGGTGCTCTTCCGCTTCGTGTTCGGCGGCGCCATCCCCATCCAGGGCACGACCTACGTCAACTTCCTGATGGCCGGCATCTTCGTGCAGACGATCGCGTTCGCCGGCGTGTACACCGGCGTGCTGCTGGCCAACGACCTGAAGAACGGCATGATCGACCGATTCCGCTCGCTGCCCATGTCGCAGTCGACGGTCCTCACCGGTCGCACGCTGACCGACCTGCTGCGCGCGATGCTGGCCGTCACGGTGATGTGGGTGGTTGGCCTGATCGTTGGCTTTCGGCCGGAGGGCGGCGTCCTTGGAGCAGCGGGTGCCATCGGTTTGATGCTGCTGTTCGGCTTCGCGCTCTCCTGGATCGGCGTGGCGATGGGTGCCTTTGTGCGCACGCCCGAGGCGCTCCAGGGTCTGATCTTCATGACGGTCTTCCCGCTCACCTTCGCCAGCAGCGCGTTCGTGCCCACCGACACGATGCCGGACTGGCTGCGCGTCTTCGCCGAGCATCAGCCGATGACGCTGGTCGTCAACGCCGTGCGCGACCTGACCCTGGGCGGATCCGGCGGACCCGATCTGCTGCCGGCCGTCATCTGGGCGGTCGGGCTGCTGATCATCTTCTTCCCGGTCGGCCTGGCCCTCTATCGACGGCGGACCAGCCAGTAGTCGTCAGCGTCCGCTGATTCTGCGCAGAGTCAGCGGACGACGGCGGCCAGCGAACGCGGCGGCGGAAACTCGGACGGCAGGTCGTCCGCCAGGACCTGGAAGAGCGCCTCCGGCTCTGGCAGGCCGGAGAGCGCGTGCATGCCCAGCTCCCGGAAGCCGATACCCGCTGGCAGCGCACCATCCAGCGCCTCGCGGGCCATGCGCGACACGACGATCTGGCGGCCGTGCGCCACGAAGCAGATGCGCGCCGCGGTGTGGACCGCGATGCCCACGTAGCCGGTATCGGTCAGCGTGGGGCGGCCACTGTGCAGGCCGACCCGTACCTTGACCTCCAGGCCATCGGGCCAGGCGCGATCGCGCATCTGGCGCTGAATCAGCAGGGCGGCATCGAGCGCGGCCGGGGCCAGCTCGAAGACCGCGAACAGCTCATCGGCGCGGACGTCCACCTCGCGCCCGCCGACACCACGGATGGCGCCACGCAGGAGTCGGCGGACATCGGCCAAGAGGGCAGCATAGCGGTCGCCCAGGATCCGCACCAGGCCGGTCGAGTCCTCGATATCGGCCAGCAAGAAGGTGACCACCCCCATCGGCAGCATGCGCACCTCGCTGGCGCGCGCCCCGATCTCGCCCTGCAGCCGCTCGTTCTCGATCGCCAGCCGGACCGCCGCGGTCACCGTCCTGGCCAGATCCCGTTCACGCAGGACGCCAGGATCGTGGACCAATGCCGTCATTGGTCGACCATCGCGCTCCAGCAGGGTGACGGCGCGTCCGCCTCCTTCGGCAGGCAGGCTCACCGCCTTACCGATGCCGTCCAGGTAGCTGCCTGCCGACTCGGCCCAGTGCAGGACCAGCAGCGAAGGATCGCGCAGCGCTGTCCGAAGCTTCTCCTGGAGCTCGCCGGCGGCCCACATCCCGCCGAGCTCGATGACCGCCTGGCCGGCGGCCGCCTGCCTGCTCTGCGAGCGGAGCTGGCCGGTGATGAAGCCGATGGGGACGATGTTGTACCTCTTGGCCGCCTTGAGCAGCCGGGTCCGTGCCCGGTCGCGGGCGGCCTCGTCGTCGAAGGCCACCTGGCCGAATCGGCCCAGCGCATTGCGGACATGGGCGGCATCATTGATCGGCAGGCGTCGTTGGCCGTGAGCGTCAATGTGGGCGAATGCGCTGTCGGGCAGCCGGGCCCGTTTCTTACCGTCGAGCTGGGTCATGATTGGGCGTGCTGGACGCTGTCAGGCGATCCGGGGCTACCGTGGCGTTCGTACCGGGCAAGGATAGTCGTCGCTGGACGCGCCGTCAGATCGGTGCGGGCCGGCCGGTCTCAGCCGGCGGGCTGGAAGAGCTCGATCGGGTTGCCCGATGGATCATCGAACACGATCTGGGCGCCTCCGGGACCCCGCAGGATCTCGTTGCGCGAGGTGAGCCCTGCCGCGCCCAACCGCTCGAACTCGGCGGGCAGGTCGTCGACGATCAGCTCGATCCGGTTCCAGCCCCCGAGCTCCGGGTGGCGTCCGTCTGTCCGATGTCGGTCACCGCCGCGCACTCGGGCAGCCTCACCCGCGGCTCTCCGAGTTGGCACACGTCGGTCGTAGTCGCGCTAACCAACTCAAGCGGCCGCGAGACGCGCCTGCCACGCGTGGACTCCGGCCGGCTACACCGCTTCCGGCGCGCTGGACCGGGTTACCGCGACCACCACCGACATCTGCACCTTCGGAGCGGAACACGGTCTCCAGACGACCAACGCAAATCCGGACGGCAGGCCCTCGCGGAGGGTCGCGATCGCCGACGCCACGTCCGCACGATCACGGTGCCGGCGAGCACGATCAGGAGCATGGCGCGCAGCCGAGCGCCTTGGCCCCTATTCTCAGCCGGCCAGCGGGCCCGGGATCGCCCGCACATCTCGGAGGGATAGCGCGTACGCAGTGAGCTACCTGAGATTTCGCCGAAGCATCGGCCTGGGAAAGGGCGTCCGCTTCAACATCAATAAGAGCAGCGTTGGGGTGTCGTTCGGCATCCCCGGACTGCGCTACTCGTTCAACAGCTCCCGCCAGCGCAGGAGATCGATTGGCATTCCGGGGACCGGGCTGTACGCCGTCTCGACCTCCGGCGGCAGAAGTGGATCACGCTCGGGCGGCGAAGCACGCCCCGCGTCGAGCTCAAGCCGGCATCAGGCTGTCACGGTCACGTCCGACATGGCGGAGCAGGTGATCCCCAAGCCGGGCCTGTTCGCATCGGGGGCTGAGAGGCGCTTCCGCGACGGCGTCGTCGCCTACCTCGAGCAGCGCTGGTCGGACGCGGCGGCCGCATTCGAGCAGGCAACCGCATCGGACACGCGAAACATCAGCGATGACTTCTTGCTGGGCAATGTCTACGCCAAGCAGGGGCGCACGGCGGACTCCGCCAGGAGCCTCGAGCGGGTGGTCGCCAGCGACATCGGTCTGCCGGACGAGCTCATGCGCAAGTACGTGCCGGGGACCCTCGAGCTGCAGCTGCCTATCACCGAGCAGGTCACGGTGGCTGCCCCTTTCAACTCGGTTGGCGCGACCCTGATCCTCGCCGAGCTGTACCAGGAGCTGCATCGGCTGCCCGAGGCTATCGGCCTGGTCCAACGGCTGACGAAGATCGCGCCGGACGACGCGACCATCAAGCTCTCACTGGCCGATCTGCTGTACGACGACAACGACTTCGACGGGATCATCAAGTTGACCGATGACGTCGAGAACCGCGACGACGTCACCCTCGCGACCCTGCACCTGCGGGCCAAGGCGCTGGCCAACGAAGGAATGGCGGCGCCGGCGGTGGTGGTGCTGTCGGCCTGCCTGCGGCGGACCGCGCACCGCGATCCGGATCTCCTGAAGGAGATCCGATACAACCGCGCGGCGGCCTATGAGCTCCTTGGCGACAAGCGCAAGGCAAAGACCGATTGGACGAAGCTCGTCGCCGACGATCCATCGTATCGCGATGCGCGCCAGCGCCTGGAGGCTGCGTCCCTGTAGGGGGCCGAGCGTGGACTGCGGCTACGCCGGCCGAGGTCGCCGCTCCAGCTCGTCCACCCACTCTTCCAGACGCGGGAGGTGCTCGGCGTAGTGCTCCGGCCCGGCCTTGCGAACCCAGAATGCCGCCGCGGGCGTCACCTCCGGCAGCTGGGCCCAGGCACTCATCAGCTCGTTGTGCGCGGCAGCGGCCTGCACATGCACCGTTTCGAAGGGAATGCCCTGCATGGCAGCGAGGAACCGCTCGTTCTCCTTGTCGACGTTGGTCTCGCCCTCGCGGTACGTGCCCGCCGCGATCTGGCGCAGCATCCCCGCGCCGGCGGCCATCCACGTCCCGAGGTGCCCCACCGCGTCCTTGGCGCTCCAGCCCTCTGCGAAGTAGCCGGGAACCTCCGCCATCTCCGGCGTGATCCGGTTGATCACATGGTGCAGCCGCACCCAGGCCTCGGCTTCGCCCGGCAGCTCGCGCGCATCGGTCCTGGCTTCGATGTTCATGCGCCGATGGTAGTCCCTGCCGATCAGATGGTCACCCTCAACGCGCTATTCCCCCGATCCGCCGATCAGCGCACCCACCTTCGCCCTCAGGCCGTGGGAGGATGACGACGCCGATGACGTCGTCGTCGCGGCTTGCCAGCCATAGCTAGCTCTAGTTCCCAATCACGTTGTTGACGTTGCGTGACGCCTGGGAGACACGCCGTGGCCTGGGTCGCCTGGGCCCGAACGGCCCGGCCACGACAGCCCGGGTCGCTGGCGCTCCGCATCGTGCGTAATGGTCCGCAAGGGGCGTCTTATGTGCGGGAACGGTCCATTTCGAGCGTCTCGGGTGGCTTAATGCGCCGATGCAGGCTCCTTATCCGCAAACATGACCCCGCAATCCGACGCAGCCGCCGATAAGGGTCCCCTGGAGGCGCATTAGCGTGACTGCCACTGGCCGATGGAGATGATCTGGAAGGTCCGCAGCGCCTGACCTACGTTGCCGGCTGGAGCGCCCCGCGCCGCTCGCGCATGGCATTCCCGATCGCGACGATCACGGCCGACAGCACCACAAAGCCAAGCAGAATCACCACGAAGTAGAACGCGACGCTGCCATAGCCGCCGTTGGCCGGATTCAGGAACGGGTACGGATACCAGCCGTCGATTGCGCCGCGTAGGAGCGTGAACGCCACCCAGGCGAGCGGGAAGCTCAGCCACCACAGGCCCTGGCGAAAGGTGATCGGCTGCATCGGTGGAACAAGCAGCCAGTCGGCCAGGACGACCACCGGGAAGAGCTTGTGCAGGACGAAATCGACCCACGGGATCGCGACCTGCAGATCGGCTCCTGACAGAAGCCAGATGACGATGATGAAGGTCACCGTCAGGTACGCGACCGATGCGCCCCGCGCGAAATCGAGCCGCGCAGCGCGGGCACCCCAGCGCGCCGCAAGCACCAGGAAGAGCACCGCGCCGAACAGGTTGCTGAGGATGGTGAAGAAGAGGAAGAACCGCGTCGGGTTGAAGGTGCCCGCGGCGACGTTGGTCTGAATCTGCACGGCGATCGCGAAGAGCACCAGCAGCGCAATCGCCGCCCGATACCCGCCAATCACCATCCGTCGATCCATTGCGGCGACCATAGCGGCGATCTTCAGTTCGGCAAGGCTTCAGATGGCTGTTGCCGATCACCCGCAGCGTCGTCGTACGCCTGCTGGTCGAGCTCTTCGAACCACTCCGTGTCGCCGAACGACAGCGCCATGTGCGCGACGGAA
>JBBSHF010000063.1:0-10839 GCA_038253355.1 Candidatus Limnocylindria bacterium
ACGTGGGCGCCGTCAAGAACAGCGGTATGAATGCCACGTCTACCTGTAGTACCGCGGGGGGATACGGAATGTTCAGATTCGGTTCGCGCCAGCGGGCTCAATCAACGGACCCAGGCCCAGCCCTGGGCTCGCACGACGGAGGCTGACTGCACTCCCCGACCGCTGATCTCGAACGGGCGCTCCTCGCCGGGCAGCATCCGCGCCCCGACCTTGTCGCCAACCACGGCACCCGCGAAGCCGCCCGCGGTATCGAAGAAAACAACCCCCACCGTGGGCGCACTGTAGCGCCGGGTTCCCTCTGCCTGGCGCAGCATACCCCGCACGGTGGTCACGCCGTCCTGGGTCTGCCACGTGAGCTGGCTGATCACCAGCGACTGCGATTGCACGTCATCCATGCCGCGCGTGGGGCAGTACTTGACGTTCGTCTTCAGCTCGCCGATCTTGCCGTCCCCGTTCACCTTCTTGCCACCCATCAGGTAGACACCCACCTCGCCGGGCTGCAGGACAGCTGGACTGGGGAAGAACCGACCGTTGCGGTTCTGGAACGCCTGGTTCTCGGCCGTCTTCGGACCATCGGCCCAATAGGCGTGCACCAGCGGGTCATAGAGATGGTCGGGCTCGATGTCGTAGAGCAGGTTGAGGAAGGTCACCGGCTCCTCGCCGGTGTTGCGCAGCGTGAACATCATGGTCGCATAGCCATCGACGACCTGGACCTGCTGGACCATGTCGCCCTGCCAGGGCTTGACCGGACCAGGGGGCGGACCGACCTCGAAGCGCGCCGTCTGCGCGTCGTCGAGGCCGACCGCCGCGCCGTCCGCGCTCCGACCGGGCTCATGCACGGCGCGGGTCGAGCAGGCGGACAGGACGAGCGCGACGATCAGCAGGCCTGCGCCCAGGCGCCGCGACGGGATGGGTCGAGCCATCAGCGGAAGAAGCGCGCCGCTGGCTCGGAAAGATCCGGCAACGAGATGGCAGCGCTGCTCGCATCGGCCAGTGCAGTCGCCCCGGAGGAGCGCGCCTGCGGCGGCAGATTCAGCACCAGCGGCCTCGCGCGCGCCAGCCTCTGCGGCGGGATCGACGACGACTCGACGAAACCAGGGATCGTCCGCGGCGCAAGCGAGCGTTCCTGCTGCAGGTCGTTGACCTGTCCAGTGCTGAACACGGTGATCAGCAGCAGCGCTGCGGTGGCGGCCATCGCACGCAGCGGCGAGCTGAGCTGCCGAAGGCTCGGCCATGGTCCGCCCGCCGCGACATCGACGAGCACGCGCTGCCTGATCAGCGGCCAGGCCTCGGAGGAAGGAGACGCGGATTCGACACGCTCGCGCATTGCGCGGCGCAGCTGGCGCACCAGCGCCTGGTCGAGGCCGACCGCCTCGCGGCAGGCAGCGCAATGCTCCAGGTGATCGAGGTGTCCCGCGTGCCGACCGTCGAGCTCGCCGAAGCGAAAGCGCTCCAGCAGCTCGCGGCTGATCCTACGGCAGCTCATCGATCGCCAGCCTCGCCCGATTCGGGATCCCTGCGCGGCGCTCGGCAGGCAGCAGCGACCGAAGCGCCTTGAGGGCATAGTGCAGGCGCGACTTCATGGTGCCGACGTTGCACTGCGCGATCTCCGCCGACTCGGCCAGGGAGTACCCGTGCAGGTAGTACAGGACGACCGCCGTCTGCTGCTTGGGCGGCAGCGCGTCGATGCCACGCTGCAGCACCTCGATGATCTCGCGCGACTCGACGACCTGCTCGGGACGCGCGGTCAGATCCGCGACCAGGTTGCTGATCAGCGCGGTGAGCGGCTCCGCGAAAGTGCGCCTCCGCCGCGAGATGCGGCTGTAGCACAGGTTGGTGGTCACCCGCTGCAGCCACGGGAGCGGTGATACGTTGCGTCGCAGCCGCTGCCGGACGCGATACGCCTTGACGAAGCAATCCTGCAGGATCTCCTCAGCCAGGAACGGGTCGCGGGTGATCGCCAACGCGGTCATGTAGACCGGTCGCTTGTAGGTATTGAAGAACTCCTCGAACGCGTCGAAGTCGCCCGACTGCATGCGCTCGACGAGGCCATCCGCCTGCGTCGTCATCACTGGCACCCCGTGGTCCGAACCGCCGCTCGGTGCTGATACTACGCCGGATTCGCCATTGCGGTTCACTCGCCACCCTGACCAAAGACGTGCCGCAGGTCGGGGCGGCGTGCCGCACTCGCCTCGTCCAGGCGCCCGACCGGCGTGGAGACGGGGCTGCGCTTGACCGATTCCGGATCGTCGGCCGCCCGGCGGGCGACGTCGTGCATGACCTCGATGAAGCGATCCAGCGTCTCGAGCGACTCGGTCTCGGTCGGCTCGATCATCAGCGCCTCCTCGACGATCAACGGGAAGTAGATCGTCGGCGGGTGGACGCCGGCGTCAAGGATGGCCTTGGCCATGTCGAGCGTCGTGACGCCGTGGTCGCGCTTCTGGCGGCGGCCTGAGAACACGACCTCGTGCTTGCAGATGCGGTCGTAGGGCAGGTCGTAGGCATCGGCCAGGCCGACCCGCAGGTAATTGGCGGCGAGCACCGCGTCGTCGCTGATTTCGCGGAGCCCCGACGCGCCGTTGCTGCGGATATAGGTGTACGCGCGCACGAACATGCCGAAGTTGCCGGTGTACATGCGCACCTTGCCGATGCTGTGCGGTCGATCCCAGTCGAGGGCAAAGTGCGCGTCAGGCGTCGAGCGACCGGCCCAGGCATTGGCGCGCACCTCGTCGGCATCGCCTTCGACGAGGACCGGCAACGGAACCGGCAGGAAGGGCGCCAGCCGCTCGCCGACCCCCACCGGACCGGCTCCCGGTCCGCCGCCGCCGTGTGGCGTGCTGAAGGTCTTGTGCAGGTTGAAGTGCATCACGTCGAAGCCCGCCTCGCCGGGGCGGAACCGTCCCAGGATGGCGTTCAGGTTCGCCCCGTCCATGTAGGCGATCGCACCCGCATCGCGGACGGCGGCAATCACCTGATCGATCTGATCCTCGAAGATGCCGAGCGTGCTGGGGTTGGTGATCATGAGCGCTGCGCTGTCCGGGCCGAGCGCCGCACGCAGCGCCTCCAGGTCCATGCCACCGCGCTCGTTTGACGGGATGGTCACCGCGGTATAGCCGACCATGCTGGCCGTGGCCGGGTTGGTGCCGTGCGCGCTGTCGGGCACCAGCACCTTGCTGCGCTGCTCACCCTCTCCCCTGGACCGATGGTAGGCGCGCGTCATGAGCAGCCCGGTGAGCTCACCCTGCGCACCAGCGGCCGGCTGCAGGCTCACCGCGCTGAAGCCGCTGATCTCCTTGAGCAGCTCGGCGAGCAGCCATTCGAGTGCCAAGCTGCCCTGTGCTAGCTGGTCCGGATCGAGCGGATGCGAATCGGCGAAGCCGGGCAGGCGCGCCGCCCACTCGTTCACCTTCGGGTTGTACTTCATGGTGCATGAGCCCAGCGGGTAGAAGTTCAGGTCGATGGCGTAATTGAGATGCGCCAGCCGATTGAAGTGGCGCAGCAGATCGAGCTCGCTGACCTCCGGCAGGCGTGCAGGCTGCGTGCGCCTGGCCGATGACGGCAATCCCGGCTGGCCCTCCGCCGCGCGCCGGGCCTCGGCGGAGGCGAATGGAAAGCGCACGGCGCGGCGGCCGGGCCGCGACGCGTCGAAGATGAGTGGCTCGACGATGCCGAGCTCCTCGCCGCCACCCGAGGAGTGGAACGCTGCGCCCCGGCCGCTGGCGTCCAGCGGCTGGGTCGGTCGCTGGGCGATGCTCATCGCGTCGCCCCGAGGGCGTCAACCAGGCGCTCGATGTCCGCGTCAGAGGTCAGCTCGGTGGCGGCCAGCAGCAGTGTGTCGGCGAGATCGGGATAGACCCGCCACAGCGGGTAGCCGGGCACGATCCCCTGCGCGACCAGCGCCGCATAGCGCCGCGCCGCCTCCGGGACGCGGAGGGCGACCTCGCTGAAATACGGTGCCGTGAACCGTCGCTCGCCAAGGCCGCCGCCCTCGATCGCCGCGGCGACGTGCCGCGCCTGGACGGTCGATAGCTCCGCCACCTCGCGCAGCCCCTCGGGTCCGACAGCCGACAGGTACGCTGTGGCTGCCAAGGCGCACAGCGCCTGGTTGGTGCAGATGTTCGAGGCCGCCTTTTCGCGGCGGATGTGCTGCTCGCGCGCCTGCAGGGTGAGGACATAGCCGCGGCGGCCCTCGGCGTCGTGCGTACCGCCCACCAGGCGGCCGGGCATCTGGCGCACTGCGCTCATGCGCGCCGCCATCAGGCCGACATACGGGCCGCCGTAAGCGAGCGGGATGCCGAGCGGCTGGCCTTCGGCCGCCACGATGTCGGCCTCGTAGCTGCCGGGCGGCTCGAGGAGTGCCAGCGAGACCGGCTCGACCACCGCAACCAGCAGCGCGCCGGTCGCGTGCGCGGCTGCGGCGAGCTCGGCCATCGGCTCGATGACGCCGAAGAAGTTCGGCTGCTGGCTGATCAGGCAGGCGAAATCGTCGTCAAGCACGCGGGCGGCAGCCTCGGCCGGGGTCAGACCGCTGCCGCCCTCGGCCAGGTCGGCGGGCACCTCCACGATCTCGATCCCCGGTCCCGAGCAGTACGTGGCGAGCACGTGCCGGATCTGCGGGTTGACGGCGCCTGAGACCGCGATGCGCTGTCGTCGGGTCAGGCGGCAGGCCATCAGCGCCGCCTCGGCGGTGGCCGTCGCGCCGTCGTAATGACTTGCGGTGGCGACCTCCATGCCGGTCAGCTCGCAGATCAGCGACTGGAATTCGTAGATGCTCTGCAGGGTGCCCTGGCTGACCTCCGGCTGATACGGGGTGTACGAGGTCGAAAACTCGCTGCGACCGATCACCTCCCAGACGACCGACGGGATGAGGTGCCGATACGCGCCGGCGCCCAGGAAGCTGACCTGCGGCACGCGGTTATGCTCGGCCAGGCGCGCCAGCTCGGCGCGCACCTGCTGCTCGACCAGCGGCGGCGGAATCTCGAAACGAGCTGGCCGCACCGCAGCCGGAATATCGGCGAACAGGTCGTCGACCGAGCCGACCCCCACCGTCGCGAGCATGCGCTCGCGGTCGGCATCGGTATGCGGGGAGTAGGCCATGAGGCTAGGCGGTCAGCTCCGCGTAGGCGTCGGCGTCCATCAGCTCGTCGAGTCCGGAGGAATCGGTCAGGGTCAGCTTCGCCACCCAGCCAGCACCGAAGGGGTCAGTATTGATGTGCTCAGGTGTGTCGCGCAGCGCCTCGTTCACCTGGGTCACCTCGCCGGAAACCGGCGCGAACAGGTCGCTGACCGCCTTCACCGACTCGACCACGCCGAAGGTGGCGAACTGCTGCAGCGCGGCGCCCACCTCCGGCAGCTCGACGAAGACCACGTCGCCCAGCTCCTGGGCGGCATAGCTGGTGATCCCGATGGTCGCGGTGGAGCCGTCCACGCGCACCCACTCGTGGTCCTTCGAGTAGTGGAGATCGGTGGGATAGGACGCCATGGCCACCTCGCTGCGGGTGTGGTGACGCGGCTAGCTGGGGCGCGGCCGCTTGTAGAAGGGCAACTTTACCTGCTCGGCGCGGTACGGGCGCTCGCGGACCACCACCTCGACTTTGGCGCCCGGCTCGGCGGCGTCGGCGGGCAGGTAGGCCATGGCGATCTTCTGGTTGAGCGTCGGGGACACGGTGCCGCTGGTGACCTGACCGACCGCCTGTCCCCTGCGCAGGACCGCATAGCCGTGGCGCGGCACCGCGTTCTCGCGCATCACCAGGCCTACGAGCCTGCGGCGCGGGCCCGCCTGCTGCACCCGCGCCAGCGCAGCGCGGCCGATGAACTCGCCCTTCTCCAGCTTCACAACGCGACCGAGGTTGGCCTCGTACGGATTGACGTCGAGACCCAGCTCATTGCCGTACAGCGGCATCCCCGCTTCGAGCCGCAGCGTATCGCGGCTGCCCAGGCCGCACGGCTTCAGGCCGAACGGCTCGCCGGCGGCCAGCAGCAGCTGCCACAGGCGGGCCGCGCGGCGAGCCTCGCAGAAGAGCTCGAAGCCATCCTCGCCGGTATAGCCGGTGCGCGCCACGAGGCAGTCGATCCCCGCGACCGTCCCGCGCAGCGAGTGATAGTTGCGCAGCGCGGAGAGGTCGAGATCGGTCTGCGTGGCAAGCAGCTCGGCGGCACGGGGACCCTGCGGAGCGACCAGCGCCGTGCGGGCGCTGCGATCCTCGACCGTCGCGTCGAAGTCGCCGGATGCCAGGAGCGACTGCAACTGTCCGACGACCGCTTCCCGATTGGACGCGTTGCAGACGATGAGATAGCCCTCGTCGGTGCGGTACACGATGAGGTCGTCGATGATCCCGCCGCTCTCGGCGCAGACCATCGAGTACTGCGCCTGGCCCGGCTCCAGGGCGCCCGGATCGCTGATCACGGCATAGCGCGCGAACGCCAGCGCCTCGGGGCCTCGCACCAGCAGCTCGCCCATGTGCGAGAGGTCGAACAGGCCGACCGCCGTGCGGACGGTGCGGTGCTCCTCGAGGATGGAGGTGTACTGCACCGGCATCTCGTAGCCGGCAAACGGGACAAGCCGCGCGCCGAGGGCCACGTGCGCGTCATGCAGGGGCGTGCGCCGCAGCTCCGCGGCGCCGGGCAGCTCCGCGGCGCCGGGCAGCTCCGCGGCCTGGGTCACGCGCTCACCTGACGATCCTCGTCCGACACTTCGGCGGCGGCGGCGGGGGCAGCGCCTGCGCCGGATGCCAGCAGCTCGCCGGCGAGCTCCACCACGGAGCGCTCGGTGGCGTGGTTCATCAGCTGCAGTGCCTCCTCGAGCTGGACCCAGCGCACCTCGTCGAACTCGTGGTCATGCAGATCGAACCCGCCGCCGACAGGGCGCATCAGGTAGAAGTGCACCGTCTTGTGGAAGCGCGTCGTGCCGCGCACGAAGAAATAGCGAATCTCGCTGAGCGGCCGCTCCAGCTCGACGTCAAGGCCGGTCTCCTCGTGCGTCTCGCGCAGGGCAGTCTCCTCGAGCGTCTCGCCGGCGTCAGGCGTTCCCTTCGGGAGCGCCCACAGCACAGGCTCGCGGCGGTGCACCAGGGCGATCTCGGTGCGACCTTCGTCAGACCGATGGACGACGCCGCCTGCCGAGGTCGCGCGGGCGTTGCGCAGGATGGGCACCCGGGCCGCTATGCGCGGCGGGCGCGCGGAAGGCCCAGGGAGAGCGGCGCTCGGCGAGCTCGTACACGCCCGACGCGACCCACCGACGGAAATCGGAAACGGCTGGTTGCCGAGCGCAGCGCGCCGACGGTTGGCCGGGCATGCAGGCTCTGCCGCGGACGGTGGTAGACGGTTGTCGGCTGCCCGAGCCCCAGTCGCGGTCGATGGGCGACGGAGCGCGCCGGACCGAAATCCATGAGGGGGTGCGAGACGTAGCGCGTCGTGAGGCTCAGTCGCATGCCCCGCATTGTACGACGGCATCCGTCCGGCGCAAGCCGCTGACACCACCATCACGGCGCAGATTCGGCAGCGCACGCGCGGATGACCTGCCCGTACAGCGCCTCGAGCTCCGCGATCCGTCGGGCGGCATCGAAGCGCTCGGCGCCCTCGGCGGCGGCAGCGGCCATGCGCCCGCGGTGGTCGCCGTTCTGCGCGAGCTCGCCCAGGGCGGCGGCGAGCTCCTCGAGCGTGGCGACGACCAGCCCGTCAGTGCCGTCGCGGACCGACTCCTGCACCGCCGGGCCCGCGCGCGCCACCACCGGCAGGCCACAGGCGAGCGCCTCGGCCAGAACCAGGCCCTGGGTCTCGGTCCGCGACGCGAAGGCGAACAGGTCGGCGCCTTTGAGCAGCGCCAGCGCATCGAGTCGCGACAGGGGCCCGGTGAGGTGGACTCTCCCCAGCGTCGCGGCCCTACGGCGCAGCGCCACCTCCGACGGGCCGCCTCCGACCAGCAGCAGGCGCAGGCGCGGATCGCGGTTGGCGGCACGGGCAAATGCCTCGACCAGCTCGAAGACGCTCTTCTCGGGAGCGAGCCGTCCAAGGGATGCGACGACAACGCTGTCCATGGGCCAACCGGCGAGCAACCTCGCATCGATCGCGGCCAGGCGACCGATGCCGGCCACATCGATCCCGGTCGGAATGACGACGACAGAGGGTGCATTTCGCGACCCGAGCTGCGCCGCGATCTCGCCGGCCAGATCGGCCGAGGGCGCGACGATCGCGGCGCAGCTCGCCCAGAAGCGGCGCAGGTAGGCGCTGGTCGCGATACTGCCCGGTCCGGCCAGCGGGCCAAGGTAGTGGCCGTAGTCAGCGAACCGCGTGTGGTGAGTGAACACCAGGGGGACGCCCACGCGTCGCGCCAGGCGAGCCGCCAGCCTGCCGGAGACGAACGGTGACTGAGCGTGAACGACATCGGGCCGGAAGGTGACCACCTCCCGAAGCGCGGCGCCCGACAATAGCGGCCACGGCATGCGGTAGCCCGGCGGCGCCAGGCCCGGCAGCTGATAGGAGGGCAGCCAGGCGACCTGCGGCGCCGGTCCGGCAGCGCCCACGTCGCCCGGGTCGCCGCCGCGTGCGGGGCGCGGCGCGACCACCATGACCGAGTGCCCGGCGGCGCCCAGACCGCGCGCCAGCGCATCGGTCGAGACGGTGACGCCCGAAAGGTAGGGCAGGTAGGACTCGCCGAAGATCGCGACGCGCATCGGTCAGGCGAGCAGCGGGCTGCCGGTCATCGGTCATCAACCAGCGAGGACGGTCCGCCGAGCGGCGGGTCAGCGCGATTCGGCCACGGTACCCCGCGCCCACGCTCCGGGTCGCGGACGCCCGGGACGAACAGCAGCATCCCCATGAAGACCGATCCGACGAGCCCTGCGCCGACCATCGTCGGCCCCGCGCCCAGCGCCGCCGCGACCGGGCCGGTGAGCGCGAAGGAGACCGGCACCAGGCCGGTCGAGACGAGCCAGTCGAGGCTCGACACGCGACCCAGCAGCTCGCGCGGCACGAGCTGCTGCAGCAGCGTGGTCCAGATGATCTGTCCCAGCTGGAAGAGCGCGGCGGTCAGGAAGCCCGCGATGAGCGCCTGCCAGATGGAGTTCATCAGTCCGTAGATGACGAACAGCGCCACGCCGGTCGACCAGGCGGCGTACATGGCGGTGATACGCAGCCGCGGCAGTCCGGTCTGACCGATGACGCCGGCGGCCAGGATGGAGCCGACGCCGCTCACCGCGAAGATGGTGCCCAGCGCCTCTGGCCCCAGCTCCAGCCGATTCTTGACGAGATACGGCAGCAGGACCTCCATCGGCCCGAAGAAGACGAGCAGGCTGAGCATGGCCGCCACGAGCGTGGCCCAGCACCATGGGTTGGCCCGCACGAAGGCGAATCCCTCGCGCATCTCGACCAGGGTCTGATGCACGCCGTGCGCCGGGCGCTCAGCGGCAGCCGGGCGCGCCGCGATGGCCCACACCGCCGCCGCCGAGACGACGAAGGTCAGCCCGTCAGCCACGAAGGCCGGCCCGGGACCAAGGCCGGCCACCACGAAGCCGCCCAGCGCCGGGCCCATGAGCCGCATCATCAGCGGCCGCACCAGGCCCAGCAGCGAGTTCGCCTGGGGCAGCTGCGCCTCGGCCAGGAGATCCGGCACGATCGCCGTCGAGGCCGGGTTGAAGAACGCGTCGCCGACGCCCACCATCGCGATCAGCACGATGATGTGCCACAGCTGCAGCACGCCGGTCACGGACAAGATCCCGATCAGGCCGATGGCCGCGGCGCGCAACAGGTCGGCGCTGACCAGCAGGCGACGCCGGTCGTAGCGATCGGTCAGCACGCCGCCGAGCAGGAGCAGGAGGACCAGCGGCAGGGTCCAGGCCACGCCCACCAGCGACAGGGCGGTGGGCACGTTGGAGAGCTCGTAGACCTGCCAGGCCAGCGCGATGAAGAAGAAGCCGTCGCCAAGCAGCGAGACGCTCGAGCCGGCGATCAGGAGCGCGAAGTCTCGCTCGGCGAGTGGCTCGAAGATGCGCAGCGAGCGCAGGCGGTTCAGCATGGGATCGGCAGGATACCGCGGCGCCGGGCGTGGATCGTGGTGGGCGATACTGGATTCGAACCAGTGACCTCACGGATGTGAACCGTGCGCTCTAACCGACTGAGCCAATCGCCCCCGCAGCGGAGCCGCAGTATAGCCGGCCGGGTCGCTGACCTTCAATCAGCGAGGCGTTCCAGCCTACAGTCGGGTCAGCGCCTGGGTAACCGCGCCAAGCAGCAGCAGGGCGATGAGCGGCGCCCAGTCGATCCCGCCAGTCGGCGGCACGAAGCGACGGATGGGCGCCAGGATCGGCTCGGTTGCCTGGTAGATGAAGGCGACCACGCCGCCGCCCCTCGGTGCGATCCAGCTCACCACGACCCGGGCGATGATCAGGATCCACAGAACAAAGGCGAGCAGCTGCAGGAAGTTGACGAAAACGAGCGGCATGCTGCCGTGCAGGATAGCAAGCAGCGACGATCTTCAGTTCTGACGAGGTCCGAACAGCGCGCTACCGATGCGCACCAGGGTCGCGCCTTCGGCGACCGCAGCCGCGGCGTCGCCGCTCATCCCCATCGACAGCTCAGGAAGTGGCCCGCCGAGTCGCTGCTGCAGCTCGTCGCGAAGGTGGCGCAACCTGGCAAAGGTCGTCGCCGCATCTCCATCGGCCGCCGCGATGGTCATCAGGCCGGCGACGCGGACGTGGCGCAGCTCATCGAGCAGCCGCACAAATTCGCCGGAGCTGGCGGCCTGCGCGGCGAAGTCGTCGGCGGCGAAGCCGGACTTGCTCGCCTCGCCGCTGAGGTTGACCTGCAGCAGCAGAACCCGACGCAGGGCGAGGTCGTGGGCCA
>JBBSHF010000064.1:0-10839 GCA_038253355.1 Candidatus Limnocylindria bacterium
CGGCGTGTTCGCGCGTCGCTCGCCATTCGTAGTCGACCGCCAATTCGAGCATGGGTCATGTCTCCGCTGCGAGTGATGGTCTGGGCGCGCCTCCAATTCTGCACGACCCATGGGACCGATGGTGCCGGTGACACGTCCGGTCCGCCGTAAGCGGCATCACAGTCGCGAAGCCAGGGGCCTGCCTCGAAGATCCCGTCACGCGGCGTGGACCACGTCGCCCCTAGATACTCCATCCCCGTGCGTCGGCGCCTGCACCTGACACCGACGAGGCTGCGCCGCCGCCCTCAGCGATTCCAGGTTTTCCCGGCCTGTCGGCTCGCAGCCATCCCCACCCACGCCGTCCAGGCCTCGCTGTCCAGGCCTACGCGCGGCGTGCGGAGGCGTTGAGGTACAGCCCCAGGACGGTACCGAAGCAGAAGGTGTGGGCGACAAACTGCACGAGGACGTTCGACCCGTTGGGGAACCAGACCCAGCCGCCGATGTTGGCGATGACGTAGAAGTTCACGATCCAGAGACCAAAGCCCAGGATGCTGGTCGTGATCAGCACGGATGCGGTGGACGCACTCAGGCTCGGAATGAACCGCAGAATGCCCGCCACCACGAGCCCGAAGACCGCCGACAGCATCATGTGGATCACAAGGCCGGTGACCGCAGCTGCGAGCAGGCTGTAGCCTGGCTGGAGGGCCTGCTCGCCAAACGCGGTCGCGGCGATCATGCGCAGTGGCATGAAGAAGCCCTCGGGGCCGTTGAGGATGGCGGCCATGATCATCTGGAACATGGCGTAGACGATGCCGGCACCGATGCCGCCGATGACCCCGTGCCTGACCCAGCTTTCGATGCGCGGCTGGCTCTGCGCGATAGCGCTGCTCATTGTGGTTCCTGCTCCTTGGTGTGCGATACCGTTCCATCCTGCGGAGCGCCACCGGACCGCGCAGTGAGCCGGCTCACACCCGACGTCAGAGGATCCAGACCTCGAAGCCGTCCGCCACGTGCCGCGCCAGGCTGGGATGGTCGTAGTAGGCAGCCGCCAACTCTTCGCCAGCCTGAACCAGCTGCCCGGCGCACCTCAAAGGCCCCGGAGCAGAAGTCGCAGACCTCGTAGGCGAGGCCGGCAGACTGCAGCTCAGCAAAGAGCTGCCCGGCTAACGAGTGGCGTTCGCGCTGAGCGTGGAGCCGCGCCAAGAACTCGGTTCCCGCCCCGTCGAAGATGAGGCGTACCTGCATCCCCGCTTGGCGCAGCTCGTTTGCGTACAGGATGGCGTGGAGACCCCGAGCGCGACCCCCGTGGGTTTCGACGCCGGCCTGCAGGATGATCAGCACCTTGCGGGTGCGGGTAGGTTCCGCGTCGACCGATGGCGCGGTCATGGTCGGGGGGCGTCGCGTGCGGCCTCGATGAAGGCCGAGCCCATCACCCGGGCCGTCGTCGGGAAGGCGTGGATTGTGTCGGCCAGGACGTCGATCGAGATCGCCGCCTTGATGGCCAGCACCGCCTCGTGGATTGCCTCGGCGGCACCCGGCCCGGCGATGAAGGCGCCGAGCAGCGTGCGGCGCTGGCGGTCGACGACGATGGACACGTGGCCCCGCGCCTCGAGCACATAGCCTTTGGCGGTGCTTGCCAGGTCGAGTGTGTACTCCTGCGCATCGATGCCGCGTGACCGTGCTTCGTCGACCTGCAGGCCCACCGACCCGATCTCCGGATCGGTGTACACCCCACGTGGAATGGCCGACAGGTCGGGCTCGATCGGGTCGCCCAGGGCCAGGCGGGCGGCGGCCTCCCCCTCGTAGTGCGCGACATGCGTGTGCATCTCCTCACCGAGCGCGTCGCCGACGATGAACACCCCATCGGCCAGGCGCAGGGTCCGCCGGGCGCCCTCAAGGTCAGCCTCGGTCACCCCGATGCTACCGAGGTTCAGCGCATCGAACGGCACGTCTCGGCCGGTGGCCACCAGGATCTGGGCGACGTCGACGACCGCATCGTCGGCGAGAACCAGCCGGTGGCAACCAGCAGAGCCGCCCGCGGGAGACACTTCGCGGACGCCGGCCCGCCTGATGATCACGCCGTCCGCGCGCAGCGCGTCGGCGAGGGCATCGCTGCTGCGCGGATGTTCGCGGGACAGGATACGTTCGCCCTTGTGGATGAGGGTCACCGTGACGCCGAAGCGGGCGTAGACCTGTGCCAGCTCCACCCCCGTGGGCCCTGCGCCCACGATGGCAAGGCTCTTCGGCAGGTCTCGCGCGGTGGTGCCCTCGCGGTTGGTCCAGTAGCCCGCCGCCTCAAGGCCTGGGATAGCGGGCACCCGCGGCTGCGAACCGACCGCCAGGATGATGGCCGGCGCGGTGATTCGGCGGTCGCCATCGGGGCCTTCAACGGCAACGGTGCCCTTCGCGACGAACCGGGCGGTGCCACGCAGAACGCTGGCTCCCGCGGATTCAAGCGAACGCACGTGGCTGCCATCATCGGGCCAGTCGATGTGTTCGCGGTTGATCATCCAGTCGCGGAAGTCCGATGCCCGCTGCCAGTCGTACGGCCCACCCCCCGCGTGGACGGCAGCGGCATGGAGCAGCGCCTTCGACGGCATGCAGGCCCAGAACGGGCAGGAGCCGCCGACCAGCTCGCGGTCGACGATCGCGACGCGTGCTCCGCGGCTCGTGGCCAAATGAGCGGCGGCCTCGCCGGCGGTCCCGGCGCCGATGATGATGAGGTCGAATGGGTCCGGTTCGGGGACCTTGGCCGAAGCGGACCCAGCCGTGGGCGTCGAGTCGTGGTGCGTTGTAGTGCTCATGCAATGGAGTGTGTGCCGGGGCCGCGCTCCCCGCAGTGAGGTGGCTCACGCCTGACGAGCGAGCGACGTACAGTTATCTCGGTATGTTCAAGCGTCTGCTCGATCGCGGTGGCATGGAGCATGAGCCGCTCCCGCCGATGACCGCCCTCAGCGATCCCGAGCTGAAGGCGGGGCTGCTGCGCGAGGTCGACCTGTTCGATGGTCTCACGGCCAACCAGTTGCGGGAGCTGAGTCGCGGGCTGCCGATGACGACCTGCCGCGTTGGCAAGCTGATCACCTCGCCGGACGACGACGAGCGGCTGTACATCGTCAAGCGCGGCAGGGTTCGTCTCTATCGGCTCACCAGTGAAGGCAAGCAGCTGACCCTCGACATCCTCGACAAGGGCCGCATCGTGGGCCGCATGTCGTGGCTCGGCCAGGAACTGAATGATGTGTACGCGGAGGCCATCGAGGATGCACTGGTCTGCAGCTTCAACCCCGGCGAGCTGCAGCAGCTGATGACGCGCTACCCGGGCGTCGGAATCAACATCATCCGCTACCTCTCCGAACGCCTGGCAGCGTCCGAGCGCGAGCGCGAGATCATGGCCTTCCGCTCTGTTGAGCAGCGTCTGGCCAGCAAGCTGCTCGAGCTCCTCGACCGATTCGGCCACCCGGCCGATGGCGGCTGGGTGATCGATGCCCGACTGACGCAGCAGGAGCTGGCGGACATGATCGGCACCTCGCGCGAAACCCTGGCTCTCACCGTCTCGAGCCTGCGCGGGCGCGAGGTCCTGGATATGCACCAGCAGCGCGTCACGATCGCCGACCTCGATGCGCTGCGTGCAATCAGTGGTGGGTGAGAGCGGCAGCGCCGACGCACCGCCTGCCCCACTTGCGTGCTGTACCGAGTGCTGGGTGTGGTCTCGCTTACAGCCGCCACTCGGCCGGCCGGTCATGCTCGGGCCATGATCTCGCAGCAGCGTCGGCGCCGAGCGTGGCAACTCCCCGACCTCCCCCTCGCGGATGTGCCACCCCCGCACGTCGACACGGCAACCATGGCTGCGGTCGATCGAATCGCCACCGACACGTTCAACCTCTCGCTCCTGCAGATGATGGAGAACGCTGGTCGCGGCATGGCAACCCTCGCCTTCCTGGCGCTCGACGGACCGCGACGAGCCGCTTCCCCGGCGGCGCGTGTGCTCGTGCTGGCGGGCACCGGCAACAATGCGGGAGGCGGACTGGTCGCGGCGCGTCACCTCGCCTCCTGGGGTGTCTCCGTTGATGTCGTGTTTGCGCGCCCCGTCATGCGCTTGCGTCCAGTGCCCTGCCAGCAACTGGACCTGGCGCTGGCCTCTGGCGTCAGCGTTGCCGTTGCCGGACACGACCGCAGCTATCTGCAGATCGGCGACCTGGTGCGCCGCAGCGACCTGGTCATCGATGCGCTCATCGGCTACACGCTGCGCGGAGCACCTGATGACGCCTACCGGCCGTTGATCGATCTCGCGGGTGTGGGCGAAGGGCCGCTACTCAGCCTCGACCTGCCATCCGGTGTGGACGCCACCTCCGGGCAGCGGCCGGGCGCGGCCATCGCCGCGGACTGCACTCTGACGCTCGCCCTGCCTAAGACGGGACTCCTCCACGACCCGGGCCGCACCCTTGCCGGGCAGGTGTACCTCGCCGACATCGGGATCCCGCGAGGCGTGTTCAATGAGGCCGGCGTCGATGTGCCCGTCATCTTCAGCCGCGGACCGCTCATCCGCCTGGCGGATCGTGTCGCCACGACGGGCGCGGGACGATGAACGCGCCGCTCATCCTGTTCGTCGATCCCACCGAGGGTGCGCGGTCGCAGATCGCACGGGCGCTGCTCGCCCACGTCGCCGGTCCCGGGTTCGTCGTGCGGTCGGCCGGGACCCAACCGGGAGGTCGCCTCGACGGGGTTGCCGAGGTCCTCGCGGAGATCGGCGCGCCGTTTCGTGCCAGCCGCACACCGATCGGTGACTTCGTGAGCCGTCCACCCGACCTGCTGATCGCGGTCTGCGAGGAGGAGTGCCCTGGCTGCCCGTACGTTCCTGGCGCCCGGGCCGTGGAACGCATGCCGTTCGAGGATCCCGCTGCGCTGAGCGGGAATGCCCGCATGCATGCCCTGCGTGCCATCCGCGACACGCTGCAGCCCAAGCTGATGGCACTCGCCACGAGGATGACCGGCTGATGCGGACCTACCGGCTCAGGGAGCGATCGGTCCTCATCCATGCGCCGCGGCAACTGGTCTTCGAGATGGCCTCGGCGGTCGGTGGCGACCTTCCCGGAGGACCTGCGCACGACAGCCGCCTCCTCGAGCACGACGGAAACCGACAACTGGTGACGTACCGGGTACCGGTCGGTCGATGGGCGTTCGAACTCCTCGAAGAGGTCCGCCTGACGCCACCCGAGCGCATCGAGTACCGGGTGGTGCGCGGCCCACTCTCCAGGGTGACCGAGACCCTCGAGTTCGTCACGCGCGACCCCGCATCGACCCTCGTCAGCTACACCGGATCGGTCGGTGACGATCGTCCCGTCGTTGGACCGATGCTGGCGCGCCTGGTTGCGGTCTCCGCCTATGACCGCTTCATGCGCCGCAGCCTGGCAGCGTTGAAGTCGGCGGCCGAGCGTCGGGCTTCTCGCTCGAAGGTGTATCCGCCGGCTGCCGGGGAATGACGTGCGCGCCACCGCGAACCGTCAGTCGAGAGACGGCCTGAGGAGGTAGACGGCGATGCCGGCTCCAGCGACGACGGACAGGACAGTCGCCCATGGTGCGTCGAGTGGGTGACCCCCGCCCGCCAGGCCGATGGCCGCCGCGATGCTGATCGCCGAGGCCAGCGCAATGTCGCCAACACGGTGTCGCGCCGTGAGCGAAGCACCCGTCCAGCGCAGCACCACACCGGCTGCCAGCGGCGGGGCTGCTGGCATCAAGTGGTAGATGAGGCCGGTCGCGAGCGCCAGCACAATCCACAGCAGCACCGCTGTGATGGCGGCGGCGGCGGCCAGCAGCGAAGCTGGCATGGACTGCAACCGCGCGCGAGTCACCGCCGGCGTGACCGTGTCGGGAGTCTGAATTCGACCCACACCCGCTCCGGCGGGCCACTCACAGTCATGACGCCGTCCGGTCAAGCATCTCGTTCCGAATTGGGGTCGAGTAGGGGTAGAACTGGCTGCGGTCACCGGCGTCCCAGGCCGCGCGCAGATCGGCGCTGCCCAGATCCCAGTCGGGGCGAACCTTGCTGGCCACCGCGCGCAGGTCGCGACGCAACTCAGCGGGCGATGGCCTGCCCCAGAACCAGTAGCCATTGTAGATCGAGTAGATCACCAGGCCGGGCTCAAGCACGAGGGTGTGCGGCACCATCGGATCATGGGTGGGATCGGTGTACTCGGCGATGTCGAGGGCCTTCTGAACAATCCGTCGGGGATCGGAGAGGAAGGTCCACTGGGCACCGACCGCCTGTCGGAACTCGTTGAGCTCGAGGATTGGGTCGGTGGAGATGGTCACCACCCGGGTGTAGCTGACCGCAATCTTCGAATAGAGGGCGGCGAGTTCAAGATGCTGCTGGTGGTCCTTGGGGCAGTAGCTGCCGCGAGACAGGATGAGGATCATCGGATCGCCACCCTGCAGCTCGCTGAGCGTTCGTCGCTGACGCTGATGGTCGGTCAGTTCAAAGTCGGGCAGAACTGCCCCTGGAACGATGTCGCTGCGCACGCCGTGCACCTCCTGTGCTGGTTCACTTTCGAAGTCCACCGTATCGCGTCGCGAGGCATCCGTCTGTAAGGCGGCCTACGCTCACGGCGAGGGCACGGCGACCTTGGTCGGTCACCCGCTACCTAGCATCAACCTCTCTAGGTCGCTCTGTCACAGTTCAGTGATTCTGTCAGCTCATCTGCTCACTGACTCCGTCCCTTTGGGTGGTTGTCGACCGATCGGCGCGTGCCGCCACGGATGGTTGGCGGCGGGCTTGTAGCCGGCGCGGCTGGGCGCCCGTGAACCGAGCGTTGCGCGTGCGGAGCCGAGCGCCCGCAGCTGGATGGCGTCGGCCGGTGCCGTCACCGCCAGCAGTTCGCGCTGTCCGTCCCACACCACCATCCGCCCATCGAGCCGCAGCTGGAGCTCGACCCGGGTGCCGGCATAGCTGCGATGGTCGGCACGGGCCGGCAGCTGCAGGATGCTGGCGCCGGCCCGCACGGTGTGGTCGTTGGCCACCACGCGGCGATACTTGAGGCAGCAGATGCGCTCGAGCGCGGCGCGCCCGTGTGCCGGTCGCCAGGCCGGCGTCGGATCCAGCGGCGCCACCGTGAAGCGTCGGTTGAAGCGCGGCAGGAAGGCGGCCAGCACCCGGTTGGCCGCCTCGCGGTCCTTTGCCTGCGCCAGACGCAGCTCGGTCACCAGTCGATCCTGAAAGGTACCCCACAACCGCTCGATACGGCCCTTGGCCTGCGGTGAGTGCGCTGCAATCGAGACAATGCCCAGCTCATCGAGGGCATGCCCGACCTGGGTTGGCAGCCGCACGTCGGCCAGCTGCTCCTCGAGGGTCAACGCGCGATCGGAGGTCTCGAAGATGGTGTGCCGATCGCGATACACCGCCGCCGGCACCCCGTGGCGGCGCGCCGTGTCGCGCAGGATCTCCAGGTAGCCGGCGGCATCCTCCTGCTCGCGGAAGGTGGCCCCGGTGACGGTGCCGCTGGCGTCGTCGATGCCGCCCACCAGGGTCATCCGCGGGCCACGACCCTGCAGCCAATCGTGGCGGCTGCCGTCGACCTGCAGCAGCAGCCCCGCCTGTGGCATGCGCTCGCGTCGGCTGCGATGACGCGGACGCCGCGAGCCGGCGCGGGCTGGCGATGCCGGCAGCACGCAGCAGGCGGCGCAGGGCCGGGCGGCTGATCTCGATCGCCTCGTGCTCGGCGAGGAGCTCGGCCAGGTGGCTGTCGTTGACACCGGCGTAGCGGGTTCGGGCCAGCCGCTGCTCATCGCGAGCTGATCGATCAGACGTGAGGACGACGTGCTGTTACACCACGTCCTGGGACTTGACCACCAGGGGTAGTGTGCCACGAGGTGGTGTAACAGGCGCCCCCAAAGGCCTGGCATGAAGAGGCCACCGTGCCATGCCCACGACGTTGGAGTTGGAAGCCCCAGGCTACGCCGCGCGGACGTCCCAGGCGACCGGCGTCCACACCGCGCGATGGTCGAGGGTCACCGCAAACGCGCCATAACCCGGCTGGCGCGCGACCCAGGCAGGACCGTCGCTGCCCATGGCAAATGCCGCGGTGGCATACGCATCGGCGTAGGTCAGGCTCGGTCCGGTGACCGTCAGGCTCAGCAGGTCGGCCGCCGGGCGACCCGTCCATGGCTGGTGGATGTGCGCGCCGCGCTCGTAGTTCCCGGACGTCGCGACGGCACCGTCGCCGATCTCGAGCACCGTCGCCACCTTGTCGCGCTGTCGCGGATGACGGATTCCCACGCGCCAGCGTCGCCCGGCCTCCGGTCGACCGCGCACTACGACATCCCCGCCGGCGTTGATGACGAAATTGCGGGCGCCCGCCGCATCGAGCATCCACCCGGCCTGCTCGGCGGCCCACCCCTTGACGACGCCGGTGGGGTCGAGCAGGCCATTGGACCCATACGCCCCAGCGTCGAAGTAACCGCCGGTGGTGACGCGCAGGCGCTCGCACAGCGCCAGCACCTGGCGCACGTCGAGGCTGCACTCGGCCAACTCCATCTCACCCCGGCCGAGGCGATTGATCTCGCTGTCGGACCGATACGGGCTGAATCGCTCGTCCACCCCGCGAAGGTAGGCGAAGGCGTCCTCCACACCTGACATGATTATCGACGAATCGCGGAGGTCGACGCTGATCGCCGTGCCCATGATCCGCTCAACGCGGACAAGGCGGAACGGCTGGCGTGCGGTCGTCGTCGGATCAGCCATGGGTCTGGTCCAGCACGGCCTGCAGCGACTCGGCATATGCCTCGCTGGTATACGTCGCGCCCGAGAGCACGTCGATCTGGGCGCTCTGCGCCTGGAGCGCCTCCTCCCGCAGCAGCGGACCGGCCACCGAGGAGATGTACGCGGAACGCTGAAGGTCGTTCGGCAGTTCGAGTGGGATGACGTCGGTGATCTTCCCGTTCGAGAGGGTGACCTGCAGCTGCACATCGCCGTACCGGGTCGGGATGACCGGTCCCGTGAGCGTCCTGTTGGCCGTCTGAGGCGCGGGCGTCGGCGTTGCCTCGGGGGTGGTCGTCGACCGCGACCCGGGTGTCGGGGTGGCGTCGGGCGGGGTCGGTGCGACCGCAGGCCGCCTCAGCGCCGCATTGGTTCCAGACGGCGGTACCGTCTCGCTCGGCGTCTTGAAGCTCAGCAGCAGGACGAGCCCCACGGCGGTGAGGAGTGATGCAATGATTCCGCGCTTCGGCATGTGACGATGACTCCCGGTGATCAATAAGAGAAGCGTTCGATGTGCAGCTGCGATTTCGGTACGCCGAGGGAGCGCAGGCTGCGGCGCACCGTGTCGAGCATTGGGATCGGTCCACAGACGAAGATGTCGCGCTCGGCGATATCGGGGACGAGCTCCCGAAGACGTTGCGGGGAGAACGGATCCTCCGGAAGCTGGGGCGTGCCGCGCCCGCCGATAAGGTACTGGAGCTGCACGCCGCGACGCTGCGCGAGGTGATCCAGCTCGTCCGCGAAGACGACGTCGCTCCAATCTCGTGCCCGATACAGGAGCGTGATCTGTTCGCGACCGGCGGGAAGCTCCTCGAGCAGGGCGCGCAGCGGCGTGATTCCGATCCCGCCGGCGATGAGCAGCACTCGCTCACGCGTCCGTCGCGCTCCGGTGAGGATGCCATACGGTCCCTCGACGGCTACCCGCGTTCCACGTCGGAGCCGCAGCAGGCGGCTGGTATGACCGCCTTCGGCCTTGATCGTGAGCCGCAGCGACTTCCCATTCGGCGCCGCGGACAACGAGAAAGGGTGACCGCGCCACCAGCCGTCGGCGGTGAGGAAGCGCCACACGAAGTACTGTCCGGCGCGCACCGCCAGCTCATCGAGCTTTCGTCCTCGCACATAGACCGATACGACGCCTGGCGCCTCGCGAACGACATCGGCCACGCGCAGCCGATGACGCAGGGAGAGGGAGATCGGCTGCCCAAAGCGAAACAGCAGGATCAGTCCGGCGGTGGCGAGATAGAGCATGATCCAGTAGAAGCGGGCGACAGGGTCGTCCTGGAAGTCGGTGCCGACGGCCAGCTGATGACCGAAGCCCAACGCGATCGCCAGGTAGGTGTACAGGTGCACGCCGTACCAGGTCTCGTACGAGATGCGCTGTCGGGCACCCCGAGCCGATGCGATGCCGACACCAATGAGCAGCAGCAGCGCGACGGTTCCCATCAGCACGTATGGGTAGGTCGTGAGCAGTGTCCAGGTCTCGCCGGCCAGGCTGCTGCCATCGCCCAGGGCATAGCCGGCAGTCGTCAGCAGGGTGTGCGCCACCAGCAGCCAGATGCATGCGAAACCGATCCACCGATGCCACGCCGCGAGCCGATGCATCCCGGCCAGTTGATCCAACCAGGGGCTGCGTGCGACGAGCACGAGGCCGAGCAGTGCCAGGTAGGTGCCAAACAACGCGGTCAGCTGGCCCGCGGCGGTCAACCGGCCGGGGAGGTCGACGAGCTGGTCAATCCCGCCGTGCCGTACCCACATCGCGAGGATCAGCGCCGCATTGCCCACGCTGAGCCATACGAGGTCGCTGAATCGCAGCGACCACAGCCGCGGCAGCGGACCGCGCTGAAGCGTCCGCGCGCCGAGCGGCGGAATGCCGGTGTCAGACAACAGCATAGGCAGAGATTGGTCGCGCGCCTCCACCTTGCCAGCGTGACTGGCTTCTCTGGGACGCGCATGGGAGAATCCCGCCGGGCCGCCGCAGCGGCAGGAGCGCCGCGCCGGGAATGCCGGGTCGCAACGGCTCGCGCCGCGGCGGGAAGCGGGTCGTCAAGGACTCTTCTCCAGACGGTGTCGATCCGCGTCGGCCGGACGAGCCGCCGGCTCAATCTCGACAGGAA
>JBBSHF010000065.1:0-10798 GCA_038253355.1 Candidatus Limnocylindria bacterium
CCGGGATCGGGAGCCGCGGGTGGCACGACCGCTGGCCTGATGGGCTTCGTGCGTGCCGTGCTGCGGCCCGGTTTCGAGGTCGTCGCCGAGCTGGTCGACCTGCGCGCAGCGCTGGAGGCGGCGGACCTGGTCATCACCGGCGAGGGCCGCGCCGATGAGCAGACGTTGCAGGGCAAGGCGGCTCTGGGCGTCGCCACGCTGGCGCGAGCGCGGAACACGCCGGTGATTCTGCTGTGCGGCGGCCTCGGGCAAGGAGCCGAGGCGCTGGAGGTTGTGCAGGCGATCACGGTGGTGCAGCCGATCATCGACCGGCCGCTGGCCCTCGACGAGGCGATCGCGCAGACCCAGCGGCTACTGGTCGCCGCTGCCGCGCGGGCGGCGCGCACGGTTGGCATCGGTCTCGATCTGGCTGCCCGTTAGCCGGGCGACAGCACATGGCGAAGGGCGTCGCGAGACGGACGGGACCGAGCCCGCAGAAGCTGGCGGCGGACCGGCGTCGGCGCAGGGCGAAGATCGAGGTCGTGCTCGAGCGGCTGGGCGAACGCTACGAGGATCCGCGCTGGGCCGGCTCGCGACTCGACCCCGTCAGCGAGCTGGTGCTCACCATCCTGGCGCAGAACACCGCCGACGTGAATTCGCACCGGGCGTTCGTCTTGCTGCGCGAGCGATACCCGACCTGGAACGCGGTGCTGGCTGCCCCGACTGATGAGCTGACCGACGTCATCCGACCGGGCGGGCTGGCGCCGACCAAGGCGCCGCGCATCCAGCACGTGCTCGCCGAGATCCTCGATGCGCGCGGTGATTTCGAGTTGGCGTTCCTCGCCACGCTGCCTGTCGCGGAGGCGCGTGACTGGCTGACCGCGCTTCCCGGCATCGGGCGCAAGACGGCATCCATCGTCCTGATGTTCTGCTTCGGCATGCCGTCCCTGCCGGTGGACACGCATGTCTTCCGGGTGGCTCAGCGCCTGGGACTGCTGTCTCCGAAGGCCGATCTGGCGAAGGCGCATGACCTTCTGGAAGCCTCGCTGCAGCCGCCCGAGATGTATCCCTTTCACGTCGAGCTGATCCGCCACGGTCGCGACACCTGTCGCGCGCCACGACCGATCTGCTCGCTCTGCCCGCTGACCGATGCGTGCGATTACTATCGGCTCGTCGTGGCCGGCAAGGCACCGGTGGCACCCCCGCCCCGCGAGCCGCTCGACGAGCGCCCGCCGCGCTACCACGACGAGCTGATCCACGGCTGGAAGCCGCCGGAGGAGGCCACGCGGTAAGTCATTTGTAATCAGCCTGCCCGGCGAGCTTGGGGGCCCGGCTCCCTCCGGGCCGGCGTCCCTCCGACACTAATGCGCCGCCGGGGGCGCCTTATCTGCCCGAGCAGCTGCTGGGGAGCTCGCTGCCACCGTTAAGGGGCCGGCCCGGGCCTCGTATCCTAACAATCGCACCGCAAACACGGGCGCTGCCCGAATAAGGGGCCCGATCAGGCGCTTTACACCTCGCAACAGCCTCACAAGGAGACGGCCGGGGCTACATCCCCGAGCCGGGCATCGACGCCCACGCGGACATCCCTGCATCAGCATCTCGACGACTAGTCACACGCATGCTGCGCTGGTAGAATCGCGCCTCCCAGATGCCGAAGTAGCTCAGGGGTAGAGCATCGGTTTCGTAAACCGACGGCCGTGGGTTCGAATCCCACCTTCGGCTCCAATATCCCGCCCGCTCGCCTCATTGGAACCGCGCTTGCATTCCGGGGGAGAGTATCAGCACGCAGCGCGAGGCGGAGCATTGTCGGATTTCGGGTCCAACGGCGTGGCGGTGAGCAGCCTGATCGAGCGAGCGGCGCGGCTTCGGCCGGACGAAGCCGTCTCCGTGTTTGGCGCCCGGATCGCGTGGTTCGAGCTGCGGACCGATGCCGCTGCCGAGCACGACGCGCTGCGCTCGGCCGAGAAGGTGGCCAAGCGGGCCGGTCGGCTGGTCGCCTACGGGGCCGCGCGGAGCGCCGCTGCCGATGCGTTCCGGCATGCGCGGCGCGGCGAGATCGGCCCGTGGCTGAGCGTCGCGCACGCCATCTCGAATGCCGCGGGCGCATTGGTCATCGCGGATCTGCTCGATCATCGCGACTACCAGCTGCTGTACGGCCCCTGGCAACAGGCAATCGGCGAGGAGCAGCTGGTCCCGGTCGGACCGGGGCCGATGATCACACCGGCGCATCGGCGGAACAGCATGGTGCGCTGATCCTGCGCGCGTCCCCAACCACGGCGTGTCGCACCCGGAGCTGCCGCTCCTCTGTGACGCGGCGCTGGCCCACGAGGTGGGCGGCGTCACGGCCCTGACCACCACGTTCTCGGGGGGTGCTCCCATCAACGTCATGCGTCCCCCTACGGCGAGTGGGATTTGCGGGTGGGCGGCCGCGGCGGCCGGCTACCCGACGCTCATGCTTTGGGACGTCGATCCACGTGACTGGTCGGGGATTGCCGCCGCAACGATCACCGCCCGCATGCTCGCCGCGGCGCGCGACGGGTCAGTCGTCCTGCTGCACGCCGGTCCGAATCGCACGCCTGAGGCGCTGCCATCGATCATCGCGGGCCCCCGCGCCCGCGCCGGAACCGCGGCTGATGTCGGTGCGCAGCCCGGAGCGGCCCGCCTCGAGCCGATTACTCGGGCATCCTCATCCTGTTGATGCGGCCGCCCGGCGCCTCAGCATGGGCATCGGCTCTCCCGTGGCTGAAACCGCACCTGGCCTAGAATCGGCCCAACACGCGCCGTTGGTGCGCATGATCTCGAGGATGCACAACCGATGATCGTCAGCACCGCACCATTCGTGGCGGGTCAGCGTGTCGTGGAGACCAAGGGCCAGGTGTTCGGCCTGGTGGTGCGCAGCCGAGGTTTCGCCGGCAATCTGACCGCCAGCCTGCGCTCGCTCGTTGGCGGGGAGATCCACGAGTACACCGAGCTGCTGGAGGACACACGTCGCCAGGCGCTCGACCGGCTCATCCAGAACGCGACGGTGATGGGCGCCAACGGCGTCATCTCGATGCGCTTCGACAGCTCGGAGCTCGGCACCTCGATGTCGGAGATCGTGGCCTACGGCACCGCGGTCGTCCTTGCGGCTGACGCAAATGCGCCGCAGCCGCTCGAATAGGCCGATGTTCGCGGTGATGCGCCTGGTGGTCGGGGTCGGTGGTGCGATCGCATTGGCGTCTGGCGTGATCCTGCTGGCGACCGGCAACCCGGGCTTCCTATCGCTGCTGCTGATCGGCGTCGCCGCGGTGGTCGCCTCGCTCTGGGAGCGGACGCGATATCGCTCGCAGGCGTCGGAAGGCAGCTCCGCAGCGGCCGGTCCGGGCGGCGGCGAGCCACGCGGCGCGCTCGAGCCGCGATTCAGCCCGACCGGCGAGGTCTTCATCGACCCGGCGAGCGGCCAGCGCATGCGCGTCTTTCTCGATTCGCGTACCGGCGAGCGGAGGTACCGCGCGGAGGGTTGAGCGTGGGCGTCAGCCCTGCTCGCCCTCGCCGGCGTTGCCTTCCTCGCCCTCCGCGGCCTCGCCCTCCGCGGCCTCGCCCTCCGCGGCCTCGCCCTCCTCGACGGGGAGCACCTCCGGCTCCTCCTCGATCCGTGGCGGCACGACGCGTGCGACAAGCTCGTCGGGATCGTTGAGGACGCTGACCCTGTCGTCGATCACCAGGTCGCGGACATGAATCGTCGCGTCCATATCGGTCAGGCTGCTGATGTCGACCACGAACTCGTGCGGCATCTCGCCGGGAAGCGCCTTGACTTTGAGGTGGTCAAGCGGGGTCATCAGCGTGCCGTTTTCCATCTCGATGGCCGGCGCCGTACCACTGAAGGTGAGCGGCACATCGGCCTGCATCTCCTGCGTCAGGTTCACCAAGAAGAAGTCGACGTGCAGCGGCAGCCCGCTCAGCGGATTGCGCTGGATGCTCTTGATGATCGCGCTCCTGGCCGTCGACCCGCCGTCGACCCTGACCTTCACGATGCTCGTGCGCCCGGCCTCGCGATAGAGCGCCTCGAAGCGCTTGACATCGACCTGCACCGGGACCGATGGCAATCCCTTGCCGAAGACCACGCCGGGCACGATCCCCTTGCGTCGGAGTCGCTTGTTCTCCTTGCCCGATGCCTCGCGGGCGTCTAGGGCGAGCTCCAGGTCCATGAGTCTTGGTGTTCCTCAATCAGGGCTTCGGCGCGCGGTCGCACGGCGCTCAAATGCCGTGGTGCGAAGGTGCATCCTACCCGCTCATGCCGGCGACGGGCAAGCGTCCGTCGCTGGCGTGCCCGCCGATGACCCTCTTGGGGTGGCTCCGGCGCGCGTCCCTATAATCGCTTTTCCATGGCAGGCACGATCATGATCGTCGAGGATGAGCCCGCGGTTGCGCGCGGCGTCCAGGTCGCGCTGGAACGCGAAGGCTACGACGTGAAGGTGGTCCCGACCGGCGAGGAGGCGCTCAAGCAGTTTCCCGATCTTGCGCCCGACCTGGTCCTGCTCGACGTGCGACTGCCCGGCATCGATGGCTACGAGGTCTGCCGCCAGCTACGCCGCACGACCCGCGTGCCGATCCTGTTCCTGACCGCGCGCGCCGACGAGGTCGACAAGGTGGTGGGTCTGGAGATCGGCGCCGACGACTACCTGGTCAAGCCATTCAGCGTCCGTGAGCTGGTGAGCCGGGTCAAGGCGCTCCTGCGTCGGGCGTTCGGCGAGCTGGCCAACACCGAGGCGGGGCGCACGCTGCGACGGGGCGACCTGGTGATCGACCTCGAGCGCCGCCGGGTGACGCGCGATGGAGAGCGAATTGGACTGACCACTACCGAGTTCGACCTGCTGCGCCACCTGGCAGCTCGCCCGGGCAGGGTCTACACCCGCGGCCAGCTGCTGGAGCTGGTGCGCGACTACGAGGCTCTCGAGGCCGACGAGCGGACGATCAACGTGCACGTCAGCCATATCCGGGACAAGATCGAGCCGGACCCCGCACAGCCGCGCTACATCAAGACGGTCAGGGGAGTCGGCTACGCATTCTCAGAGGATTGAGTCGCTCTCGTCCGCTTCGGATGAGCCGATGACCGGGCTGCGCTCCTTCCTGCGCCGCCTCGATGTGCGCCTGGTGCTGACGCTCAGCAGCGTGGCTGTGCTCAGCCTGCTTGTCTCCGGCCTCGCCCTCTTCCAGATCCTGCCGGCCTACTTCGAGCAGCAGGCCGAGGCGCGCCTGGCCAGCGCGGCGATCGCCAGCCAGCTGTACACCCAGGAGATCGCCAAGCAGGTGGCCGCCTTCCAGCCGCAGCTGCTCACCACGCGTGACGTCCGGGAGGGCAAGTTCCTCTCGGAGGTGGCGGGCTTCGCCGCCGAGAACTTCGTGCAGGGCACCATCGAATTCTTCAACGAGGACGGCAGCCTGGCCGCCCGCGCCTCGCCATCCGCGAAGGACGTCGCCAAGCTGCTGCAGCAGGGCCTGCGCGCCGATCCACAGGTCGATCCACAGCGGCAGCGATTCGCTCTGCCGATGCCCTTTCCGAACGCCGTGCTGCCGCTGGCCGTGGTCGTCTCGAACCCCTACACCTCGCGGGCCACGACCATCAACCAGGTTCGCACGGCACTGATCGGCGCCGGCTTGCTGGCCCTCCTCGTCTCGCTGCTGGCCGGCGTCCTGATCGGCCGGCGGCTGACGCGTCCCATCGACCGCGTCCGGCGCGTCTCCGCCAGGCTGACGCAGGGCCAGCTCGACGAACGGGTGCCGCCGTCGGGCGTCATGGAGATCGACGAGCTGGGCCAGCAGTTCAACGTCATGGCCGACCGCCTCTCGCGTTCGCTGCGCACCCTCGAGGCGGATCGCGACCGCCTGCGTGAGTTCGTCGCCGACGTGAGCCATGAGCTGCGCACGCCGATCGCCGCGCTGCGCACCTTCACCGAGCTGCAGAGCGACGGCGACGTCGACGAAGCGACGCGGCACGAGTTCCTGGATCGTTCACGCGAGCAGATCCACCGGCTCGAGTGGCTCTCCACCAACCTGCTCGACCTGTCCCGGATCGACGCCGGCATCTTTCCACTCGACATGCACTGGTCGGACCTGCGCGACCCGCTCGGTTCGGTCGTCGAGGCGCATGCCCAGGTCGCCGAGGAACGCGGCGTGGCGCTCACCTCCGAGGTCCCGGCCACGGCGATCAGTGCGCGGTTCGATCGGGAGCGGATGATGCAGCTGATGAGCAACCTGGTGGGCAACGCCCTGAAGTTCACCCCGCGTGGCGGCGAGGTGCATCTGCGCCTGACCGATGGCAACGATGAGAGCACGCTGGAGGTCTCCGACTCCGGCCCGGGCATCCCGGCGGCCGAGCTGCCGCGTATCTTCGAGCGCTTCTACCGCGGCACCAACGTCGGAGAGGCACGCGCCTCCGGCAGCGGGCTGGGCCTTGCCATCACCCGCTCGATCGTCGACATGCACGGGGGCAGCATCGAGGTCGCCAGCGTCGAGGGCGAGGGCGCCACGTTCCGGGTCCACCTGCCGCGCTCCGGTCGCGCAGATCAATGAAACTTCACCCGAGCGTGCGGTCGGCCGCAACCCGGCTGGCGCACCATGGTGGACGCACCGACCCGTTACGCACCCGCACGAGCCACTGAACCAAGATGCCTGACAGCCCCGATCCACGTGACGACCGCAGCGACGATACGCAGCCGGTCGAATACCAGCGCTACGGCCCCCCGCCGGCGCAGCCGGTTCGTCCCACCTCCACCCGGCAGGCGGCGCCGGCCTGGTCCACCCGTCCACCTGTCACCGCAGCCCCAACACGCGAGCGGCGCGGTCCAGCGCTCCTGCCGGTGCTTGGCCTGGCGATGGTGGTCGGCATCGTGTCGGGCGGCCTCTCCGCCGCGGCGGTCACCAACCTGCTGCGTCCGGCGGCGTCCGGTCCGGTCAGCTCCACGGGGAGCGCCGGCAGCACGGTCTCTCAGCTGCACATCGACGAATCCTCCGCGGTGATCAGCGCCGTCGACAAGGTGATGCCCGCCGTGGTCACTGTCGCCTCGTCCGGCGGTGGATCGTTCGGCACGTCGAGCGGGGTCGGATCGGGCTTCATCTACAACGCCAGTGGCTGGATCCTGACCAACAAGCACGTGGTCGATGGCGCCACCAAGCTGACGGTGCAGCTCAATGACACGCGGACCTTTGACGCCAGGGTGATCGGCATCGACACGCTGACCGACCTCGCCATCATCAAGATCGACGCCAAGGACCTGCCGGTCGCACCGCTCGGCACCAGCGCCGGGCTGGAGCTCGGCCAGTTGGCGGTCGCCATAGGGAATCCGCTCGGCAACTTCCGCAATACCGTGACGACCGGCGTGGTCTCCGGCCTGGGGCGCCAGATCCAGGCGGGCGACTCGAGCCAGACGAGCTCCGAGCAGCTCAATAACCTGATCCAGACCGATGCCGCCATCAACCCCGGCAACTCGGGCGGACCGCTGATCAACAGCGCCGGGCAGGTCATCGGTATCAACACCGCGGTCTCGAACAACGCACAGGGCATCGGCTTTGCCATTCCGATCGACGTCGCCAAGCCGATCCTGCAGCAGGCGGTCGACGGCAAGCCGATCGCGCGACCGTGGATCGGGGTCTATTACCAGCAGATCACCAAGGAGCTGGCCAAGGAAAAGGACCTGCAGACCGATGAGGGCGTCCTGATCGCGCCGCCCAGCAGCGGCGGGACGGCGGTCTTCGCCGGCAGTCCGGCTGCCAAGGCCGGCCTGCATGACGGTGACGTGGTCGTCTCGGTGGATGGGCAGAAGCTCGACGTGGACCACGACCTGTCGACCATGATCCTGCCGCATGCGCCGGGCGATACCGTGACGCTCCGAATCCTGCGCGGCAATACCACGCGTGAGGTGCAGGTCACGCTCGGCGAGCTTCCCAAGCAGAACTAGGCGTCGTGCGCGCCGCGCTCGCGGCGCAGCACCGCTTCAACCGTTTCGAAGGGCCCGGGCAGCGGGGCCTTCGGCTTGCGCACGCGCACCTCGACTGCGCGGGCCTGTGGCTGCGTCGCCAGCACCGCCTCTGCGATGGCACCGGCCAGCGCCTCGATCAGCCGGAAGCTGCGCCCCTCGACGATCTCCGCAACCTGGGCGAAGACGGTGGAGTAGTCGATCGTGTCGTCCAGCTCATCGCTGGCGGCTGCGCCCCTCAGATCGGCCCACACGGTGACGTCGACCTCGAACGGCTGCGGCTCGATGCGCTCCTCGAGCAGGACGCCGTGCCGGCCCCCGAAACGCATGCCGCGCAGCTCGATCCGGTCGCCGCTCATGCCCGCAGCCGCACGATCGCGTCGCTGACACGCACCGTGCGCGCCAGGTGCGCCACGTCGTGGACGCGCACGACGTCGGCGCCGGCGGCAATGGCCAGCGCCACGGTCGCCGCGGTTCCCTCCGCCCGCTGCGCTGCGGGCAGGCCGCCGAGCAGCTCACCGATGAACCGCTTGCGGCTGGTGCCGATCAGCAATGGCAACCCGCCGAGCGCGGCCTTGATTTCGGCCAGGCGGTGCAGCACCTCGATCGAATGCTCGGAGCGCTTGCCGAACCCGATCCCCGGGTCGACCAGCAGACGCTCGCGTGGAACGCCGCGCGCCATCGCCGCGTCGATCGCCTCGCGCAGCCCGGCGACCACCTCTTCGACGACGCCGCGTGGATAGACCGCCTCGTCCTGGTTGTGCATCAGGACCAGGTAGGCGCCGGCGGCCGCAGCCACCTCGGCGGTGGCGGGGTCGCGGCGCGCCGCCCACACGTCGTTGACCATGACCGCTCCGGCCGCCAGCGCCTCGCGTGCCACGGCTCCCTTGGTCGTGTCGATGCTCACCAGCGCCCGGCCTGCGAATGCCTGCGCCAGTGCGGCCACCACCGGCACGGCCAGTCCGGCCTCATCCTCGGCGCTGAGCCGCGGGTGCTCGCCATAGACCGATGCCGGACGGCTCGACTCCGCCCCCACGTCGAGGATCTCGGCGCCCGCGTCAACGAAGCCACGTGCCTGCTGCAGCGCGGTGGCCACGATCTGCGCGGTGCTGCTGCCCTGCGGTGCGATGCCGTCACCGGAGAACGAGTCGGGAGTGACGTTCACGATCCCCATCAGGTAGGTCCGCTCGCCCCAGCGCAGCCGCGTCACTCGGCCACCTCACCGGTGAGCAGGCCGCGCAGCGCGCCAACGAGGTAGAGGGAGCCGGCGACCACGATCAGCTCATCGCCGCGGCGCAGCTCAGCGGCGAGCTGCAGCGCTTTGAGCGGCGTGGCGGCGGTCCGGGGCGCCGCTCGACCGATGCGTGCCCAGCGGCGGGCAAGGTCGTCAGCCGGCCAGCTCCCCGGCTGATCGACCGCGGTGAAGACCGGCGTGGGGTCGAGCCGCGCGAGCTCGCGCAGCACCGCATCGACGCGTTTGCCGAGCATCGCGCCGAAGACGATCACGGGGCGTTGCAGCCCGAGCTCGCGCAGCGCGGCGGTCAGCGCCGCGCCACCGGCGGGGTTATGCGCACCGTCGAGCAGGACGCGCCCCACGCCCAGTCGACCACCGTCGAGCAGCTCCAGGCGGCCGGGCCAGCGAGCATTCGCCAGGCCGTCGCGCACCGCCTCCTCGCTGATCACGAGCGGTATACCGCGTCGCGTCGCGTCTTCGACCAGCCCATCGAGCGTGGCGAGCGCAACGGCAGCGTTGCTCGCCTGGTGCTCACCCAGCAGGCCGATGCGCAGGTTCCGCAGCTCGCCGTTGGGCGTCTGGGCATCGACCCGCAGACCGTCCCAGCCAGCGGAGCGCAGCTCGACGCGATACGTCTGTCGCGCTCCGGCGCGGCGCAGCGCAACGTGAAGCGCGGCGCATCGGTCGAGGATCGGCCGCAGGCCTCTTCCGGAGGCGCCGGTCACCGCCAGGTCGCCGCGCTCGACGATGGCCGCCTTCTCGGCGCCGATCTGCGCCAGCGTGCGGCCCAGGTAACGCTCGTGGTCGTGCTGCACGTTGGTGATGACCGCCACGCCCAGGTCAGCGGCGTGCGTCGCGTCGAGCCGCCCGCCCATGCCCACCTCGACCAGCACGAGATCCACGTTGGCGACCGCCAGCTCGGCGTATGCGGCGGCGGTGAGCACCTCGAACTCGGTCGGCGTGCCGAGCCGCGCGGCCACCGCGTCGGCCGCCGGCAGGACGTGGTCCAGCGCGGCCGCGAAGCGGCCCGCGGAGAGCGACTCCCCATCGATCGAGATCCGCTCGCGGTAGCTGACCAGGTGTGGCTTGGGCATGCTGCCGACGTGCAGCCCGGCCGCGTTCAGGATCGAGCGCAGCATGGCCACCACGCTGCCCTTGCCGTTGGTGCCGGTGATCAGCGCTCCGTGCAGCCGTCGCTGCGGATTATCGAGCTCGGCGAGGATGGCGGCGATCCGTTCGAGCCCGAGGTTGATGCCGAAGCGGCCGCGCGAGCGCAGCGCGGCGATCGCCGCCGCGTAGTCCATCGGTCGAGCCGGCGCGTCAGCCCTGGTCGTCTTCGAAGAAGACGCAGTCGTTGAACTGGCCGGTGAGGCACAGGTCGCCGACGTAGCCCGAGTCAAGGTGCACCCCCGAGCGCAGCTCGCAGCGGCTGACGGTGCCCTCCTGGCGCATCAGCGTGCGCAGCAGCTGCGGCGCCTGGATCGGGACGCGTCCCTTGCTGCCGTTGGTCATGTAGAAATGCGGGCAGGTGTGGCGCCGCGGGCGCCCGTAGCCCAGCGGGACACCGCGCCGCCCAACGTGGACCTCGAGGGGCGCCGCCTCGGCAGGGGTTCCGGCGAAGCGCTTCTCG
>JBBSHF010000066.1:0-10426 GCA_038253355.1 Candidatus Limnocylindria bacterium
CCGAGATGGTGGGCCAGGGTGGCCGGCAGCAGGAGGCCCGCGTCGGCCACCAGGCGGTCGTCGTCGAAGCGTGTGTCCATGCGGTCGAGGGTGTGCGATGATCGCATCAATCAGGTGCTCCTCTGTCGGGCTTGATGGTTGTCTTCCAACCCCATCTTCCCAGTTCAGAAGGGCACCTGATTCGTCATTTCCGCGCCTTCAGGTCCAGTTCAATCGGTGGATCCGGGCTTATGCCGCGCGCCGCCAACGACAGCCCGATAAGGGTCCGCGAGCGGCTCATTACACGCCGCGAGCTCAGACGCCGCGGAATAAGGAGCCCGGCGCGGACCATTACCGCGGCAGCCAGGCTGGGCAAGCCGGGAGCCGCGCCCAACCCTGATAAGGCTCCCCTCAGGGAGCATTACGACGCAACGTCTACGACTCCCGCCCCAAATCCCGCCCCACGCGGCCGGTCCGAACCCGCCGGCGTCCCGCGATCCACGTCCTCTTCCCCAGCTGAGCTGCCGGTACCCAGAGCAGCATCGCGGCCGCCCCGTTGGCCGCGGCCGGCCCATTCGGTGTCGTGATCCAACGGCGGATGCGGGCAGCGTCGGCAGTCATCGGTCCGAAAAGGGTGCGGTGCTGACGCACGATCTGGCGCGACGCCGAGGTGGATGCCACCGCCAGCAGCGAGGCGACCTCCGACACTTCCCAGCCGCGTTCGCGCGCGAGCTGTGGCGCGAGTCGCTGCTTGACGTTCATGGAACCGAACATCTCCTGGAGATCGGTCAGGACCGTCTTCACCTCGACAATCAGGAGCGTGCGAGTGACCGGGTGGAAGGCGAGAAGGTCAATGCGGCCCCGATCGCCGTAATGGTTGAAGCTGGCCTCCGGTTCGACGATCCAACCGCTGGCAGTCAGCAGCGCGGCGAGATGCTCGACGATCGCGGCGTGCTCCTCGTCGAGCGTCCTGGCGAGCTCGCCGCCGCGGCCGATCACGCTGAGATCGACACGTAGTTCGAACGTGGCGGCGTAACGTCGAATGGCAGCGAGCGAGATTGCGTCGACGAAGCCCTGCTCGATCTTGCGGATCGTCTTCCGCGACAGCCCGGACCTGACCGATGCATCGGCCTGTCGCCAGCCCTTGCGAATCCGGAGCAGTCGAAAGGTTCGGCCAACCTGTAGATCCTGCATGCGCCGATGATGCACATGGGCCGTTACCGGACCCTTATCGGCGGCTTACCGGCAGGCTCGTCGTCGGGGCGTCGCTAATGCGCCGCTGTGGGCTCCTTATCCCGGAAGGCCGACAGCGGCGACCGAAACCGTGCGGATAATGAGCCCGATGCGGCCCCTTATCGCGCCCGTCGAGGCGGTGAGACGGAATAAGGGGCCCAGGATGGACCATTACGGCCGCTCGCCCCCTCAGTAGCCGCCGTTGCTGTAACCGCTGCTCGATGGGGACGCGGACGCCGCGGCCGACGCCGAGGCCGATGACGACGAAGAGGCCTGCACCGGACCGCCCGACGGCGACTCGGCGAACCACTTTCCGCCGATGCCCTGTCCCTTGACGTCGCCCGCGGCCGAATCGGCGCCGTAGTAATACAGCGGATGACCGTCGTACGTCGCCTGGGTGCTGCCATCATCGCGCTTGATGGTCGCGAATGACATCGTCACGCCGCTGGCCGCCTGCACCTGCTGGCTGGCGCCCAGCGTGAACGGCGGCCAGGTGCTGACGCAATCGCCGGAGCATGCGCTCGTCCCGTTCTGATCCTTGGCGAACTGGTAAAGCGTCTTGCCACTGGCACCGGTCAGCACGGCGCCGATACTGGTCTGCCCCACCGCCACGTTCGGCCCGGCGGCTCCACCGGGGGCACTCGATGCGGTTGCTCCGGCACCCGTGCCTCGGGAACAGGCGGCCAGCAGGAGCGCGCAGGCTGCAAGACCAATGACCCTCATCGGTCTCCGGATCGCTGACTGAGCCATGGTGTTGCCCTCAATTGACGATTGAATATCGGTCCATACGCTGGGGGATACGAAGGGGAGCCAGTGTGGAAAAGTGGCCGATGAATCCCCGAAGTTGTGGACAACTGGGCTTGTCGGCCGATGTGGTCCGGCTGCATGCTTGTGGAGTCCCGAAGGGGCAGCTGGCTGACTGGAGATGACATCAACGGTCGCCGCGGTTCCTTCGGGACGTTTCTGTGTCCGGCGATTGGACCCGTCGGGGCTCGGCGGTTGGACCCAGTCCGAGTTCGGCTGATAAGATGCCGTCTCACCCAGAGTGGTCGGTCGGGGCGTGGCGCAGCTTGGTAGCGCGCGTCGTTCGGGACGACGAGGTCGGAGGTTCAAATCCTCTCGCCCCGACCAGTTCCAATGCCGGCTGCCTCGTCGTGCGCATGCCGAGCAGCCATGCGAGCTCAATCGCCGGCAGTATGGAGCGCCGGGAGCTACTATCCGCGGCATGATCGACAGGCGACCCGCGATCGTACCGGTGGGCACCACTCACCGGCATCGGACCACCGCCCCCGAGCCGTCTCGCGCGGGACATGGCACGGCGCTGCGCGCCGGCGTATTGGGTGCCACTGATGGCCTCGTCTCGAATCTGAGCTTGGTGATGGGCGTGGCAGGATCAGGCGTCTCGCATGGCGTGATCGTCATCGCCGGCCTGGCTGGTTTGGTGGCCGGAGCGCTATCGATGGGCCTCGGGGAGTATCTCTCGGTGCAAAGCACCCGGGAGCTGTTCATCAACGAGCTGGCGATCGAAGCTCGACAGCTGAGGGACAACCCCGCGGCGGAAGTGGACGAGCTCTGCGCAATCTACGCGCGGAAGGGCATCTCCACGACGCAGGCCCACGAACTGGCCGAGCGCATCGTGCACGGCGACCCCGACTTCGCGCTCGACACCATGGCGCGCGAGGAGCTGGGCTTCGATCCGAACCAGCTTGGCGGCTCGGCCTGGGTCGCCGCCGGCACGTCCCTGGCGCTGTTTGCCGCCGGGGCGCTGGTGCCGGTGCTGCCGTTTCTCGTGAGCGGGGGAACCTGGGCCCTTGTTGTGGCCGCAACGCTCAGTGGCGTCTTCCTGTTCGCCCTGGGCGCCGGCATCACCGGCCTGACCGGACTCCACCCCATTCGTGCAGGTCTCAGGCAGCTCGCGTTTGGTGCGGTTGCCGCCGCGTTGACCTACGCCATCGGCGCGGCCGTTGGGCCCGCTTTACGCTAGGTTCCGCGTTCCAGCATGGCTGCACGGTTCGGGGAGCCGGCACGGACCGACGTGGCGCGTGCCGCGTCGCTCAGGTTGTGCTCAGGTCACTTTCGGGTGCGGGCAGCGCCGCATCCACCGCGATGACCAGGTCGCGGAAGTCGAACGGCTTGCGGACGACCGGCGTCGAGATCGGCGAGCCGCTCGGCGCTCTCGTCGTCGACCGCCGTCACGAACAGGAGTGGCAGGTCGCGGTACTGAGGACGCTCCCGCAGCGAGTGAACGATCTGCGCCCCGTCCTCGTCGGGCAGCATGTGGTCGAGGATCAGCAGGTCGGGAAGCTCGTCCTCGCACTCGACCAGCCGCCGATACAGCTGCTCGGCATCGCCGAAGTTTTCGACCTGGTGCCCGATCTCCTCGAGGACCGATACGATCGCGTGGCGGATCAGCGGCTCGTCATCAACGACCCAGATACTGGGCATGGCGTGCTCCTGTTCGTGTGGTCGCGGACACTTCGCCGATCAACCGTACTCGCTGACGCGCCTCGGCGCTGAAGCGGATGCCACGAAGGGCCCGGGATTGCCCCGGACCCTTCGAGCCTTCACCGATTGGTGGCTACGCTCGGCGTCGGCGCACTGCCGTGAGACCGAGACCGCCGGCCAGCAGCATCAGGACGCCGATGCCGATCAGCGGCGCGCCTGGAGCCATGCTCGTGTCGGGCAACGCAGGACCCGAGCTTCCGCCGGACGCCACGGGCGGCGTCGTGGCCCCGGGTGCGGTCGTACCCTGGTGCGTGATGTCCGACACTTCCACATCGCCGCCGGGCGCGGTGTGGATCACGGTGCAGACCTTCTCGCCGACCGCCACGTTGACTCCGGTTCCCGCGGCCACGTCGAACGTGACGCCGTCGAGGCTGATCGTGCCATCACCGACGGCGGTCACCGTGGCGCACACGTTGACCTCGATGCTGACGTTCACCGTCGTCGTCCCGCCGGTGCTGCCCACGTTGACCGCGACGCAGCCGTCACCCGCCGCGGTGGCGGCGAGCTTCAGGGCCGCGAGCACGTCCGCGTCGAGCAGGTCGGCCGGAATCAGGGTCCCGTCGACCATGACGTTGCCGTTCGCGTCGAGCGTCACGTCGCCACACAGGTTGAGCTTCAGGTTCACCGATGCGTCCACGATTCTGGTGTTCGTCACGACGACGTTGACGCACACCGAACTGTTCGCATTGGCGGCCAGCTGCAGCGCGGCGCGCGCGTCGGCATCGAGCATCGACAGCGGCACGTCGACGCCGTTGATCGTCGCGGTGTCTGCTGTCAGCGCTTCGAGCGTGCCGCACAGGCCGATGGTGGCATTCACGCGCACGCTGGTGATGAGACCCGTGGTGCTGTTGATGGTCAGGTTGAGGCAGACGTTCGCGTCAGCATCGGCCGCTGCATTGAGCAGCGCCGTCGCATCAGCATTCGCCGTCAGCAGGTTCGCGGGAATCGTGAGGTTGCCGACCGTGACGAGGCCGGTCGTGCTGTCGATTGATGCCGTGCCGCACACCTGGGCCTGGGCCGCGATGTCGAGCGAGATGATGGCACCGCCTGCGTTAGCCGTGATGTCGAGACAGGTCGTGGCGTCAGCTGCCGCTACGGTGGTCAGCGTGGTGATGGTCGCGGCGGCCAGACTGGCAGCAGCGGAGCTGTCGATGACCTGCACAGTTCCGTCGATGGTGATGCTGCCGTCGGTCGCGACGGTCGGCGCCGTGAAGGCGGTCACCTCGCCACAGAGTGTGCCGGTTGTTGCCGCTCCGGCGGGCGCGGCGAGGGCCAATGGCAGGAGCAGGCCGAGCATCAGCGTGATTGGGAATCGCCATACGGCGAGATAGCGGGACATCACCACCTCCTTGTGCTGGCGGACATGGGCGGTCCGCTCGTGGGGAGCCTAGCGGGTGGTCTGCCCTCAACCACCGGTACCTTGGTCCCGGCGACGGCAGAGCTTCTACCCAGCGCGTCCACCGTACCATCCGATCCCCACTTCTCCGTGAAGCGCGGTCGGCACGCATGGTCGGCGGCCCGCACATGGAGGACCGATATCGCGCGTTCGAAACGACCTCGATGCGCAGTACCACGCCGTCGAGCAGCGGGCGCACTGCCGTCGACGTCGACCCGGCGGAGCCCATCACCGCGGCACTCGCCGGGCTGACTGGCAAGTATCTCTGATAGGATGACACCTCCCACTTGGCAGTGGCCGGTCGGGGTATGGCCCACTTGGGCGGCGCGCGTCGTTCGGGACAACGAGGTCGGCGGTACCAATCCTCTCGCCCCGACCAGTACCAAATCCCTGCTGTTCCTCGCCCCCGGGACCACCTCGCAACCCCGCCCACCACGATGGGCGCGTGCCGGGCAGCGTCAGCACATCGTCGGGAGCTGCGCTCCCGGATCGGGAAGGAAGGGGCCTTCCGAACGCGCCGTAAGTCTGCGGTAAGGGTTTGACAGGGCCAGCTTCGTAGGCTCTGCCGATGTTGCGCCGGACAAACGACCTGTCACGCCCACGAGTAGGATTGCCGTACATGGAGGCCCTATTCGACGATACGCCAGTGCTTCGGCCTCTGCTTGGCGAGGCTGCGCGACCGAAGACGCTTCCGACTCCGGACGACAGCCTGCGAGCCCCCCTTGGTCGCCTCAGCCGGACAGACCGATGGGATCCAGACGCCCACGTGATCGTCTATTCGGGCGCTTGCGAAGAGTTGATGGCAAGCATGCCGGATGGCTGCGCGGCGCTGATCGTCACGTCGCCTCCGTACAACATCGGCAAGGCATATGAGCGGCGAACGCCACTTGACGTCTACTTGGAGATGCAGGAGCACGTGATCAGCGAGGCGGTTCGTCTCCTCAAGCCGGGCGGGAGCATCGCCTGGCAGGTCGGAAACCATGTTGATGCCGGCGAAGTCTTTCCGCTCGACAGCCTGCTCTACCCCATCTTCAAGCGACAGGGCCTGAACCTGCGCAACCGCATCATCTGGCACTTCGAACATGGCCTCCACGCCTCGCGCCGGTTCTCAGGCCGATACGAAACCATCCTCTGGTTCACCAAGGGCGCTCGTTACGACTTCGACCTCGATCCCATTCGCGTCCCGCAGAAATACCCGAACAAGAAGGCGTTCAAAGGCCCGAATCGGGGACAACTGACCGGCAACCCCCTCGGAAAGAACCCCGGTGATGTTTGGATCATCCCGAACGTCAAGAACAACCACGTCGAGAAGACCGCCCATCCGTGCCAGTTCCCGATCGAGCTTATCGAGCGACTGGTGCTCCCGCTGACGAAACCCGGGGAGCTCGTGTTTGATCCATATGGCGGCGTTGGCTCGGCTGTTCTAGCCGCTATTCTCAATGGGCGTCGCGGCGCGATGGCTGAAACGATGCCCGCATACATCAACATCGCAGCCGAGCGCATAGATCGAGCCGAGCGAGGCGTTCTTCGTGTTCGGCCGATGAGCCGTCCTGTTTATCGGCCAGGATGAGGATCGGCGCATACCACTCGCACCTAAATGGGTGGGAATGGCTCAAGGTCCGACGGCCGGGCATTTGGGAAGAGATCCAAGGCGTCATTTCTCGAATCGATGCCGAGGCGGCTCGCACCAAAGAGAGCCGCGAGAAGCGCATGCTCGGGAAGATGCTCTACTCCCCGGATGACCTCAATGCGCGGTTCAAGCAGGAGTTCAACGCCGCCGGCTGGCACGAAAGCATCACCTACTACTGGCTCACCAATGACTACGAGCTCATTCGCCAGACCGTTGGTCTGTCTGCGGCAGAGCAGAAGGCCGAAATTGAGGCTGCCGGCAAGACGCCGATCTCCTCGTACAACCAGACGGACTTTGTGAAGGATCGAGTCGCGATCGAGGTGCAGCTCGGAAAGTATGCGTTCATCGCCTACGACTTATTCGTGAAGCACATGGCCTTCTTCGTCGGCAACAAGATCGATCTGGGCGTCGAGATCCTTGCGACGAAGGTGATGCAGTCAGAGATGTCGTCGGGGCCTGGATACTACGAGAGCGCGCTGTACTCAATCGCCAGACAGGGCCGAGGCGTTCCGGCGGTGCCCCTGATTCTTGTTGGCGTCGAAGCTGAAACGTCTCCAACGCTACGCCAGCTCGAGGCGGCGCAGGGGATGGTTGCGGATGATTCAGAAATCGTCGAATGACGTGGAGGCGCGCCTGAAGGACAACTTCGGGATCGAGGTGCCGATGATCGGCAAGCAAGAGCCGCCCGGCAGCGAAGCCGGGACGGCCGATGTGGCCACGCGCGCAGGGCCGGCGGCTAGGCCCGAGCGGCCACGCGGCGCGGCCTGTGAGACTGCGCTCTAGGCGGCGACAGGGACGCCGCGGAAGAGGGCCAGGTCACCGATTGAGGTGCTCACCAGCCGAACGCGGTCCGCGATGGTGTCCTTGACCCAGGTGGCAGCCATGTTGGCCGACTTCTGAGCCTCCTCGCGAGTCTCCCAGATGCTGATCGAGACAACCTTGTGGTTGCCGGCGTCGACCAGTCCAAAGTTCACGAAGCCAGGCTCCTTGGCGAACATCGGCAGGATGCCCTTCTCGGCAATGCCGGTCAGCTCGTCGAAGTTGCCCTTGGTCAGGTCGTATGTAGAGAGTCTGGTGTAACGCATATCTTCTCCTCTGCCCCCGATGCGGCTAAGTCGACACGAAGCGGATACGCCAATGGCTCTTCGTCGTTTGAGGTAACCAGAGGATCAAGCGGTTCGCGGCCTTGCAGCCGATGGAACGTAGTGTAGCACGAAACCGCTCGTGATATATTCGTTACATATCCGGTACGTATCAGTACAGGAGTGTTCGAGTGCCGAGAGTGGAGTTCGAGGCCGAGACCGAAGAGGAGCTCGTGGCCCTTGCCTGGCGATGGGTGATGGGGCCGCAGCGAACGGTGGGCGGCCCGGTCGCCGAGCAGGCGGACCAGGCAGACTTGCGCCGCCGGCAGCTCGGAGAGGTGCTCAACGCGATTCGCGGGGCCGATAGCCGTCGCCTCCTGCGCGAGGCCGCCGAACTGTCGATGCAGGACACCGCGCTGATCCTTGACGCGGACCTCGCGGCGCGCTATGGGAAGCGCACCGGCACGGCCTTCGCCGGCATCGTGGCCGGCCCCAACAAGGTCATGCGCCGCGTCGCGCGCCGCGACCTGATCACCTGGGATGCCGACGTGCGCGGCTACCGCATGGACCCCGCCGACGCGGAGATCGTCCTGGAGCGCTGGCCTGGGCCGTAGCACGCTGAGCAGGTGACTGATTTGGCCCGGCTCCGGAGCCGGGTGCGTCGCGAGTCGTAATGGTCCCGCCGGGGACCATTATTTCGGCTCCGGCCCGATTCTGGCTCGATTTCAGCCGCGCGCCGCCCGTAATGGGTCCCCATGGGGCCCGTATCGCTCCTGCAGACCAATCTCGCGAGATAAGGCGTCTCAGCAGGACCATTACGGCTGTTACCTCCGAGGAATCACCCGACGCCTCGTGGCGCGCGACAGCGCCAGACCGATCCGCGTGGCCTAGCCATTCTTGCGGGCGTCGCCGGTGGCCGTCGGGACGAAGGCGACGCAGCAGAATCCGGGCTGCGGGTCGAGCACCGGCCGCAGCTCGGTCACGCCCGCCCCGTGGCTGAGGCCGTCGGCCATCGCCAGGTTGGTGCCGCACATCAGCGGACGATGTGCGTCGACGAGGGCGTGGAACGGGCAGTTGCGCAGGCGGATCGTGCCGGTCTCATCGGTGTGCGGCTCATATCCGGCGGCCTCGAGCGCAGTGATCAGGCGCCGGGCCGGCGCCCCGCGCCGCGATGCGCCACCGAGCTTGTTACCGAGATCGTGCGCGGCGGCGTCCAATGAGGCTGGCACGGAATCTCCGGCGATGCCCGCCAACGCGGTGGCGAACAACTGTGCGGCGCGCTCGTAGCGCCGCTCGGGCAGCGCCACGCTGAACTCTCGCGCGGCGCGCCAGTAGACGCGCGCAGGCCGGCCGGCCCCGGGGCCGGTCCTGCCGGTCAACCGCCGGTAGCCGCCGTCCAGCAGTCCGCCGGTGGCCAGCCGATCGAGGTGAAAGGTTGCCAGCGCACGGCTGATTCCAAGCGCCCTGGCGGCCTCTTCGCGTCCAACCGGTCGCGCCTGGGCACAGACCCAGTCGTAGAGCTTTCGGCGCATCGGTTCATCAAGCAAACCGATGGCGACCAGGTCCTGGTCTCGCGCTGCCTTCGACATGGACGCGATTCTATCACAGGCGGTAACCATCGATAGAGTTGACAGGATCGACCGTAGGCTGTATCACTAGCACCACTACGTTGTAGAAGAGGTGACCGATGACGGCGCATGACACGAAGGTTCCGGACGAAGAGATGACGATCGCTCACGAGCACACCAACGGCAGCGCGCCATCGCCCCGGGATGCCTTGCTGGCTGAGCGACTGCGCGCCATCGGTCCGGAGCAGCGCGAACGCTTCGAGGGCTATCTCGGCGAGATCCTCGGCAGCCTGGGCATGGATCTGCACGCGGCCGGGACGGCTGCGACGCCGCGTCGCTTCCTGCAGGCGCTCATCGACGCGACCGAGGGCTACGCGGGCGATCCCAAGCTGATGACGGTCTTTCCAACCGAGTGCTACGGCGACGCCAGCTGCGAGCTGGCGCAGATCGTCGAGGGCCCGATTCCCTTCTACGCCCTGTGCGAGCACCACGCACTGCCCTTCTTCGGGCACGCGTACGTGGGCTATGTCGCGCACGACCAGATCATCGGTATCAGCAAGCTGACCCGCCTGGTCCGCGTCCTTACCCGCCGCTTCGGCGTGCAGGAGCGCATGACCCACCAGATCGCGACCTCGCTCTCCGACCTGCTCAACGCCCACGGCGTGGCGGTCTACATGGAGGCCGATCACCTGTGCACCCAGATGCGTGGCGTGCGCGAGGACGGCGCCACCACGCGCACCACGGCGTATCGGGGGGTGTACGAGAAGAATCCGGCCCTGCGCGCCGAGTTCTTCGAAGTCGCCGGCATTCACCGCGGGTCGCGCTGATGATCGACGCGCCGTCTGCGCCAACCGACGCGGTCGGCCTGCAGTCGCTCCTGGAGGAGCTGACGCCGCCTGGCCCGATGCGTGGCGGCGCGCTGCCGGAGCGCCTGCGCGCCCGGTACGGCGGTGAGCTGGGGATCGGCCTGCGGCCGGATCGCCCCACTGTCGTCATGAATTTCGTCTCGACCCTCGACGGCGTCACCTCCTAC
>JBBSHF010000067.1:0-10322 GCA_038253355.1 Candidatus Limnocylindria bacterium
CGGGAGGACGACGTTTCCGCCGTTTTCCGGTGCATGTCAAGCCCTGGTAAGGTTCTTCGCGTTGCGACGAATTAAACCACACGCTCCGCTGCTTGTGCGGGCCCCCGTCAATTCCTTTGAGTTTTAGCCTTGCGGCCGTACTCCCCAGGCGGAACACTTAATGCGTTAGCTACGGCACAGCCGGGGTCGATACCGACTACGCCTAGTGTTCATCGTTTACGGCTAGGACTACCGGGGTATCTAATCCCGTTTGCTCCCCTAGCTTTCGCGCCTCAGCGTCAAGAATGGGCCAGGTAGCCGCCTTCGCCACTGGTGTTCCTCCCGATATCTACGCATTTCACCACTACACCGGGAATTCCGCTACCCTCTCCCACCTTCAAGCCGATCAGTTTCCGATGCAATTTCCCAGTTAAGCCGGGAGCTTTCACATCGGACTTGGTCAGCCGCCTGCGCGCTCTTTACGCCCAGTAATTCCGGACAACGCTCGCCACCTACGTATTACCGCGGCTGCTGGCACGTAGTTAGCCGTGGCTTATTCCTCAGGTACCGTCTTGTATCTTCCCTGAGAAAAGAGGTTTACGACCCGAGAGCCTTCGTCCCTCACGCGGAGTTGCTGCCTCAGACTTTCGTCCATTGGGCAAAATTCCCGACTGCTGCCTCCCGTAGGAGTCTGGGCCGTATCTCAGTCCCAGTCTGGCTGATCATCCTCTCAGACCAGCTACCGATCGTCGCCTTGGTGAGCCGTTACCCCACCAACTAGCTAATCGGACGCAGGCCCCTCCGGAAGCGCCTTACGGCTTTGGACGGCGAAGCGAATCGCCGACCACATGCGGTATTAGCCACCCTTTCGGGCAGTTATTCCCCACTTCCGGACAGGTCGCCTACGCGTTACTCAGCCGTCCGCCACTGGGTAACCATCGAGCAAGCCCGATGGCACCCCGTTCGACTTGCATGTCTCATGCACCCCGCCAGCGTTTGTCCTGAGCCAGGATCAAACTCTCCGAACAAAAAACAACAGTGGTCGCGCCCGAAGGCCCTACCACCGTTCCTAGTTCAGACTTGATCCCAATTGACTCGTGTGGATTCCTGTCACTCTTCAGCTGTTAAGGTCATTTCGCCGATGAATCGGCTCGTTCGATTTCGAGGCCTCCATGAATGGAACCCCGGCGGCAAGCCGCGCGACCTGTGGTCGCCGTCCTTGCATCGCCGCCCGGCTGACTGCCGGCGCGACCACGAATACTAGGCGCGGCACATCATGCTGTCAAGCGAGGCGCGAGCTCGTCAGCGCTCGACCTGGCGTCGCCCCTGAAGCGAGCGGATGAGCGTGACGTCATCGGCATACTCGAGGTCGCCGCCGACCGGCAGCCCACGAGCGATGCGCGTCACCGCCGGAACGTGTGCCTCCAACAGGTCCGCCAGGTACATCGCGGTAGCCTCCCCCTCCAGATTCGGGTTGGTCGCCAGGATGACCTCCTCGATCCCGCCGGACTGCGTCCGGACGATCAGCTCGCGCGCGCGAATACGGTCAGGACCGATGCCATCGATGGGGCTGATCGCACCATGCAGAACGTGGTAGCGACCCCGGAACTCACCGGTGCGCTCGATGGCCAGCACGTCGAGCGGTTCCTCGACCACGCAGATACGGGTCGCGTCGCGCCGAGGATCCGAGCAGATGGCGCACGGATCGACCCCGGTCTCGGTGATGTTGCAGCAGAGCGAGCAGTAGGCGACCTGCTCCTTGACGGCGACGAGTGCTGCAGCCAGCGACCTGGCCTCGTCCGCCGGGGCGCGCAGCATGTGATAGGTCAGCCGCTGCGCTGTCTTCTGGCCGACGCCGGGAAGCTTGCTGAACTCTTCGATGAGGCGCGCGACAGGCGCGATGAGACCGGCCACGGGCTCCGCAGGTTCCGAGCTTAACGAAGGGAAGGTGGGGACATCGGCCCACCCATGCCAGGCACGCCGGGGATGCCCATGGCACCGGCGATCGAGCCCAGGCGCTCCTCGGCGAGCTGCTTGCTGCGCACGATCGCGTCGTTGACGGCGGTCATCACCAGATCCTGCAGCATCTCGACCTCGTTGGGATCGACGGCCGCCGGATCGATCTCGATCGTGCGCAGCTCCTGCGCGCCGGTGATGACCACGCGAACGGCGCCTCCGCCGGCTGTCGTCTCCACGGTCGCCTCCCTGAGCTCCGACTGGACCTGCGCCATCTGCGCCTGCATCTGCTGCGCCATCTTGGCGATCTGACCAATGTTCACATTCGTCTCCGTTGATGGTTGCTCATGAGCGCACCTCGCGCACGTCGACCAGCTCGCCGCCGGTGATCTTCAGCACGCCCTCGAGCAGCGCCACCGCGTCGGCATCGTGGCGGTCGGGCGCGACGGCTTGCTCGACGCTCAGCGGCTCGAGCTCGACATTGCTCGCGACGCACTCGATCGCCCACGTCCCGCCGAAGATGGTCTCCAGTAGCTGCTCGATCGACGGGGCACGCTGCTCGATGCGCGAACGCATGAAGTCGCGCCCCTCCGGAAAGGCGAGGGTCAATCGCGCACCATCGACCGCCACCGGCCGACATTCGCGCAGCAGCGGCTTGATCACCGGCGTGGCGCGCTCCACCACCTCGGCCCAGCGAGCCCGCAGCTCACTCGCTTCGGGACGTCCGGCGAACGACGCCGCAGGCTTGACCGATGGCGGCGGCTGCGGCTGGATGGGAAGCGCCGGACTCGGAGCACGCTGGTGCGGTTCAATGGCTGGCGGCGACACGCCCAACGGCTGTGCGGGCGCCGCGGGCTGCGGCCGCACCGGCGCGGCATGAAAGGGCTCAACCGCGAGCAGCTCCAGGATGAGGCGGGCACGCCCGTCGCGGCCGCTCGCCCCGCCGGCCTCGGCGACACTGCGCAGGATGGTCGCCAACTGTCGCGCCATGACCGGATCGCCGGCAGAGGCGATCAGGCGGCGACGCGTCTCGGCCTCCGCCTGGGCGGCGACCTGCGCCATGTCGCGACCGATGTCGGCGAGCGCCTCGACGCGGTCGAGGGCAAGCGGCGCGTCGCCGGCGACGAAGGCATCGATGAGACCGCCGATCACCGCCTCATCGGCCAGGCCAACGGCCTCGCGCACCGCATCGGCGGTCACCCGACCCTCGACGAAGGCGAGGACCTGGTCGAGCATCGACTCGGCGTCGCGCATTCCCCCATCGGCCAAGCGTGCCAGGAGTGCCAGGGCGTCCGGGTCGGCATCGGTCTGCTCTGCGGCACAGATGCGGGCCAGCTTGCCAACGATGGCCGCATCGGGCAGGCGCCGGAAGTCCAGGCGCTGGGTGCGGCTGATCATGGTCGCCGGCACCTTGTGCGTGTCCGTGGTGGCCAGGATGAAGACGACGTGCGCGGGCGGCTCCTCGACCAGCTTGAGCAGCGCGTTGAAGGCATGCGTGCTCAGCATGTGCACCTCGTCGATGATGTAGACCCGCTTGCGCAGCTCGGAGGGCGCGGTCAGGGCGCGCATCACCAGGTCCCGCGCGTCCTCGACCAGGCCATGGCTGGCGGCGTCGATCTCGATCACGTCGAGCGCGCGACCCTCTCGAATGGAGGTGCAGGCGGCGCAGGTGTCGCACGGTTCGCCATCGTCACCGCGCGCCGTGCAGTTGATCGCCTTGGCCAGGATCCGTGCGGTCGAGGTCTTGCCCGTGCCGCGCGGCCCGACAAAGAGATAGGCATGCGCCAGGCGGTCGCTGGCGACGGCACGTCGCAGGGTGGCGACGATGGCGTCCTGCCCCAGCACCTCGTCGAAGCGCTGTGAGCGCCAGCGTCGATAGAGGGCCTGGTGGACCTCGACCGGCGATTCGGCGACGACGCTGGCTGGCTTCGGCATGGCCTCCTAACCGTACACCGATGAGGCCTGCCGGGGAGCAGGCGCGAGAAGATGGGAGCGGCCGTGCACCCGACGTCGATCGACGCTCCCCGCACGGATGCGCATCGTCCGGCTCCAGCCAGGTAGCCCCACGGCACCCGAAGGTGATCGCTTACCGCTGCTTCCTTCCGGACCTCACGGGGTTCACGGACCTTCGCTGCGTGGGACCCGACTCTCAACGTCGGTCGATGTCATCCGGAGGCGGAGGTCGATGACCTCGGCCGGGAATTCAGCCCCGCTGTAGCGGATTGCGGGTTCAGGGCACCGCTAGTTCCCCGCCTAGCACGGCCGACGCGATCGTAGTCGAGCGGCCCGCATCGGTCAATCGAAGGTGGTGGTGGCGGAGAGGGGGGGATTCGAACCCCCGACGGGTTGCCCCGAACCGCATTTCCAGTGCGGCGCCATAGGCCACTAGGCGACCTCTCCGCGGCGGACGGCGCCGGGCGCGGGATCAGCGGGAGTCGGACTGGCGGAGAGGGAGGGATTCGAACCCTCGGTGCTCATCGCACACCGCTTTTCGAGAGCGGCACCTTAAACCACTCGGACACCTCTCCGCCGGGCAGTCTATCAGACGGTCGCCGGCTCCTCGTCCGCGAGGCGTCGCGCCTCCGCCTCGCGGACGCCGGAGACAACCGACATCTGATGCGGGAGGGACGGATCGCGGGCGAGCTGCAGGACGGTCCCCGCCGCGCCGCGCCGCGCATCGGCCACCGCGAAGACCAGGGAGCGCACCTGCGCCTCGACCAGCGCGCCCACGCACATCGGACACGGCTCGTGCGTGGTGAAGATCGTCACGTCGGAGAGACGGCGCGTCTCAAGCTTGCGCGCCGCGGCCTGGATGGTCAGCAGCACGGCGTGGGCAGTCGGGTCGCGCTGCAGCTGCGTACGATCATGGTCGCGCGCGATCATCGCGTCGTCGAGCACCGCGACAGCGCCCATCGGCTGCTCGCCGTCCTTGCCCCCGCGGCGCGCCTCGGCGATCGCCTCGGCCATGTACAGCTCGTAGTTCACTCGTGACCTCCCCGCGCTCGGCGGCAGATTCGTGCAACCTCCGGGACGCAGCCGGAGTCTAGCAGAGCATCGGTACGAATCCTGCTCTACGATTCGTCCATCGGCTCCCGATCCATCTTGTCTGTCACCGGGTGCCGCGACCGGGGATTCCAAACGCAACATGCGACCGCGACTCCGCCTGCGAGCACTCGGGGGCGTTCCGCTTCTGGGAGGCATCCTGACGCTCGCGCTGTGGATGCCCATCCCGACCACGGGCAACGCCTCGCTGACCGACGTGGTCAGCGAGGTGCATGAGCGCCTGCCCGGCTGGCACGTCACGCGGGCAAACGCCTCGTGGGAGGGCGGCTATACCGTGGTCGCCACCTGCGGTGCGCGCGAACTCGGGTTCCAGCTCGTGCCGGAGCACGGGCTGGGTGTCGGTGACGTCTGGGTGCAGCCCAACGACGAGTACGCACGCAGCAGGCTGGCCGAGGTCTCCGATCATGACGAGTACCTGGTCTGGTACCGCCACCCGCCCAGCGAGCGCTCGCTGAGCTGTCGCTCCGAGCTCGCTCGCTCATTGCACAGCGGCTCGCCGACTCGCCGGGCCTTGGACCCGAACGAGCGCTTTTCGGCGCTCGACATCTAAGGTCGCATCGGGCCAGCGCTGACGATCCGAAAACGACCTCGCCGTCTGGCATGATGCGGATCATGGGCACACGGAGTCTCGACCACCCGAGCAAGGCGCGCCCCCAGAGCACCGGGACTCGGCTCGACTGGCTGGCCCTGGCAGGGGTGACCCTGGGAGCGCTGGCCGTTCGCGTGACTGGCCTCAATCGGCCGCTGGGCCTGGTCTTCGACGAGGTCTTCTACGCTCGCAACGGCTGCCGTTACGTGCTGGGCAGTGACAGCGTGTGCGGGATCGACCAGCTGGCCAGCCGGGCCCATCCGCCGCTCGGCAACTGGCTGATCGGTGCCGGGATCAAGGGCTTTGGCTTTCACCCGTTTGGCTGGCGCATCGCGGCGGCGCTGGCGGGGACGCTGACCGTGGTCCTGCTCTTCCTGCTCGCCCGCCACCTGCTTCGGTCGGTCGCCGGACCCCGAGCCACGACGCTGGCGGCCTTTGCCGCTGCCGGACTGCTGGCCACCGACTTCCTGCACGTCGCGGAGTCGCGCGTGGCGATGCTCGACGTCTTCGTCACGCTGTTCGTCGTCGCGGCCGTCCTCTTCGTGGTGCTGGATCGCGATCGAGCGCACACAGCCTCGGGGGGCCGGTTGGAACGGCTCACCTTCGGGCACCCATGGCGACTCGCCGCCGGCCTGAGTTTGGGCGCCGCGACCGCGGTGAAATGGTCGGGCGCCTACGTCGGCCCAGCGGTCGTCGGCCTGACCGTCGCCTGGGAGCTGGCGTTCGCTCTGCGTGAGACCGATGGCCGATGGCTCGACGCAATCGGCCGGGTGGCCAGGCGCGAGGCGCTGCCCACCGTCGTGCTGCTGGGATTGGTCCCCCTGGCGGTCTACCTGGCGAGCTATACCGGTCGGATGCCCGGCGAGCTCATCGGTCTGCCATGGCAGCAGGGCACGGTCTGGCGAGGCATCTGGAATCACCAGCAGGCGATGCTCGACTTCCACACGACCCTGGCCGGCAACCACCCGTACGAGTCCCCCGCCTGGTCGTGGCTGCTCGACAAGCGCCCGGTTGCGTTCTCGTTCGTGGTCGACGGCGGCAGCTATCGCGAGATCCTGGCGCTCGGCAACCCGCTGGTGTGGTGGGGCGGTGGCCTGGCACTCGTTGCGCTGGCCGTGCGCTGGGCGCGCGCCGGGTTCGACCACCGGCGGCCGGAGCTGGTGATCCTGGCCGCGGTGCTGTCGACCTACGCGCCGTGGCTGGTCCTCTCGGGCTCGCGCACCGAGACGTTCATCTGGTACCTGCTGCCCACGATCCCATTCCTGTGCCTTGGCCTCGGCGAGGTGGCCGCCTGGATCTGGCGGTCTGTTCCCGGCCGTGTCGCGGCCGCGGCCTTCGGCGTGGCCGTCGTCGCCAGCTTCGCCTTCTACTTCCCGCTGCTCACCGCGCTGCCCCTCTCCCCGGAAGCCTGGCGCAGTCGCATGCTCTTCACCGATTGCGCCCGGCCCAGCTCCACAACCCTCCAGCTGCCCGATGCCGAGACGAGCTCCGGCGAACCGCCGAGCGGTTGGTGCTGGATCTGACCCGACCCTGTTCAGCGGAGGCGGGCAGTCTGTCGGGTGCACCACGTGCTGCGATGGCATGCCCGAGAGGGCTGAGGCACGCGAAGTCGGTCCTTGTACCGATTCACGCACGAGACGCATGGGAGTCCGCCGCCGGTGAGGACATCGCGTAGCTGCGCCGTTCGTACGAACGTTCTATTGATCCACACACCCCCAACCTCGAGCCCAGAAGATTGGAGCTCGATGACCCTCCGCAGGGCGTTATGTCGAGTTGCTCGGCGAGGACCTGCGCGAGGTACATCGTCGAGCGTCGCCAATGGACCACTGGGGCCATTGACGCCCTGAGAAGGAATCAGGTCGCTCCGGCGGGAGCCGGCCGTGTACTGAAACTTGCCGGCGCCAAATCGAGCGAGTTTGCACTTCCTCTGCCCCGCCGCTCGCGCACATGGCTCGATATCGCTCGCGTCGAGTGTCAACGATACCGAGATTGGCGCAGTTGTGGTCTGTGCCCGACCACCGACGTCGAACCTCCTTCCCGCGCCGCCTCGTCCGACTCAGCCGCTTCCCTGCCCTGTCGCGCACCGATAATCGGACACTGATCTGCGAGGCGTGTGGACGCGACGAAGCGATCCGCCGGTTCGAAGGGCGTGACCTCCCACCACAGGCGAGCTGACCGATCGGCGACGACGACCATCACGCCTTTCCACCCTTCTCGTCGGCGGACCTCACTGATGCCGAGCTCATCCCACAACGGGGTCAACCGTCAGCCGCCGTGCCGGATGGCTCGGTTCGCTCGGCCTCGGCGATTGCCCACGCCGCGTTGACGAGTCCCACGTGGCTGAACGCCTGCGGGAAGTTGCCGATCAGCTCCCCGCTGCCACTGGCAACCTCCTCGCTCAGCAGGCCCAGATCGTTCGCGTAGCCGACCGCCCGTTCGAATATGGCGTGAGCCAGATCGAGCCGCCCGGCGCGCGCCTGTGCCTCGGCCAGCCAGAAGGTGCAGATCAGGAACGAGCCCTCGGAGCCGGGCAACCCATCGTCGGAGCGGTACCTGCGGATCAACCCGCGCTCATCGGTGAGACCGCGCTCAATGGCGTCGATGGTCGACAGCACGCGACGGTCATCGGGCGGCAGGAACCCGACGAGGGGGATGAGCAGGGAGGATGCGTCGAGATCAGGTGATCCGAACGTCTGTGTGAACGCACCCACGGCCTCGTTCCAGCCATCGCGTTCGATGGCCAACCGGATCGCATCGCGCGTGGCAACCCAGCCGGGAACGTCGCCGTCGGCCCCGATATCGGGCGCCATCTCGATCGCTCTGTCGACGGCCAGCCAGGACATGAGCTTGGAGTGGACGAAGTGTCGCGGCTCGCCGCGGATCTCCCAAATGCCCTGGTCGGGCGTCTGCCAGCCGGCTGCCGCACGGTCTGCCAGTGCCCTCAGGAAGCGACGCTCTCGCTCGGGGATTACGCGGAGGCGATCCCGCACACGATGCACCGCGCCCAGGAACTCCCCGTACACATCGCCTTGTGCCTGGGTCCAGGCACCATTGCCGACGCGCACGGGTCGACTGCCCCGCCAGCCCGAGAGCCACGGCAGTATGCGCTCGGTCAGGTCGCGCTCGCCTCGGATGCCAAACATGATCTGCATGTGGCGTCGGCCGTAGACGGAGCTGGCCGCCGTGGTCAGGAAGCCCAAGAAGCGAATGGCCTCGTCCGGACAGGCCCCGATCCACAGCGCATTCAGCGTCAGGCTCGCGTCGCGCACCCATGTGTAGCGGTAGTCCCAGTTGCGATCACCACCGACCACCTCCGGGAGCGAGGTGGTCGGCGCAGCCACCATGGCTCCGGTCGGCTGGAAGGTGAGGCCTTGCAGGACGCGCCCGCTCAGGTACACGAGCTCTGCGTATGGACCCCGATAACCCCGGTGCATCGCGGCCCAGGAACGCCAGGCCTCGATGGTGTCCGCGAGGCGCTCCTCGATCATGCGCGTGGACCACGGTGCTGGCAGCGGCTCCCAGGTCGACGCGCCATGAACGGCGAAGGTGACCGTCTCGCCCATGTTCAGGGTGGCCCGCGCCGTGGCCGTGGTGTCAACAACCTCGAGCGCGATGCTCGCTGACAGGCGCAGCGTCGTCGGGCCGCCGGTGGCGACGACACCGTGGTCGATCGCCTCGACCAGTGGCGCGGTCAGCCCGTACTCGAAGCGCGGCGCGAAGTCCACCTCCAGCTCTACCTGACCGCTGGTGCATCGCGCGACGCGGATCAGCGCATGCGGCGACGCCGAGCCCAGCTCGTGTCCGCGAACGCCCGGGCCCAGCGCGAGCGCATCGGTCAGCTCGATGGTGCCGGTCGGGCTGTTGAAGGTCGTTCGCAGCACGAGGGTGCCCTCGAGGTAGTGGCGCTCGACGCGTGGTGCCCCCGACACTCCGATACGGAAGTGACCTGCCTCCTGGTCGAGGAGGCGGCCAAACACCGAAGGGCTGGCGAAGTTGGGCAGGCACCACCAAGTAACACTTCCTTCCCTGTCCACGAGCGCGGCCGAGTGACAATCGGAGAGGAGTGCCAGGTCGGCGATCGGCTGCTGGCTCATCGGATCGACCTCCTCATCAGTTTCGGGGCTTCCACGATGCGGACGCCTGAGGCCTCTGCCAGTCAAAGCCGATGGATTGATCGGCGGATCATGCGCGGCTCGCGTCAGCGGACAACAACTCGTAACTCCGCGATTCATGCTCGACCCGGGGCTTTGCCGTGTCTCGCGGGTGGCCGAGGACACGACCATCAATGTTAGCGCGCGTCAGTTCTGCCAGATCGTCGTCTCCGGCCTGAAGATGGTCCAGCCGAACCAGAGTGTTGGTCGTTGGGAATCGGATCCAGTTGCCGAAGGCAATCACCGGCTCGGGTCCTTGAGCCAGTCGATATCGCCAATCGGTTGGAACTGTGGTAGGTCGATGGCCGGGATGAGGTCCTTGCCCGGGCCACTGCTCGGGAATTCGTCGAGCGGCACCTCGTGACGGTTGAAATCGGTCGCCCATCCGGCGCTGCTCACGCTGAGGTCCTCGCTCAGCTGGGATGTGGTCGACGGTCCAAGCTCGACCGACGGTCCGCCATGCGCCGCCAGATCATGGTCGCCATCAGATGCCGGATCCGTCGATGTGCAGGCGGCCAGCGCCATCGTCCCGACGAGCGTGAGAGTCGCGGCGCGCCATCGGTGGCTCGTCATGCGGCGCAGCA
>JBBSHF010000068.1:0-10288 GCA_038253355.1 Candidatus Limnocylindria bacterium
GCAGCTCCCCCGGTGGCACCCGGCCCATAGGCGAGGGCGACTGCCTGGCCGCCACTCTTGCTGGCCAGCTGCGCGGCGCCCGTGGCGAGCTCAAGCGCGCTGCGCTGTGGCCGGCCATCGACGAACTCGGCGAGAAAGAAGACGTCGTTGCTCATCAGATCAGCTTCCTTGCCGCCAGCCAGTCGGCGATCCGGACCGCCGCCTCATCCGGCGAGGCACCCTCGATGCGCTCCGTCGGCGGCTTGGCCTGGGGCGGCTCCGCGCTCTCCACCTTGGTCAACGCGTGCAGGTCTTCGGCCGATAGACCGATGTCGCCCAGGCTCCACGTCTCGAGCGGCTTGCGCTTGGCGGCCATGATCCCCTTCAGGCTGGCGTAGCGCGGCTCACCGACCTGGTCGGTGACGCTGGCGATCACCGGCAGCGGCGCCTCGATGACGTCGTGGCCGTTGGCGCTGAGGCGCCGGATGCGCGCCAGACCGTCTCCCAGGCGCAGCTCTGCCCCATACGACAGCAGCGGCAGATTGCGCATGGCGGCCACCGCGCCGGGGACCAGCGAGCCGCGCGCGTCATCGGAGGCCATGCCCATCAGTGCCACGTCGGGTGCCAGATTGTCGAGGGCCGACGCCAGGACCCGTGCAGTCGACCACTCGTCCGCGCCCGACAGGGCGTCATCGGTCACCAGGTAGGCCTCGTCGCCACCCATGGCCAGGGCTCGGCGCAATGCCTCGCTGGCCTGCTCGGGGCCCATCGACAGGTAGACGACCTGGTCGACCGTACCATCGTCGGCCAGGCGCAGAGCCTGCTCGATGGCGTATTCGTCGAGCGGATTGATGACCATGTCGACCGACGTGCGGTCGAGGGTCAGGTCCGTCTCGTACCGCTTGTCGGCGGTCGTCGCGGGAACCTGCTTGATACAGACGACGATCTTCACGTGAGAATTCGGTGCCCCTTGCTACGGTCGCGCCGGCACGCCGCTCCGCGCCAGGAGCTGACGAGCCACCAGGAGACGCTGGATCTGCTGCGTTCCCTCGTAAAGCTGCGTGATCTTGGCGTCGCGCATCATGCGCTCCACCGGATACTCGGTGATATAGCCGTAGCCCCCCAGGACCTGGACGGCGTCGGTGGTGACCTTCATGGCCGTGTCGCCGGCGATCAGCTTGGCGGCACTGGTCCAGTATGGAAGATCGGGCACGTTGTCGTCCGCCCGAGCGGCCGCCGCATAGACCAGCTGGCGCGCTGCCTCGGTCTGGCTGGCCATGTCGGCCAGCATGAACTGGACCGCCTCGAAGTCGGCCACCCGCTGGCCGAACTGCTTCCGGTCGGCGGCGTACTGCACGGCCACGTCAAGCGCGCCCTGCGCGATGCCGACCGCCTGCGCGGCAACCCCCAGGCGGCTGACATCCAGCGTGGCCATGGCGATCTTGAAGCCATCGCCCTCCTCGCCGAGTCGGTTCGCCGCCGGGACCCGCACGTCATCGAAGTTGAGCTCGGCGGTCGGCGAACCGCGGATGCCCATCTTGTGCTCGATCCGCGGAGCTGCGAATCCGGCCGTAGCGGTCTCGACAATGAAGCCGCTCATTCCCTTGCGGCCGCCGGCGTCCGGATCGGTCAGGGCGAAGGCGATGACGACGTTGGCGATGCTGCCGTGGGTGATGAAGCGCTTGCTGCCGTTGAGGACGTAATCATCACCATCCTTGCGCGCCTTCATCCGATTCGAGGCAACGTCGCTCCCGGCCGCCGCCTCGGTCAGCGCGAAGGCGATCAGCCACTCACCGCTGGCCAGCCTTGGGAAGTAGCGCTGCTTCTGCTCCTGGGTGCCGGCGATGCTGATCGGCAGCGATCCAAGCTTCTGCACGATGGGAATGAGGCTGGTCGTGGCGTCAGCACGCGCGATCTCCTCGACCAGGATCACCTGGCTCACGCCGTCGAGGTTCGTCCCCCCGTACTGCTCCTGGAAGCAGGTGCCCAGCAGGTCCTGCCTGGCGAGCAGCTCTTTGAGATCCCAGGGAAACTCGGCCTTCGCGTCGATCTCCGCCGCGCGAGGCGCGATCCGCTCGTCGGCGAGCTCGCGCACGACGGCCCGCAGCTCGTCCTGCTCGCTCGTCAGGCGGTACGTCACGCGGGCTCCTTTCGTTCAGCTGTGGCCCGGAAATTGCCGCAGTTCGGGGTGCCACTCAGTTTAAAGCATGCCGCTTGCCGGGTCCTGCGACGCACCAGTAATGGGCCACTAATGGGCCGATGCGGGCCCTTATCCGGGACCGAGCCCCGGGGATCGCCGATGACGGGCCGCTGCGAACCCATTACGCGCGAACGGACCGACTCCAGGGCGCCCTCGGCACATAAGCCGCCTGTGGCGGCACCTTATGCCGGCGGATCGCTAATGGGCCGATGTGGGCCCCTTATCCGGGCCCAGGGCCCAGCAGCACCAGTAATGGCCCGACCGGGGCCCTTATCCGGGCCCAAGGGCCTGGCAGCACCAGTAATGGGCCGATGTGGGCCCCTTATCCGGGCCGACCCCCGTGGACCACCGATAACGGGCCGATGCGGCCCCTTACGCGCGAACGGACCGCCTGCAGAGGTGCCATCGGCACATAAGGCGCCTGTGACGGCACTTTACGCCCGCGCAGAGCGGCCACGGCGCCACCTGCAGCCCAGTCTGCTGCCAGTCCCGCCCGTCTCAGGCGATGGCGGGCGGTTCCCCGGCTTGCGGCTCAGGCTCAGCCTCCGCCACCTGCCGCTTCCACGCCCCGGTTGCATCGGCCAGCAGCTCGGCGACGTCGCGCACCACGACGTCGGTGCGCTGCAGGTCGGCGGTGCCGTCGCGCAGCATGATCAGGCAGAACGGGCAGGCCGTGGCGATCGCGTCCGGAGAGACGGCCAACGCCTGCTCGGCACGGCGATGGTTGATCCGCTGGCCTTCGCGTTCCTCCATCCACATGCGTGCACCGCCTGCGCCGCAGCACAGGCCACGATCGTGGTGCAGCTCCATCTCGACGACCTGCTGGCCAGGCACCGACTCGACGACCCGACGACCCTCGTCGTAGACGCCGTTGTAGCGACCCAGGTAGCAGGCATCGTGATATGCGACCACTGCGTCGCTGTGCTCGGTCGGCTTCAGCCGCCCCTCGGCCACCAGCCGGTCGAGCAGCTGGGTGTGGTGGATCACCTCGATGCCGGCGAGGCCGAACTGCGGGTATTCGTTGCGGATCGTGTTAAAGCAGTGCGGGCAGCTGGCCACGATGGTCCGCACGCCATGCCGGTCGTGCGCCGCCGACAGCGTCGCCACGTTCTCCTGGGCCAGCATCTGAAAGAGGTATTCGTTGCCGGCGCGACGTGCCGGATCGCCGGAGCACGTCTCGCCCGAGCCGAGCACGAAGAACGGCAGCTCGGCCTGGCGCAGCAGCTGGGCCATGGCGCGCACCACCTTGCGGTTTCGATCGTCGAAGGCGCCCGCGCAACCGATCCAATACAGGATCGTCCCGTCGCCGTCGTCCGGTCCGCCGAAGATGGTGCGCCATGGACGATCCGATGCTGCCCGCTGCGCCGCTGGCCGGGCGGCGCCATCGGTCTGTGACGAAGAACCCAGGACGCTGACGTCCAGGCCCTTGGCCCAATCCAGGCGTGCCGACCGCGGCTGTCCCCACGGATTGCCGGCGCTCTCCATGTTGCGGAAGGCGGTGTTGAGCTCCTTGGGAAAGCGGCTCTCCTCGAGGACCAGGTTGCGACGGATCTCGACGATGGTGTCGACGTGCTCGATCAGCACCGGGCAACCTTCCACGCACCAGCCGCAGGTGGTGCACTGCCAGATCGCCTCCTCGGGGATGGCGTGGTCGACGATCGGCAGGTTCAGCGCTTCGTTCGCGCGCTCGCGCGCCAGCGCCAACGAGGTGTCAGATGCCTCCACCCCGCCGCTGGCACCGCCCTTTGCCGCGCGCTGCGCGCTGGCAGCAGCGGCGAGTGCCGTCTCGGCCATGGCCACCTGGTCGCGCAGGCCCTCCATGAAATGCTTGGGACTCAGCGTCTTGCCGGTCATCGAAGCCGGGCAGAACTCCATGCATCGGCCGCACTCGGTGCAGGTCATGGGGTCGAGCAGATGGCGCCAGGTCAGGTCCTTGAGAGTCTTGACTCCGAAGGTCGTCTCGTCGTCAGCGGCGGGCTCCGCCTCGAGGTCCATCTTGCGCAGGGCGCCGCGCGGCTCGAGGTTGCGGAAGTAGACGTTCGGCTCGGACGTGAGGATGTGCAGGTGCTTGGAGTAGGGCAGATACGAGCCGAAGGCCAGCACGAAGCCGATGTGCGCCCAGGCGAAGATCCCGAAGCCGATGAGCGCACCCTCGGCGCCGATCCCCGTCAGCGCCAGGCTGAGCGGCCCGGCCAGCAGGGCGAAGCCACGCGTCGGATCGGCAGGCGCCGCCACGTAGCGCAGCGCGTCGCCACCAAGCTCGGTGATTACCACCCCGGCGATCAAGGCCAGGATCACGAAGGCGTCGCGGCTGAGCGCCAGCCGGGCAGGACGGGTCACCGTGCGCCGGTACGCCGCGTATGCGAGGGAGATGATGATCAGACCGATGAACAGGTTGGCGACGACCACCACGATCTGCCACAGCACCCCGCCGAGTGGCCAGCCCACGATGGTCTCGAGCAGGCCGTTGGTCAGGTAGTTGCCGGTCGTCGCCAGCAGCACCACGAAGCCCCAGAAGATGAAAAAGTGCATGAGGCCTGGGCCGCGGTCGCGCAGCAGGCGCTTCTGGCCGAACACAAAGATGCCAAGGCCCTTGATCCGCTCCAGCGGCCGATCGGAGCGGTCGAGCGGCCGGCCCTGTCGCAGCATCTCAAGGTGACGCCGAGCGCGCCGCCAGAACACGTAGGTCGCCACGGCGACCGGGATGACAATCAGGAAGTAGAACGGGATGCTGGGCTGCATGCGCCGCCCATGCTAGCGAACACCGATAGCGCGAGGGGCGGGCCTGGCGGCCCGCCCCTCGCGCGTTGTCAACGTCGAACGCCAGCGCTAGGGCGTCGGGTCCGCGTACGAGCCACCAAAGATGCTCGTGTTCCCGAACATTGCGGGGCAATCCTGCTGCGGAGCGGGCCGTGCGATCGGTGCGCCGTCGACCAGCGATTGGCGATAGGCGTCCATGGCCGCGCAGTCCGCCGCGTTGCGAACATCGGTCCAGCTCGCCGCCCCAAAGTCGTTCGTGGCGACCGCGTAGTTGTAGTCGCCCAGGAACTCAGAGCTCAGGCCGTTAGCGCTCGAGCCGCGATCGTCACCGATCATGCCTCGGTGCAGGTCGAGCCAACCCGTCAGCGCACCGGTGCCATGGCGCACAACGCCCTGCATGCGACGCGACTCGGCAGTCGAGGAGCGCCAGGGATCCAGGTAGTTGGTGTACACCGCGTACACGTCATCGCCGTCAGGTGAGATGGCCACCGCCGCGTAGTCGGGCCGATCGCCAGCCGCCGAGGCGACAACCGGTGACGTCCAGCTGCGACCACCGTTCAGCGACGACTGGATCAGCAGCTTCTCGTGGTTGAGACCGTCGCGACCATCCGGCCAGCCCAGCACGATCTCGTTGGTTGCGCCGGCACCGCTGGGTGCGCCGTTCGCAATGTCGACCGTGGGGAAGCTGCTGCCGTCACGCGCTCCGGCAACGCCATCCATGGTGTTGCGACCCTGCACCGGGTCGAGCTGGCCGACTTCGACGACCGTGGCCACCGCACGCGGCCGCTCGTAGCGGACACCGCCATCGAAGGAGCGCGCCATGTACTGAACCGAGGCTCCCTTCAAGCTGCCGGCCCAGAAGACGTAGACCGTCCCATCGCTTCCAGTTCGGATGGTGCAGCCCTGCCGGCCGCCAGAGCGCCCCTGACCGCTGCCGGTGTTGGCCGCCTGACTGATCTGCTGCTGCTGCCAGGTGGTTCCGCCATCGGTCGAGCGCGCCATGAGCACCGGCTCAGGTGCGCCGCCATTGCTGCGGAAGCTGACGTTGCAGACGTAGACATTGCCGAAGAACGCGCTCGAAGCCGCGTTGTCCGCCCACAGCGCCTCCTTGTCCTGGAAGACCGCGGAGCTCTGCTTGGTGACGATCACCGGCGGCATCCACGCCGACTTGACGCTGGCCGCAGCGCCCGCCACGTCATCGGTCCGGGAAACCGCGATCGCCGACGAACCCTTGAATCCGCCGGCAGTCAAGTGGGTGGCGATGTTGGCGTAGTACAACCGCGAGCCATTACTCCAGGCGAAGCTGCCGCTGGCGTCTGCTCGCGGACCGAAGGCGAGGATCGGATCGCCGTTCGAGACCATGTTGTTCTCGTAGTACCACGGCAGCGTGCCAATGGGGCCGGCCGGATTCGGCACGCAAACGTCGTCAATGACCGCGGGATCAGGATCGCCCAGGCAGCCGCGCGCGGAGTAGCCCGTATAGGTGGGCTGCGTCCAGCTGGTTCCACCGTTCAGCGAAAAGCTGACCCCCGAGACGCCGACGCCGGGCGTGAACGGGCAGTCCGTTGGCTTCCCTGCATTGCAGGCTTCCAGGTCGATGTTGTCGTTGGCGCCAGCCGCCAGAATCATCGGGTGACTGGCATCCACGGCCAGGCCGGGCTCATTCTGCTTGTTCTGCGAGAACGGGCTGGGCGGGCTGCCGACGGTCACCTCCGTATCAGGATTCAATGCACCAACCGGGCTGGCCATGGCAAGCAGCAGGCCGATTGCGAAGAGCGGTGCGATCCGTCGCGCCGCGATAAGGCTGATCATCCCTTCCTCCTTGTGGTTCGTGCCGATGAGTCGCCGCAACTGCACATCGCGTACCTCAACGTGCTGCCACGCGAAACGGCGCGCGGCGGGCGGTCGGACCTGTCACGTGAAGTCCATGGGGCAGCCCATGCACCAACAACGGAAGTACGTTTGATGGTAACGCGCGAGGACGGGCGGAGGAGGAAAGCAATCCGATCCTCCGCCCACCCCGCAGACCCTACGGAGTCAGGTCGCCGTAGATGTCCTGGTCGAGTCCGCCGTCACGCGGACAGGTGTCTCCGGTGTATGAGCCTCCCACCAGCGTGCGGCATTGGTGCACTTCTGGCCCATACGTCCCGTCGCCACCGGGCGAGCGCGGGTCATTCCCGGCCACCGTGTTGCGGTAATCGGTCCACACGCCGTACGAAAACGAGCCGACCGAGCTGATCCACAGGTAGTCACCTGCGAAAGGAACGGTACGGCCGCCGAACTGATCGTAGTTCGGTGCGGTCGTCACATCGGTGACGCGGGTCGACGCCGCGAACGTCGCGCCGCCGTTCGTCGAGCTGGTGGCGTACACGTCGTGCGCCGGGACCACCGACCTGTCGGCACAGTTGCCAGCAGGCCGAGCAGGGCTGTAGCAGGAATCGTTGCGAGTGTCCCACCACAGCAGGTGCAATATCCCGCCATCGGCCGAGATGTCCGGCCAGATCTGGTGTCCGGTCGCCTGCGGATCGATGGGCTTCATGGCGCTGGCGGCACCGCTGGCGCCGCTGAGGGTCATGAAGTAGGCACCCGACTGGCTGCCGGTTCCCGCGCCTTCCGAGCCGAAGGTGGTGCCGGTCGGCGTGGCCGTGCCCGGCTTCGACGCGTTGATGACCACGTACACGGTCTCGTCACTCGGATCGGCCAGCTGATCGGCCGTCGAACGCGGCGAAGAGTCGTTGCGGTAGAACGTGTAGCCCGAGACGCACGCCGAGCTCAGGTCGCCACAGTCGCGCGCGGTGCCGCCGTTGGTGAGCTGATCCTGCAGGTCGTAGCCGGTGTAGGTGGTCAGCACCTTGGTCGGCTCGAACGTGGCGCCACAGTCGGTCGAGCGAGCGTAGAGGATCGCGTCGAAGGTGCGGTTGCCGCTGTGCAGCGTGGCACCGATCGTCACGTACACGTGCCCATTGGCGGTCACGGCGATGTCGGGGAACTGCACGTCGTTGGAGCTCTTGGTGAGCAGCGTGCCGTGCGAGAAGGTCTTGCCGTGATCGGTCGATCGGTAGAAGTAGATGTTCGAGCCGCCGTTGCCCACGAAGCGCGAGTTAGCGAAGTAGACGTTGCCCGCGCATGAGCTGGCGGTGCGGTCCGCCTCGATGGCGGTCTTGTCCTGGAACTTGCCGAGCAGGTTCGGAGCGGACGAGCCGCGGGCCACGATCACGCTGCGCTTGAACTCGAGGCCGTCGCGCGAGGTCGGACCGTTGACGCCCTGCGGATTCTCGTACGTCGCGACCCACACGTCGCCGAACGTCTTCTGGGTGCCGGCGGGATCATCCGAGCTCTCGGAGCCTGCGAACAGGCGGCCCTGGTTGTCCCAGGCGAGGACAGGATCGCCGGACGAGGCGGTCCGGATCTGGGCCCGGCTGGCGTATGGCGAGTTGTCGCCCGGATAGCCAGGAACGAGCGAGCTGGTGAAGCTGGCGCCACTGTTCGTTGAGCGGTAGTAGCCGAGCCAGATCGGCCCGGAGGGAATCGGCGCGCCGTCGGCGTTGTTGCCGTCGTCATAGACCGCGCAATAGTCGTTTGAGCTGCCGACGATGACGCTCGTATCGCGCGGGTCCACCGCAACGGCCGGCTCATTCTCACGCTGGCGGCCCCGCGAGCACTCGGTCAGTGCCGGATCGGTGTGCGCGATGCCGGTGACCATCGTGTAGTTACTGGTGTATCCGGAAGTCGTTGGTGCGTCGTTCGTGAGCCTGACATCGCCTGCCGGCGTGGACGCGCCGGCGATGGCGGTTGCCCCCAGGGCAATGGACGCCCCGGCGACCAGTGCCAGGAGGCGTGGGAGGGGTCTGCTGCGCATGTAGCTACCTCTGCGAGTTGCCGCGCGGAGCCGCGTGCGGCGGAGCGGGTGGGCCTGTCAGGTGAAACACGGGGCAACCGTGCACCATTGACGGAAGTACTCTGATGGTACCCCGTCAGGGAAACACACAAGCGCTTTGAGCCTAAGAAAGCGGCGCGCCCTGTCACCACTTCAGTGGTCGCCACCGACCAGCTGATCGAGGGCATGGCGCAGCACCGGCTGAATCGCCTCGAGCGATTCCAACGCCCCGGCGGGCGAGCCCGGCAGGTTGACGACCAGGCTCTCGCCGCGGGTACCGATGATCCCGCGGGACAGTGACGCCATGGGCGTGTGCGCCAGGCCGGCGAGGCGCATCTGCTCCGCCATGCCGGGGATCTCGCGCTCGATCACGCGCCGCGTCGCGGCCGGGGTTCGATCGGTGGGCGTCAGCCCGGTACCGCCGCTGGTGATGATCAGCCGATGGCCCGACTCGACCAGTCGCATCAGCTCGGAAACGATCTGCTCCTCGTCGTCGGGAATGACGAGGGGCTGCGGCGCCACGTCGAACCCGCCCTCGCGCAGAACGTTCACCAGCGCCGGACCGCTGCGATCCTCGCGCTGGCCGGCCGCGGACCGCGTCGAGATCGTGATGACCACCGCCTGGTGGCGGGCAACCTCGACAGCGCGCCCCGCTGGCGCTGCCGCATCACGCTGATAGGCGCCACTGCGGCCACCCTCCTTGCTCAGCAGCTCGACCCGTTCAATGACGATGTCGCGCTGCAGTGCCTTGGCCATGTCGTAGAGGGTGAGCGCGGCCACGCCGGCCGCGGTGAGCGCCTCCATCTCGACCCCGGTGCGCGCCGTGGCAGCCGCCTCGGCGCGGATCCGCACGCTCCCCGCTTCACGGTCCGGTTCGAGGGTGATCTCCACCCGATCCAGTGGCAGCGGATGGCAGAGCGGGATGAGCTCACTGGTCCGTTTGGCGGCACCGATGCCGGCCAGTCGCGCCACCACGAACGCATCGCCCTTCGGGCCGCCGGCATCGAGCAGCGTGGCCAGGACGTCCGGCCGCATGCGCACCACGGCAGCGGCGACCGCCCGTCGCACAGTGATCGGCTTGGCGGAGACGTCGACCATGCGCGGCGCGCCGTGCGGATCGAGGTGCGTTGGCTTCATGCCACCGCGCCGAGCAGAATCGCGGGATAGGTGCATCCGGGTTCGGCCGCAGCGGTGCCCTCGGGGACGACGAGCAGCGCGTTGGCGTCGGCCAGCGGCCGGAGCTGCGACGACTGCTGGCCACCGGCGGATCGCGCCTGGTAGCCATCGTCGCCGGCGACCAGGCGCACCCGCAGGTACGCGCGGCGGTCGCGATCCTTGGCGATGCGCTCCATGGCGCGTGCCGCAACGCGCAGCCGCCCATCACCAGACAGGCCGAGCATCGCGCGCAGCATGGGCCGCAGGAAGATCTCGAACGTCACCAGCGCGCTCACCGGATTGCCCGGCAGGCCGAC
>JBBSHF010000069.1:0-10285 GCA_038253355.1 Candidatus Limnocylindria bacterium
ATCGTGGCCCAGGTGATCTGGGACAAGGGCCTCTTCGCCATGGGCCGGAGTTGGTATCACTGGGCGCATGAGCCCTGCTGGGTGGTGCGTAGGAAGGGTGCCAAGGTGCCGTTCCGCGGAGAGCGTAACCAAGCCACCATCTGGCGGGTGCCCTCGCCCAAGATGATCATGGGCGGCTCGCGCGAGGCCAAGTTCGACCACCCCGCTCAGAAGCCCGCACTCCTCTCGGAGCTGCCCATCCGTAACCACCTGAAATCCGGTGAGGTGGTCTACGACCCCTTCATGGGCTCGGGTACCACGCTCATCGCCGCCGAGCGCCTGTCACGCCGCTGCTACGGCATGGAGCTCGAGCCGCGCTACTGCGACGTCATCCTGACGCGCTGGGAGCGCTTCAGCGGGCAGAGCGCCGTCAAGGTCGCTGCGCGGGAGAACGCTGCCCGCACCCTCGCCGCTGGCACCTACCAGGAGGTCTCGGCGCAACGCGCCCACCCCCTGGATCAGTAGGGCTCGGTTGCGCCAGCAGCTGCGTCGCTGGTCGGTCGCCAACCACCAGGTCTGCCAGTGCCGCCCATGCACCGACACGTGCAGCGGGCCGGCGATCGCCGACATCCGCCTCTGCCGAGCCTGCACGCTCGCTCGGGGGCACGGTTACCCCTGCCACGTCCCCATCCCCGACGAGGTGATCGCGCAACGCGCGGCCGCTAGCACCTGAGCCCGCTCCCGGGCCCCGGGTCCGTGTTCAGCTCGGCCGAAGAACTCCCCACCAAAATGGAGCATGGTTGCCCCCGGTGCGGATCGCAGCGCCCTTTTTTGTATGCGCTGCGGTGTGCTGCGGTCACCCCGGGCTGACGACGGGCTCGCCCGAAGAATCGTCCACCATAATCGGCTCCCTGGACCCCGTGACGATCGCAACGGCCTTTTTTTAGCGCTGCGGTGTGCTGCGATCGCCCCGAGCGCCCCGGCACCCGTTCGGCCCGCTCGAAGGATCCCCCCTGGAAGATCGGCCTCAGTCGCCCCCTCCGATCGCGGCGTTCCTTTTTATGGGTGTCCAAATCGTCCAATCTGCACCCGGCGTCGTCAACCGAAGCGACCGAAGAACTGCGCACGAAGATGGTTTGGTCGCGCGCACACCGGGCGGTCGGGCGCCCCGGTGACGACTCGTCTCGCAGCCGCAGGCAGGTGGGGCCGACCAGCGTGGACTCTCCTTTTTCTACCGGCGCCCATGCCGGCAACCGAAGCGACCGAAGAACTGCGCACGAAGATGGATTGGTCGTGCGCACACCGGGCGGTCGGGCGCCCCGGTGACGACTCGTCTCGCAGCCGCCGGCAGGTGGGGCCGACCAGCGTGAGCTCTCCCTTTTTTAACCGGCCAATAACGCCAATAACCCCACTGCGCGTGGCGGACGCCTTCGAGGCGATGACCGCGGTGCGGCCCTACCGCCTCCGCCCGATGAGCGCGGCGCAGGCCATGGAAGAGCTGCGCAAGTACTCCGGCATCCAGTTCGATCCGCAGGTCGTCGACGCGTTCGGGAAAACGGCCTCAGCCCAGGGCGAGACGGCGCTCGAGCCGGTCATGGAAGCCCCGATCCCGATGCTCGGCCAGGTTGCTGCACTTCGCGCCAAGGGCACGATCTCCGCGGCGGTTCCGTTCAAGGAATGAGTTAGGGGGCCGGTCAGTCCACGACAGACCAAGGCTCCCGCGGCGACCAGCCCTAGACGCCGATGACCTGGTTGCGACCGCCGCGCTTGGCTTGTGCTAGCCAAACGTCGGCCTCGTTCAGACCCACAGAGATGTCGCGCTCCTGGCCGAGCTGGGCGACGCCAGCCGAGACAGTGACGCTCAGGGGACCGTAACTCGAGTCGATCGTCGTAGTCTCCAGGGTCGCGCGAACCGACTCAGCGATCTGGACCGCGTCGGCCGAGGTCGCGCCTTCCAGCACAGCCACGAATTCCTCGCCGCCGTAGCGGACCAGCAGGTCGGTCTCGCGGAACCATCTCCGCAGGATGTCCGCGAAGGTGCGTGGAGCCCGTCGACGGCCACGGCCGCGGTCGTGGCCATCCAAGAGGCGTGCCGATCGTCGATGGCGGCACGTCGTGCCGGATCAACCGCCTCCCGGACGATCTCGCGGATCGTTCCGAGGATCCGATAGCCATCGTCATCGTGGACGACGAGGCTGGCACCGACCAGCGTCGCCAGCCGGGCGGGCACTTCCCGGTCGTCGTCCAGCAGTCCCGTTGCAGCGTGGATAGTGAAGGGCGCACGGAACGCGCTGAGGTTTTCAGGGAGCTCGCGTTCCAGCGGCGCCAGCAATTCCGTGCTCCAGCTGACGATTGCAGGGAGAGTCTGATGCCGCGCCGGCAGATCCCGCGGCCCAGTCGGCAGCGGCAGCCGACGCGTCAGCCTCTCCAACACGTCTGCCGCAGCCAGAGCGCGGCAGCTTGCGGCCGCAAGCTCGATGGCCAGCGGCAGACCATCCACCCGATCGACGATGCCATTGACTACGGCGTCCGTGATTCCGACGCCAGTCACCGCCGCCACCCTCGCCCTGAACAGCGCCGAGGCCTCGTCCGGTTCAAGGGAACCGAGCTGAACCAGCTGTTCGCCGGCCACCCGGAGGGCGACGCGAGATGTGACCAGGACGTGGATCTCGCTCGTTCGCCGCATCGGGTTCGCCAGATCGATCGCAGCGTCGATCACCCGCTCCAGGTTGTCGAGGATGATCAGGGCGCGCCACTTCGCCAAATGGCTCGCCAGCCCGGCGAGCGGATCCTCCGCGGGCGGAGCCCCGACTGCGCGCGACAGGTCCGCGAGGAATGCGGGGCGATCGCGCGTCGTCGAGAGGTCCACGAACCAGACCCCGTCAGGGAATGAGGCCTCGGATCGTCGTCCGATCTCGACGGCGAGCCGCGTCTTGCCCGCTCCTCCCGGACCCGTGATCGTGATAAGCCGGTTGTGCAGGACCTTCGCTGCGGTCTCGTCGATTTCGGCAGCGCGCCCAATCGTGGGCGTGAGGAGGGACGGAAGTGGCGCAGCCACTCCCTCGGCCGCAGAGACGGCGTCGAGGGCAGGGTCCTGGAGCAGGATCGCGCGCTCCATCGCGGCAAGGGCCGGACTCGGCTCGAGGCCCAGGTCTTCGACGAGGAGGTCGCGAGCGCGCTGGAACGTCGCGAGCGCGTCGGCCTGGCGACCACTTCGGTAGAGCGCCAGCATCAGCTGTCGCTCTACCACGCTCCCGATACGGCTCGTCCGCCACCAGCCGCTCGATCTCGCCGATCAGTGCCTCGTGGCGGCCCAGCGCAAGTTCCGCCTCGATGCGATCCTCCCTCACCGCCATCCGCAGCTCTCTGAGGCGCGCCACGACGGGCCCTGCAAACGGAAGGTCGAGCAGATCCTGGAGTGGCTCGCCGGTCCACAGGTCCAGCGCACTGCCGAGCTCAGTCGCGCTCAGCGTTCGAGCTCTGGCCCGATCTAGGGCGCGCTCGAAGCGGAGGACGTCGACGTGGGACGGGTCGATGTCGAGCCGGTAGCCGACCGGCACGGTCTGCAGCCTGCCGGCAGCCGACCCCAGCGGCCGCAACACAGTAGGCTCTGCGCCGTGAAGCTGGCCTTGCTGGGCGGTGGCGGGTTCCGGACGCCAGTCATCTACCGCGCGATCGCTGCCGGTGGAACGCAGGTCCGGTACGATGAGATCGCGCTGTATGACGTGGATATGGCCCGCCTCGAGCGGATCGAGGGGGTGCTCGAGAGCATCGACAAGCGGCTCGGCACGCACCTCCCCCACCACGCAACGACCGATCTCGAGGAGGCCGTGGACGGCGCCGATGTCGTCTACTGCGCGGTGAGAGTAGGCGGCATCGCCGGCCGGTTGATCGACGAGACCGTCGCGATCGAGGCTGGAGTCATCGGCCAGGAGACGGCCGGTGCCGGTGGGATCGCCTTCGCCCTGCGGACGGTGCCGGTCGTCACTGAGATCGCCAAGGTGGTCGATCGCCGGGCTCCGGATGCGCTCTTCATCAACTTCACGAACCCCGTCGGACTAGTGACCGAGGCCATCCGCCGGGTCCTCGGAGACCGGGTGGTCGGCATCTGCGACGCGCCGGAGGATCTCTGCCGTCGGGTCGCAACCGCCCTGGGCCGTCGCCCCGAGGAGCTCTGGTTCGACTATTTCGGGATCAATCACCTGGGCTGGCTTCGTAGCGTGCTCGACCGGAACCGCGACCTCCTGCCGGGGCTCCTTGACGATCCAGAGCGCGTCGAAGGCATCGAGGAAGGCCGGCTCTTCGGGGCAGACTGGATCCGCTCGGTTGGCATGGTCCCCAACGAGTATCTGTACTACTTCTACTTCGAGCGCGAGGCCCTGGAAGCGATGCGCGTCGGCCACGTGCGGGCGAAATACCTGAGCGAGCAGCAGGCCGCCTTCTATCGAAACGATGGCGCCGGGCGAGACGGTGGCGTGGACCCGCTCGATGTATGGCAGCAGGCGCTGTCCGAACGTGAGGCGCACTACATGGAAGAGGCGTGGAACGGACGGGAGGAGGCGCACGAGGACATGGTCGCGGGGCGCCAACCCGGCGGGTACGGCGGCCTTGCCCTTGCGCTCGTCGACGCGCTCAACTCGGACGATCCGACCGTGCGCATCCTCAACACGGCCAACCGTTCGAGCCTCCCGTTCCTGGACGAGGATGCCATCGTCGAGGTCCCGTGCATCGTGAGCCGCGGCGGGATCGTCCCCGCCGCGATCGGGGCGGTGACAATGGAAGCGCAGGGACTCATCCTCCAGGTCCGCGCCGCCGAGCGGGCCGCGATCGACGCAGCGCTGTCCGGGTCGCGCCAGATGGCGATCAAGGCGTTTGCGCTCCACCCGCTCGTGCCGTCGGTGGCGGTTGCCACCCGGATGCTGGACGAGTACATCTCCGGTCAACCCGAGCTTCGAGCGGCGTTTCGATGACCGTGGACGTCGCCTGCCTCGGCGCTCCATTCCTCGACCTGATCTTCCGAGGGCTGACCGGGCTGCCCGCGCCAGGTGACGAGCAGCTGGCGCGCGAGCTCGTGATCGTGCCGGGCGCCATGGCGAACGTGGCCTACGCGCTCGGACGCCTTGGGCTCAGCGCGGTCGTCTGTGCGCCGATCGGGGACGATCCCGCCGGTCGACTTCTCCAGGAGCTCATGGCCGCCGCGGGCGTGCGCTGGATGGGGCGGCGCGGCGGCACGACACCCGTGTCCGTGGCGCTCCCGTTCGGGGGCGATCGCGCGTTCGTGACCGCAAGCCCGACGGCCGTCTTGGATACCGAGCCATTGGCCGCGCTCGAGCCGCGGGCTATCGTGATCGACCTGCCGAACGTCGATCGGCTACCGTCGGGCCCGCTGGTCTATGCCGTCGTCGGAGATCCCGAGGTGCGCCTGCTGATGGGCCGGCTGCCATCGTCGCTGGCGTCACTCCGGGCCCTGATCCTCAACGATCGCGAGGCATGCCTGCTGACCGGCGTGGACGATGCCGAGGAAGCCGCCCGCCGGCTCGCGGCACTCGGCACCACGGTGGTCGTGACCTGTTCCGACGCGGGTGCCCTGGCCATCGACCTCGACGGCCGGTCCCTTCGAAGCGGTGCACCAATAGTCGAGGTCGAGGACCCCACCGGCGCGGGAGACCTGTTCACGGCAGCATGGGTCTGGGCAGACCTGGACCGCCGAGCGCTGGAGGAGCGACTCGAGCTGGCCACGACCTATGCAACGTTGTCGCTCGTGGCCGACACGAGCCGGCAGAAGGGAATGCAGAAGGGAATTGGGCGCGCGGATTTCGATCGTGCGCTCGTGGAAGAGACGCACACAATTCGTCAGTAGGAGGAGGCGTGCCATGGTCAGGTCAAGGTTGCTCGTTTGGCTGGTGGTACTCGGCGTGGTGGTTGCCGCGTGCACGCCCGGCAGTGGCCAGGTGTCTTCGCCGCCGTCGGCTGCCAATACCGGCTCGGGGCCGACCGTCCCGCCTCCGTCGGCTGCCCCGCAATCGGCGGGGACGGCTGCAACGCCAACGAGCGGGGCGTCGCCGGCAACCAGCGCGTCGGCGGGAGCAAGCTCGCCTGCGGGCGCGTCGCCGAGCGTGAGCGCCACGACCGGCGAGAGCGCGCCGCCGCTCCCGACGTTCGACACCACAACACCCGTGACCCTCGCCGAGTGGGACACGGAGACGGAGCCCGGTCCGTCCGGTGAGATGGACGCGCTCAACAAGGCATTCCACGACACGTACCCGAACGTGACCATCAAGCGAACGTCAAAGGCCTTTGACGATTACATGGCCACCATCAAGCTGGCGGCGTCGGCGCCGGACGCGCCGGACGTGTACCAGGGCAACGAGGGCTACTCAGTCGACGCTGCTCTGGTTAAGGCCGGGTTGATCGTCCCCCTCGACGATTACGCCAAGGCGTACGGCTGGGATACCCGTTTCGGGGCGCCGGCGACCCTCGACGTTCTGCGCTGGTCGAACGACGGAGCAACCTGGACGAAGGGTCCCCTCTGGGGCATCGCCCAGAAGGCCGAGGTCCTCGGCGTCTTCTACAACAAGGCCACGCTCCAGCAGCTGGGCCTGTCGGTGCCGACCACGTTCGCCGAGTTCGAGCAATCGCTTGCGGCCGCGAAGGCTGGGAACGTCGCTCCGATCACAGTCGGCGGGCTGGACGGTTGGCCGCTCGGTCATATCTTCATGATGCTGCAGGCGCTCTACGACGATCCCGCGAACATCAGGAACTGGACGTTCGCGGTTCCGGGGTCGACGTTCGATGACAGCGGCACGCAAAAGGCTGCCGAGACGATGCAGGGTTGGGCGTCGAAGGGCTACTTCCAGAACGGCTTCGGCGGAGTGGCACAGCCCAACGCCGCCGCCCGGTTCGCGAAGGGCGACGGCCTCTACTTCCTGACAGGCCCCTGGGAGAACAACACCTTCAAGCCGCTCGCCCCGAACGTCGGCTGGTTCGCTCTCCCCGACGTCGCCGCCGGGACCCCGAGCTCGACGACCGGAGCCCTATCCATCCCGTATCACATCAGCAAGAAGTCGAGCCACCAGGACATTGCTGCCGCGTGGATCAACTTCATCACGGACTCGAAGGCAGCCGATGTCGTAGCCAGCAACGGCGACCTTCCGGCGGCACCCCTCGCCGATCCATCTGCCGTCGACTCGGCGTCGTCGCTGGCCGCCATCATCAAGGGCTTCGAGGCCAAGTCCTCGGGCGGGCTGCTTACGCCGTACCTCGACTGGACAACGCCCACAATGGGCGACACCCTGTTCGGGGGCCTCCAGTCGTTGACGGCGAGCAAGATGACTCCAGCCGAGTTCACGGCCAATGTCCAGAAGGATTGGAGCAAAGCCCACCCTGGCCAGTGAGCGACGCCCGTTCGGCCACTGGCGCGGGGCGATCTCCGCCTCGCGCGGCCGCCGGCCGGGCGAACCTCGACTCATCGGCTTCCTCTACATCCTGCCGGCGTTCGCTCTCTACGCACTGTTCGTCCTCCTTCCTGCGCTCGATGGAGCGTGGATCTCGCTCTTCCACTGGGACGGCGTGTCACTCGCCGACTGGGCCGGCCTCGATAACTACGTCGCCGCGATCACCGACCCGGTCGTGCAGGGTTCCTTCGTTCACGCGTTCATCCTGATCGGCTTCTACTCGATCGCCCCCGTGTGTCTCGGTCTGATCGTTACGGCGGCGCTGGCCCGCCGGCCGATCCGCGGCCTCACCGCGTTCAGGACCATCATCTTCGTGCCACAGGTGCTGGCCGCGGTCGTCATCGGCGTCGCGTGGCAATGGATGTACGACCCCCAGGGGCCGGTGAACGCGACCCTTTCGGCCATTGGGCTCGACGGCCTCACGCGCGCGTGGCTGGGTGACTTCGCCACGGCGCTTCCGGCGGTCGGCGTGATCGGGACGTGGCTGACGACCGGCCTCTGCGCGGTGCTCTTCTTTGCCGGCGTCCAGCAGATCCCGTCGGAACGCTACGACGCCGCCCGCGTTGACGGCGCGGGTCCGGTCCAGGAGTTCTTCGCGGTGACGCTCCCGGGGCTCCGCAACCAGATAGTCGTGGCGCTGCTCCTCACGGTCATCGATGCGCTGCGTGCCTTCGATGTCATCTTCGTGACCACCAAGGGAGGGCCCGGCACGGAGACCTACGTGCCCACGGTCCTCATCTACAAGCGCGCATTCCAGAGCGGCCAGGTCGGTTCGGCGGCGGCGATCACCACCATCCTGACGGTGTTGGTTCTGCTGGTTTCGGTCGGCATCCGGCGGCTCGAAACGGCCCGCGACGACGAATGATCACGTCACCCTTTGAGCGCGCCACCACCTACGCCATCGCGCTGGCGTTCGCGGTGGCCGCCCTGGCTCCGCTCGCCGGCGTCCTGCTCGCGGCCCTCCATCCACCCGGATCCCTTCTCACCGGCATCACCATGCCGGACACATTGAGCCTCGACACCTTCATCGCCGCGTGGCAGCGCGGCTCCTTCACGACGCTCTTCACCTCGAGCCTGGTCGTCTCGACGTCCGTGGTCGTGCTGACCACGCTCTGCGCGATCCCGGCTGGCTATGCCTTCGGGGTCATCCGCTTTCCGTTCTCGAACGTCCTGTTCTACGTTCTGATCGCGGGCATCATCATCCCGTTCGAGGCGGTCATCATCCCGCTCTACTACGCGTTCCGGGACCTGGGCCTGACCAATACTTACTGGTCGCTCATCCTTCCCCAAGCCGGGCTGCAGGTGTGCTTCGGCACGTTCTGGATGCGGGCGTTCTTCCGTGCCGCGCCCACCGAGCTGATCGAGGCGGCCCAGATCGACGGCGCGACCACGTGGCAGGTCCTCTGGCGCGTGCTCGTCCCAATCGCTCGCCCGGCGATCACCACGCTCATCGTGCTCGTCTTCACCTGGTCATGGAACGACTTCCTGCTCGCCCTGGTGATGATCTCCGACGAGGCGCACCGGACGGCGCCACTGGGCCTCTCGGTGTTCAAGAGCCGCTACGGCCTCGACGTTCCCGCGGTATCCGCAGCCGCCATCCTCGTGGCCCTTCCGATCCTCCTGCTCTACATCGTCGCGCAGCGCCAGTTCATCCGCGGTCTCCTCTCGGGCTCGATCAAGGCCTGACAACAACTGCCGCCAAGGGCCGCGCTGCGCGTTCCGCTTCGCGCGCGCACACTGCGCGTCTGCCCGCTCCTCGTGCCGAGGCTCGAACATTCGAGACTGCGTTCGGCCGGCAGAGAAGTTGGGCACTCGATGGCGCTCCCCGGTCAGCTCCCCGTTATCGGGATTCGGACGCTGACGCGCGGCGAGGCAGTTCGATCGCGGTCGTCCTGCTTGTCACGCTCGTCGCAGCATGCGGCTCTGGACCTGCGGCGGGTGCCGTCGGCTCGCCGGGACCCAGCGGCGCTGCCAGCCTCAGCTCCACCGCGGGACCGGCGGCCTCCACGGCACCAGGTTCCTCCGCGGGACCAAGCTCCTCTGCCGACTCCTCGGTGCCGCCCGCGGACATCATCGGTGCGCTCCCGTCGCACACGCTGCCAGGTGGCGCCACGGCAACGGTCGACGACGCGTCCTGGTTGATCGCAGACCAGTTTGCCGCCAGGAACTACAGCGCCGGCACGACCGCGGCGCTCGTCACAGGTCTGGCGCGCTCGGGGATCGGCACGTTCTCCGACCCTTCCATCACGACACCGGAGCACGTTCGAGCGCTACGCCTTGGGGAACGTCAGCGCCAAACAGCTCGCGGGCGAGACGGGCCTTGATGCCGATCGCATCCGGTACATCCTCAAGAACCCGCTCTACAACGGCTGGATCCGCCGACATCGCGGTCCGAACGAAACCCGCCGTCCGGCATCCTGGCGATCCAACCCGCCCGTCTCCGACGATTTGTGGGGACGGGTCGAACAGGTGCGACGGGCGAAGACCTCGGGCGGAGGACCTCGCCACCGCGGTCGCCTGGACCTGCTGGCGGGGCTCCTGGAGTGCACCTGCGGGAGGCGGATCCGATCAGATGGGCGGATGGGCAGCACGGATCGGGTCGCCAAGCTCCATACCGATCCGTGTGCCGGCTGGGGCTCGAAGGCCCGCATTCCCGCCACCACATGGGAGACCCCCGTCCTCGCTCAGCTCGGATCCATCCGGGTCGATCACGCGATGCGCGCCCAGATCACGGCGGTGCTCTCAGTTGGCGAACGTCCCGTGACGATGGATCGCGCCCGGCTTGAACGCCAGATGCGCGAGCTCGCGCTGGAGCACGCCGCGGCCCGTCTGGACGACACGGAGTACCTGGC